>DATEGF010000236.1:0-17974 GCA_035280245.1 Allostellaceae bacterium
GAAGCGTGGCGACGATCCGTTGCACCACGGGTGCGATCCGGGCCGCCGATGCCGGCACGCCGAAATCGGCAATCGGGAATTCCACGAACGTCAGGCCGGCCTCGCGGGAGGCTTCGGCTTCCCGTCCGAGGCCGAGGTCCCTCGCCTCGCCGTCCGTCAGCAGGGAAACCACGGTATCGATGCCGACGGCGAGCCACTCGACGACGACGTCATCGAGCGCATCGTCGCACCGCGGCCGGCGCAGGATCGCGAGCCTGCCCGGGCTGCGCGTCTCGATCCAGAACACGTCAGGACTGTATGGAAGCGTCTCCACGACACCCATGATGTAGTAACTGATGGTCGATACGTCACCGGACGAAGAGCGCGAGCCCGGAGATTGCCGCCGCTACTCTCGGTAACGGCGAATGGGCTACCTAAAGCCGCCCGCCATCGACGGCGAGCGTCTGGCCCGTCACCATGCCGGCCCCGGTGCACAAGAAGAAGATCACCTCCGCGATATCGCGGGGCGTCGACGCGCGCCGCAGCATGGTGCGCTCGGTATAGTCGGTCTTGCGGTTGTCGGGCCAAGGCTTGGTCCAGGGCGAATCCACAAGCCCCGGCGCCACGGCATTGCAGCGCGCCTCCGGCCCCAGCACGCGCGCGAGCGCGATCGTGAGGTTGATCAGGCCCGCCTTGCTGGCGCCATAGGCGATGCTGCTGCCGATGCTACCGAGCCCCGCGATCGAGGCCGTATTGCAGACCGCGCCCCGGGACTCCTTGAGGGCGCCGACCGCGGCATGGGCGCAGCGGAAGGGCCCGATCAGATTCGTATTCAGGATCGCGCTCCAGAACTCCTCGGTCATCGCGTCGAGGCGGGCGAGATCAATCGGCGCCGTGGTTCCGGGACCCGGCGTGCCCGCGTTATTCACGAGGTAGTCGAGCCGACCAAGCCGATCGATCGCGGCCGTCACCATCTTCTCGGCCTCGCCCGGCTTCGAAACATTCCCCGGCGCCGCGACGACGCGATGGCCCTCGGCCTGCAGGCGTTTGATCTCCCGTTCACCGCGGGGATCGTCGGCGAGATGATTGAGCGCCACCGTGGCACCCGCGCGCGCGAACACCTCGACCGCGGCCAAGCCGATGCCGGAGGCACCGCCGGTCACGAGTGCCGCTTTGCCCGCGAGGTCGATGGTGATCATGCGTTTCACCCCTTGGAGGAAATCGGCGACAGGGTGATGCTACTTCAATCAGGTCACCTGCGATTTGCCAAGTGTCTTGAGTCCTTGGGAAAATCGAGCCCGTTAGGCAAAATTTTACCAAGTTTGAAGTACTCTGATCTCGACCGTTCCAAGCGGCTGCTAGCTTGCCGGCGAGTAGGAGAAAGCGGGTGCTGTCGGGAGCTCCAAACAAGTCGACGCGCCGTGCTCCCGTCTTGCTGTGGGCGGTCCTGGTACTCGCTGCATCACTGAGCATCACAGGCGCCGCATGGCGAGTGACCCGGGCGGCGATCGACGCCGAAACCGAATCGCGTCTCGACCGCCAGATCGGTGAGATGACCTCGACCCTCGAAGAGCGGATGGATGACTACGTGGGCGTGCTGCATGGCGCCGCCGGGCTTTTTGCAGCGTCGCCCTCCGTGAGCCGCGAGCAGTGGCGGAGCTACGTCGATACCATCAACCTTCGAGAGAACCTGCCCAGCATCCAGGCGCTCGGTTTCGCCCCGCGCCTGACGACGAGTGAGCTCGACGCCCTCCTCCAGGACACTCGCACAGGAAACCTCCCCGCTTACACCGTGTGGCCCGACGGTCCCCGCGACGAGCTCGTGCCGGTGCTCTACTCGGAGCCAAACACCGCTCGCAACCAAAGTGCATTGGGATTCGACATGCTGTCGGAGCCTACCCGACGCGCCGCACTGGACGCAGCTCGCGATCTCGGCGCGCCCGTGATGTCGGCAAAGCTCACGCTTGTTCAGGACCGTGACGCCGACCAGCCCGGCTTCCTACTCTACCTGCCGCTCTATCGAGCCCAGGCGCCAGCCGACACGGTTGACGCACGCCGTGCAGCGCTTAAGGGCTATGTTTACGCGGCATTCCGGATGCAGGACCTGATCACGGCTACCTTCCCGAGTGCGTCCAACGCGATCGGGCTGGAGATCTATGATGGGCTGATCGCGGAGGAGCGGGCGCTGCTTTATCGAGCCAGCGCCCTCCGTGAGCGCCCGCCCATCGACGGCGCCACCGTTGTCGACCGCCCGATTGCCGTCTCAAATCATTCCTGGATTCTTCGCTTCGTCGTGCTGCCCTCGTTCGGCGCCGGCATCGGTCAGAATCAGCCGACCTTGATCTTGCTCGGCGGCGCGGCGATCAGCCTTCTTGTCAGCTTGATCGTCCTGATCTCGGGGTGGAACCGGACCCGAACCGCCGCGATCAATGCGCGTCTTGAGACCGATGTCGAGCATCGGAAGCAGGTCGAGGCTCAACTGCGCGATAGCGAGCAACGCTTCCGGGACATCGCGGAGGTCGCGGGCGACTGGATATGGGAAACCGACGCCGAGCACCGCTTCACCCTCTTCGCGGGCGGCGGCCGCGAGCACCTGACGGCCCTTGGCTTTCCCCCCGATCGCGCGATCGGCCGAACCCGCTGGGAGATCAGCGGTGTGGATGATCCCGAGCAGGACGAGGCTTGGCGCCAGCACAGAGCCACCTTGAGCGCAGGGCTGCCGTTCCGGCAGTTTCGCTACACCCTGACGGCAGACAACGGCGAGCGGCTCCACATGCTAGTGAGCGGCAAGCCTGTTTTCGACAGCGGGGGCAATTTCACGGGCTATCGCGGCACAGCGACCGACGAGACCAAAGCGGTGACTGCGCTGGCGCGCGCGGAGCACGCCGAGGCGCTCCTCAGGGACGCGATCGAGAGCATCTCCGAGGGCTTCGTGATCTTCGATCACGAGGACCGGTTTGTGATGTGCAACGAGACCTACCGCAAGATCTATCCCGATAGCGTCGATCAGTTCGTCCCGGGCACTCGCTTCGAGGATATGGTGCGTGATGGAATCGCAAAGGGGCAATACAGGGAGGCCGTGGGCCGCGAAGAGGAGTGGCTCGCGAACCGCATCCGGCTACACCGGCAAGCGGACAGCCAAGTCGAACTCCAGCTCAATACCGGGCGCCACGTGTTGGTCAGCGAGCGGCGCATGCGGAATGGCGGCATCGCCGGCCTGCGCGTCGACATCACCGCCCTGAAGCTCGCGCAGCAAGCCGCGAGCGAGAGCGAGCAGCGTTTCCGCGACGTAGCGGAAGTGTCGGGCGATTACATCTGGGAGACCGGTCCTGACCACGGCTACACCTATTTCAACGACCAGAGCCAAGCCAGATTGGTGGCTTACGGATTTTCCGTCGCGAGCGCGCTCGGACGGCCGCGCTGGGAGTTCCCGGGCGTCGATCTCTCAGGCGCGGAAAGGTGGGATCAGCACCGAGCCGATCTGGACGCGAGGCGCGCATTCCGAAACTTTCGCTATTCCCTGACCAACGCTGCTGGTGAGCGGATTTACTTGTCCGTGAGCGGCAAGCCCTTCTTCGACCCGAGCGGGATCTTCCTCGGCTATCGAGGCACCGCCCACGACGAGACAGGGTTGGTAATCGCGCTCAACCGCGCGAGACAGGCCGAGGCAGTGCTCCAAGACGCGGTCGATAGCATCTCGGAAGGCTTCATCATCTTCGATCACGAGGATCGCTTCGTGATGTGCAATGCGGCCATGCGGAACCTGGATGCCAACACCGCGATCAATCATGTCCCGGGTGTGACTTTCGAAGAAACGCTACGCCGGAGCCTCGAGACGGGCCGCTACCAAGTCGAGGAAGCGGACCGGGAGGAATGGCTCGCTCGCCGCGTGAGACAGCACCGCGCGCCTGCCAGCGTGGTGGAGATACAGCTCGGGGATGGCCGCCACATTCTCGTGAGCGAGCGGCGCATGCGCAATGGCGGCGTCGCTGGCTTGCGCGTCGACATAACAGCGCTGAAGCTTGCGCAGCAAGCGGCCAGCGAGAGCGAGAAGCTGGCCCGCGACATCATCGACAGCGCTCTTGATGCTTTCATCCAGATGGACGACGCCGGACACGTGCTCGAATGGAATCCGCAAGCTGAGGCCATCTTCGGCTGGACGCGCGAACAGGCGGTCGGGAAGCCGCTCACCGGCTTGATCGTGCCAGACGACCTCCGCAGCCGTCATCGCGACGGCATCGCGCGCTTCTTGCGGGACGGCAGCGGGCCCATTCTCGGTAAGCGCATCGAGCTCGATGCCGTTCGCCGCGACGGCCAACGGATAAAAATCGAGCTCAGCGTGACGGCGCTGCCGCGCGGCGCCAGCTATGTGTTCAACGCCTTCCTGCGCGACATCACCGAGAAGCTCGCGGCGGAGGCGCATCTGCGGCAAGTCCAGAAGATGGATGCCGTCGGGCAACTGACCGGCGGTCTCGCTCACGATTTCAACAACCTGCTCGGCATCATCATCGGCAATCTTGATCTGCTCGCCGAGCTGAGCCGCGACGACCCCGCCACCAGCGAACTCGCCAAGGATGTGCTCGAGGCTGCGCTGCACGGGGCGGATCTGACTCGCCGCCTACTGGCCTTCGCGCGGCGCCAACCCCTGCAGCCGCAGCAGCTCGACCTCAACGAGATGATATCCGGGCTCGCTAAGCTGCTCGGCCGCACGCTCGGCATCAATATCGGGATCAAGCTCGATTTGAGCCCCGATCTCTGGCCAGTTAGCGCCGATCGCGGTCAGCTGGAGGCAGCGCTGGCGAACCTTGCCACCAACGCACGCGACGCCATGCCCAAGGGCGGACGCATCGTCATCGCCACGCGGAACGGACATTGCGACCGCGACTATGTCGCGGAGCACCCCGACGTCTCGGTCGGAGATTATGCGATCGTCGAGGTGAGCGATACCGGCACCGGCATGTCGCCAGAGGTCGCGAGCCGTATCTTCGAGCCATTCTTCACGACGAAGGAACCTGGGAAGGGCACCGGCCTCGGCTTGAGCTCGGTCTTCGGCTTCGTCAAGCAATCCGGCGGACACGTCAACGTATACAGCGAGCCTGGAAAGGGCAGCACGTTTCGGCTCTATCTTCCGCGCGTGTCGGCGAATGGGGTCACTCAAGCGGTCAACGGAGCTCCGGCTCGGCCCACGCTTCGCGGCTCGGAGAGCATCCTCGCGGTCGAGGACAATCCGAAGATGCGGCGTATCCTCGTCAAGCAGCTACAGGATCTCGGATATCGCGTGTTGGAGGCCGATAACGCCGCTTCGGCGCTTGAGATCCTGGACCGCCCGGGACCCATCGACCTGTTGCTGACCGACGTCGTCATGCCCGGCCTGCGAGATGGGTTCGAACTCGCGCGAGAGGCCGAGACACGGCGGCCCGGACTCAGGGTCCTATTGACCTCTGGCTTCTCCGAGACAAGGTTCCAGGATAGCGAGGCCCTCAACGCGCGCCGGCTTCTGGGCAAGCCCTATCGTAAGCAAGATCTGGCGCGCGCCGTACGCGAGGCCCTAGAGGAGCAATACGGGTGACCCAGGATATGTTCTGATGGCGGTCATACTCGTGATCGACGACGAGATTCTGATGCGCCGGATGGTGCAGCGTATCCTCGTGCCCGAGGGGCACGTCGTGCTCGAGGCCGAGAACGGCGCGGTCGGGATTGACCTCGTGCGCTCCCATGCTCCCGACGTCGTCATCACCGATATTATCATGCCCGAGAAGGAGGGCTTGGAGACCATTCGGGAGATTCGCGGCCTCAAGCCCGGCATCAAAGTCATCGCTATGTCCGGGCGCGGCACCACTGAGGCTGCGCCGGTGCTGCAATGGGCGAAACGGCTCGGCGCCGACGCAACGCTCGCGAAGCCCTTCCGTGCCGCGGAACTGCACGGCGCGATCAACCGCCTATTAGGGACTGCGCCGAAGAGCGGGTGATCAGAATCCGAGCGCGCAGCCGTCCTTGCGCGGATCCGATCCGCCCAACAGGACGCCGCGCTCGTGATCGATCCAGATCGCCTGGCCCGCGCCATGGGGCTTCACCAGCCGCTCGAGCTTGTGGCCGCGCCGCTCCAGGTCCGCCGCGACGTCCGGGCCGATCGTGACCTCGAGTTGCAGCTTGCCATCGAAGGCGAAGCTGCGCGGCTGCTCCAGCGCCATCTGGGGATCGAAGCCGCGGTCGAGCATCTGCATTAGAAGCATGGCGTGGCCAGTCGCCTGGTAGTTACCGCCCATCACGCCGAACGGCATCACCGTGCGGTCACCCTTCATCAGCAGGCCCGGGATGATCGTGTGCAACGGCCGCTTGCGCGGCCCCATGGCATTGGGATGCCCTGGGATGGTTCGGAACATGTAGCCGCGGCTGTGCAGCAGGACGCCGGTCTTGGGCGCCGTGATGCCGGAGCCGAAATCGTGGAACAGCGAGTTGATGAACGAGATCGCATTGCGCTCGCGATCGACCACGGTCAGATAGACCGTGTCCTTGTGCTCGAGCTCGTCCCAGTGGACCGGCTCCGAGGCGCTATCGAGCCGGATCCGGGCGCGCGTCCGCTCCGCGCGCGCATCCGAAAGCAGCTCTTCCACCGACACCGTCATGGCCTTGGGCTCGCCGATGAAGGCGTCGCGGACGCGATAGGCGGCCTTGGTCGCTTCCGCCAACAGATGGTGACGGTCGGCTGCGCTCCACTTTCGGTCGCCGAACCCGTAAGCCTCGAGAGTTCGCAAGATCATCAGCGCGATCAGGCCTTGGCCATTGGGCGGGCACTCGTAGACGCGATGACCGCGATAGGGCGCAGAGATCGGCGTCACATACTCGCCTTCCGTGGCGGCGAAATCCTCCTCGGTGTGGAGACCGCCGAGTTCCCGGAGCTTCGCGACCATGTCCGCCGCGACCGCGCCTTCATAGAACGCCTTAGGTCCGCCTTGAGCGATCTTCCGCAGCGTCTCCGCCAAGAGGGGCTGGCGGTGCAGGTCGCCGGTGCGCGGCGCCTCGCCACCCATCAAGAAGACCGCGCGGCTCGCCGCATCGCGCTTCAACTTGTCGACGCCGATCAGCCAGTCGAAGGCGACCCGTTGCTCGATGCGGACACCTTGATCCGCCGCGCGGATGGCCGGCTGTAGGAGCGCCGCCATCTCCATCCTGCCGTGGTCGCGCTGCAGCCGGAACCACGCCTCGATGGCGCCGGGGACCGTCACGGAATGCGGAGACTCGATGGGAATCTCCGGGAATTTCCGGTCCGTGTACCAGGAGAGCGCCGCCGCCTTGGGGGAGCGGCCGGAGCCGTTGTAGGCAATCGGCACGCCAGCCTTCGGCGCATAGAGCACAAAGCAGTCGCCGCCGATGCCGGTCATGGCAGGCTCGACGACGGCCAGCAGCGCCGCCGCGGCGATCGCGGCGTCGACGGCATTGCCGCCAGCCTTCAATGTCTCGATCGCGGTCAGCGTCGCCAACGGATGCGAGGTCGCCGCCATGGCTTCGCCCGCCACCGCGAGCGAGCGGTTGGGATAGTGAAAGTGCCGCATTAGTGAGGACATTCTTCGGAAATGACGAGGCGGGACGACGTGCTTGTCGCGCACTGTCGCATTGTCTTACCTTGCCGGTCAATCATCGGCCGGCGCGGCTTCGCGCCTTACCAAGGAACATCGGACCTATGATGAACGCCTATATCTACGACGGTTTGCGCACGCCGTTCGGTCGCCACGCGGGCGGGCTGGCGCCGGTCCGCCCGGACGATCTGCTCGCGGGCGTGATCAAGACGCTGGTGGCGCGCAATCCCTTCGAGCCAGAGTCCTACGAGGACTCCGTCATGGGCTGCACCAACCAGGCCGGCGAGGACGCCCGCAATGTCGCGCGCCACGCGGCACTGCTGGCGGGCCTGCCGACCTCCATCGGCGGCATCACCGTGAACCGGCTTTGCGGCAGCGGCCTCGCCGCGATCTGCGACGCCGCGCGCGCCGCAAGCAGCGGCCAGGGCGACCTCTTCGTCGCCGGCGGCGTCGAGAGCATGAGCCGCGCGCCCTTCGTGATGGCGAAGAGCGACAGCGCCTATGCGCGCGACGTCCGCGTGTTCGATTCGACGATCGGCGCGCGTTTCCCCAATCCGAAGATCGGTAAGAGCTTCGGCCAGGACACCATGCCGGAGACCGCCGACAATGTCGGTCGCGATCTCGCGATTTCCCGGGAGTCCTCCGACCGCTTCGCGCTGGGCTCGCAGGAGAAATACGCGAAGGCAAGAGCCGCTGGCTTCTTCGAGGCGGAGATCGCGGCTGTCAGCGTGCCCGGCGCCAAGAAGGGCACCGAGACCGTGGTGGCGCTCGACGAGCATCCGCGCCCCAATACGACGCTCGAGCGGCTGCAGGAATTGAAGCCGCTGTTCTCGAACGGCGTGGTGACCGCGGGCAACGCGTCGGGCATCAACGACGGCGCGGGCGCGGTGATCGTCGGCACCCGCGAGCTCGGCGAGAAGAGCGGCAAGGCGCCGATGGCGCGCGTCGTCTCCGCGGCAATCGCGGGCGTCGAGCCGCGCGTCATGGGCCTGGGCCCCGTGCCTGCCGCCAAGAAGGCGCTGCAGCGTGCCGGCCTCACGCTCAAGGACATGGACGTGATCGAGGTCAACGAGGCCTTCGCGACGCAGGTGCTGGGCTGCCTCAAGCTGCTGGAGCTTCCCGAGGACGACGCCCGCGTCAATCCCAACGGCGGCGCCATCGCGGTCGGCCATCCGCTCGGCGCCTCGGGCGCGCGCATCGCGCTCACAGCCATCCGCGAGTTGCGTCGCCGTCAAGGCCGCTACGCGCTGGTCTCCATGTGCATCGGCGTCGGCCAAGGCATCGCCGCGATCCTCGAGCGCGTCTGATCAACGCAAGTCAGGCATTACATGAGTCCGCATGATGGCGGCAACGCCGCGCTGAGCTTTCCCCACGCGGCGCCGCCGGCATCAGGCGCCGTCACGACCGTCGGGCCAGGGATCAAGTGGCTGCGCATGCCGCTGCCCTTCGCGCTCGATCACATCAATCTGTGGCTCCTCGAGGATCACGATGGCTGGGTGATCGTCGACAGCGGGCTCGATACCGACGAAACAAAGCGCCATTGGGACGCGGTGCTCGGGCATGCGCTCGACGGCAAGCCGGTGGCGCGCCTCGTCGTCACGCATTTCCATCCCGATCACATGGGGCTCGCCGGCTGGCTCACGGAGAAGCTCGCGGTGCCACTCTGGTGCACCGAGACCGAGTGGCTCTTCGCGCGCATGCTCTGTCTCGATGATACAGAGGCCTTCGTCACGAATGCGCTCGATTTCTACCGGCGCACCGGCGCCGACGAGGCGACGCGGTCGATCTTCGCGGGTCGCGGCAATCCCTATCGGAAGCGCGTAAGCCCGGTGCCGCATCGCTTCCATCGGCTGAGCGACGGCGCGGAGATGACGATCGGCGGTCACCGTTGGCGCGTAATCGTGGGGCGCGGCCACGCGCCAGAGCATGCGTGCCTCTACAGCGAGGAACTCGACATCCTCATCGCCGGCGACCAGGTACTGCCGAAGATCTCGCCCAATGTCAGCCTCTGGCCCCAGGAGCCGGATGCCGATCCCCTGGCGCTCTTTCTGGCCTCGCTCGAGACGATCAAGCGCTCGGTGCCCGCGAGCACGCTGGTGCTGCCCTCGCACGGCCTGCCCTTCCACGGCCTGCACACCCGGATCGATCAGCTGGCGGCCCATCACGAGGCGCGGCTCGCCGAGCTCGAGGCGGCGTGCGCCGAGCCGCGCACTTGCACCGAGATCGTGCCCGTGCTGTTTCGGCGAAAGCTCGACGCGCACCAGATCGGCTTCGCCATCGGGGAGACGCTCGCGCACCTGCAATACCTCGTGAACGAGGGCCGCATGAGCCGCACCGAGCGCGGCGACGGCGTCTACACCTATCGCCGGGCGATTTCCTGAACAGCGAGCCCTGCCGACGTCAACTCCCGCGGGGCCGCCAGCTCTGCTCGGCGACGCGCATCATGTTGCCGCCGAGGATCTTGGCGACATCGGCCTCGCGGTATTGGCGCGCGAGCAAGGCCTCGGTGATCTCCGGCAACCGCTCCGGCGGGACGATCTTCATCTCGCCGTAGAGCGATTTCCCGTACTCGTTGTCGGGCGGCCACCAGTCCTCGCGCACGAGGCCCGGTGGATCGTCGTTGGCGGCGCGATCGAAAACGTAGTCGAGGCCGATGCCGACATGGTCGATCCCGATGCGATCGACGACGTAATCGACATGGCGGATCAGCGTCTCCGTGCTGATGTCGTTGGCGCCGAGGAAGATGCCGATCCCGCTCACGCAAACCACGCCGCCGGTGCGCGCACAAGCATCGATCTGGTCGTCCGTCACGTTGCGGGCGTGGTTCTTGAGCTTCTTGGGATTGGAATGCGAGAACACCACCGGCCGCTTCGAGCGCGCCATCACGTCCATGCTGGTGCGATAGCCGGAGTGCGAGCAGTCCATGATCAGACCAACCCGGTTGATCTCATCCACGACCTCTCGCCCGAACGGCGTCAGCGGCACGTCGGCGCCGTGGCAGCCGCCGCCCACGGAGTTGTCGCGGTTGTAGGCGAGATGAATCTGGCGCACGCCGAGGTCGCGATAGAGCGCGAGCATCGAGAGATCGTCGTCCAGCATGACGGAGCCCTCGAGGTCGAAGGCGACAGCGACCTTTCCCTCGCGCTTGGCGCGGCGGATGTCATCGACGCTCTCGGGCAGCAGATAGTGGTCGGAATGCTCGGCGATCCAGGCGCGGAACGCCGCGATCACCCGCATGATCGTCGGGATCGGATTGAAATCCATGCCGACGTTGATCGAGACATAGCTGGCGCCCGCCGCGCGATGCTGCTCCAGCGCCGCCATGCTCTGGCCCGGCAGCAGCGGCAGGCAGGCGTGCGCGTCCCAGACGATACTGCCGCTGTGCGTCGCTTCAGCGCGCTCCGAGATCGTCCATTTCTTACCGTGATCCGTCATTCCTCACTCCGCGGGTTGCGCGTTGACCGGGAGCACCTCGAGCTCCTCCGGCCGATGTGGGAACAATAGCGCACCCACAAAGACCATGGAGCCGAAAGCCGCCAGCACCAGGAATGTCACGGTGAAGCCTCCCGCGCGCTCGTGCAAGAGCGCCACCAGCGGGATCGCGCAGGCGCCGGCGGTGAAGGAGACGACGTAGCGGAACGCATAGGCCCGCGCCCGCCAAGCCTGATCGGTGTAGCGCGCCACCATGGCGTCGTTGATGGTGACCTGGCCGAAGATGCCGAAGATGATGGCGACCGCGAGCGCCAGCATCGCCCAGTCCTGCGCCCACGCCGCGAGCAGCAGGCATGGCCCCTGGATCAGCGAGAGCGGCAGGAAGACCGTGCGCAGCGGATGCCGGTCGACGAAATGCCCGACGATGAGCTGCGCCATGGCGCCGATCACATAGACCGTCGCGGCAATGACGCCGATCCAGAACGGCGAGCCCGTGAGCCACGACAGCCGCTCGTCGAATACCTTGGGCATCGAGTTCGTCATCGCCTGGAAGACCACGCTGCCGGTCGCCGCCACCAGCACCAGCACGGAGAAGGCGTGCACGATCACGCTCCGCGGCAACGCCGCGCCGGTGCGCGCCGCGGTCTTCTTCTGCGCGACTTGGTCGGGAACCATCAGGTGGAACGCGATCCCGAGACCGATCGATGCGACGCCGGGAACCACGAAGGCCCAGCGCCATCCCAAGATCTGCGTCAGCGCTCCCGCGGTGATCGCCGCAGCCGCCACGCCCATATTGCCCCAGACACCGTTGACGCCGATGGTGCGGCCGAGCTTCGCCGCGTTCGCCACCAGCATCGCCGTACCGACGGGGTGATAGATCGCGGCGAAGAGGCCAAGCAGCGTCAGGCTCGCCGCCAGCATGGCGGGCGTCGTGCTGGTGGCCGTCAGGAGCGCCGCCGCGCCCACGCCGATGAAGAACAGCGTCATCATGTTGCGCTGGCTCCAGCGGTCGCCGAGCCAGCCCGCGGGCAGCGAGCCCGCACCGAAGGCGATCGCGCCGCCGACCGAGAGCGCCAGCAGCTCACCGTAGGACCCGCCGAAGCTCGCGCTCATGCCGAGCACCGCCGTCGGAAAGATCAGAACCATCAGGTGATCGAGGGCGTGCGCGATGTTGATGAAGCGCACCACGCGGGGGGATGAGGGCGACATCGGGCTCTCCTCGGAGACAACCAGGCGATGGACAAGATAGCGTGGCGGAGCCACACTGTCGCGTCAGTTTCTGTCGAGATTCTGCCATGCCTGTTCGGAGCACCAATCGGGAGGACTTTCAGCGTGTCTCGCGGCCGGTCGCCGCCATGGCGAAGGATTTTCCGAGTGGCTTTGTGATCGCGCCGCACAGCCATCCGAGAGCTCAGCTGATCTACGCCGCGGACGGCGTGATGCGCGTGATCTCCCCCGTGGGCGCCTGGGTCGTGCCGCCGCTGCGCGCGGTTTGGCTGCCCGCCGGCATCCAGCACGAGGTGCGCATGAGCGGCCCGGTCGCCATGCGCACGCTCTACATCGACCCCAAGGCCGCCCCGCCCGCGCTCTCGAGCTGCGCGGTGATCGAGGTGACGCCGCTCTTGCGTGCGCTCATCCTGCGCGCCGTCGAGGAGCCGATCGAATACGACGAGGCCGGCGCCGCCGGCCTGGTGATGTCTCTCATCCTGGCGGAGCTCGCCCGCGCGACCACCGTGCCGCTCCGCATCCCCCTGCCCACGGATGCGCGGCTCGCGGCACTCTGCCGCGCCCTTCTCGACGATCCCGCTGAGGCCGACACGCTCGATGACTGGGCCGAGCGTGTCGGCGCCAGCGCCCGCACATTGGCGCGGCTCTTCCAGCGCGAGACCGGCATGGGCTTCACGCAATGGCGCCAACAGGTGCGCCTCGCCGAAGCCGTGGGTCGCCTCGCCAAGGGCGAGCCCGTGGCGAGGATCGCCGAGACCCTCGGCTACAGCAGCGCCAGCGCCTTCACCGCCATGTTCCGCCGCACGCTGGGAGCGACACCTCGGCAATACCTGACAAGAGGAACTCATGCCCCCGCCTGACACCCTCCCCGCCTCCGCGGCACTGGTGATCATCGATCTGCAGAAGGCGATCGAGGCGCCCTATTGGGGACCGCGCAACAATCCCGATTGCGAGCGGAAGGTCGCGAGTTTGCTCGAGCGCTGGCGCGCGACGCGCCGGCCGATCTATCACATCCGGCACGATTCAACCGAGCCGCAGTCGGCCTTTCGGCCGGGGCAGCCGGGCAACGACTTCAAGGACGAGGTAAAGCCCCGCCCCGGCGAGACCGTGATCGCCAAGCGCGTCAACAGCGCCTTCATCGGCACCGATCTCGAAACGCGCCTGCGGTGCGATGGCCACACGCCGATCGTCGTGACCGGCGTCAGCACCAGCAACTCGCTTGAAGCGACGGTGCGGATGGGGGGCAACCTGGGCTTCGAGCTCCTCGTCGTCAGCGACGGCTGCTTCACCTTCGACAAGAAAACGCTGGACGGGCGCCTCTTCAAGGCCGCGGACGTGCACGCGCTGTCGCTCGCGCACATGCATGGCGAATACGCGACCGTGGTCGACACCGCGTGGATCTTGGATAGAACGTGATACCATCTCGCCGATTGCATCTTGAAATGGGAGGGAAGAAGAGATGCGCAACCTAGGAAGAATTGCGGCCCTCGTGGCTCTGATCGCCGTGGCAATCGGATCGAGCGGGTCCGCGCTGGCGGCCGACAAAGCTCGCCAGGCCATCGACAAGGTCAATCAAGCCTGGCTCGCGGCCTACGCCGCGCATGACTCCGCGAAGGTCGCGTCGCTCTATGCGCCCGACGCTTCCGTATTTCCGCCCAGCATGGAGCGGGCCAACGGACGCGAGGCGATCCGCAAGGTCTGGCAGGGTTTCATGGACGCAGGTGCCACCAACGTGAGCCTGCACACCACTGACGTCGACGCACACGGCAGCATGGCCATCGAATCGGGCGACGTGGCACTGGACGTGCCCGGCAAGGACGGCAAGCTCGGCCATTGGACCGGCAAATACGTCGTGGTCTGGAAACAGGGTAAAGGCGGCTGGCAGCTCTACCGCGACATCTGGAACGATAATCCGGCCCGCTAAAGCCGGGACTACGCCGGCTTTGCGGCCTCGGGCGCGGTTGGCGTGCCGTAGAGCTTGCGCGCGCGGGCCTCGAAGGCGGAGACCATGCGCTTGACCGCCTCGTTGAACAGCACCTCGATGATCTTCTGCAGCATGCGCGAGCGGAATTCGAAATCGACGAAGAAGTCGATGATGCAGCCGCCATCGTCCTGCGGCTCGAATTCCCAGTGGTTGTTGAGGTAGCGGAACGGGCCCTCGCTGTAGGCGACGTCGATGCGCTTGGGTTTATCGAGCACGACCCGCGAGGTGAAGCGCTCCCGGATCATGCGGTAGCCGATGATGAGGTCGGCGACGATCTCGTTGCGCTTGCGCTCGCGGATGCGCGCGCCGACGCACCACGGCAGGAACTCCGGATAGCGCTCGACATCCGCCACGAGGTCGAAGAGCTGCTCGGCTGAATAGGGGAGCCGCCGCCGCTCGGCGTGAGTCGCCATCGGCTAGCCAGGCTCAGGCGCCAGCCGCAAGCTTCGTCCTGCGCGCTTGGCGCAGCTTCTCGAAGTCGTCGCCTGCGAAATAAGAGGACCGGGTCAGGGGTGAGGCCGACACCATGAGGAAGCCTTTGCCGAAGGCCATACTCTTCAGTCCCTCGAACTCGTCGGGCGGGACGAAGCGCTCGACCGCATGGTGCTTCGGCGTCGGCTGCAGATACTGGCCGATGGTGAGGAAGTCGACGTCCGCCGCGCGCAGGTCGTCCATCACCTGCAGCACCTCGGCGCGTTCCTCGCCCAGTCCCACCATGAGGCCCGATTTCGTGAACATCGCGGGATCGAGCCGTTTCACGGTGTCGAGGAGCCGCAGCGACTGGAAGTACCGCGCACCCGGCCGGACCTCGGGATAGAGCCGTGGCACGGTCTCGAGATTGTGATTGAAGACGTCGGGCTTCGCCGCCACCACCTTCTCGATCGCGCCGGGCTTGTGCAGGAAATCGGGTGTCAGCACTTCGATCGTGGTCGCGGGCGCGCGCTTGCGGATCGCCTCGATGGTGCGCACGAAATGCTGGGCGCCGCCGTCCTCGAGATCGTCGCGATCGACCGAGGTCACAACGATGTGAGCAAGCCCGAGCCCCGCCGTCGCCTCGGCGACATGCTCGGGCTCGTGGGGGTCGAGCTGGTCAGGCTTGCCGGTCGCAACGTTACAGAAGGTGCAGGCGCGCGTGCAGACACTGCCGAGGATCATCACCGTCGCGTGCTTCTGCTTCCAGCACTCGCCGATGTTGGGGCAGGCCGCCTCCTCGCAGACCGTGTTGAGGCTGAGCGCACGCATGAGCTTGCGCGTCTCGTGGTATTCCTTCGAGACCGGCGCCTTGACGCGGATCCACGGCGGTTTGCGCGCGACCGGATTGTCGGGCCGATGCGCCTTCTCGGGATGTCTAACCTTGAGGTCGCTCATGCTTTCCGCTCGACGGCGGCGAGGGTTGGTGTGGCGGCTCGCCGCCGTCGCCAATGAGACATTCCTCTTAGATGTGGAGAACCTTCCCATAAGCGTCAAGCACGGCCTCGTGCATCATCTCCGATAGGGTCGGGTGCGGGAAGATCGTCTCCATGAGCTCGTGCTCGGTGCTCTCGAGCGTCTTGGCGATCGTGTAGCCCTGGATGAGCTCGGTCACCTCGGCGCCGACCATGTGCGCGCCCAGGAGCTCGCCCGTCTTGGCGTCGAACACGGTCTTGACCAGACCCTCGGGCTCGCCCAGCGCGATCGCCTTGCCATTGCCGATGAAGGGGAAGCGTCCCACACGCACCTGGTAGCCCGCGGCCCTTGCCGCTGCCTCGGTGAGACCGACGCTCGCCACCTGCGGCCGGCAGTAGGTGCAACCCGGAATGTTCCGGACGTTGAGCGGCTGCACGGTATTGAGTCCGGCGATGTGCTCGACGCAGAGCACGCCCTCGTGCATCGCCTTGTGCGCGAGCCATGGAGGGCCCACGAGATCGCCGATCGCGTAGAGTCCGGGCTCACCGGTCTCGCACCACTTATTGATCACGACGTGGGTCTTCTCGACCTTCGCCTTGGTCTTCTCGAGGCCGATGTTCTCGACATTGCCGACGATCCCCACGGCTAGGATCACCCGCTCCGCCGTGACCTCCGTGGTCTTGTCGCCGGCCTGGAGCGTCGCGATGACGCTCTCGGCGCCCCTCTTGAGCGCCTTCACGGTCATGCCGACGTGGATCTTGATGCCTTGCTTGGTGAAGGCCTTGGTCGCAAAGGCCGAGATGTCCTCGTCCTCGACCGGCAGCACGCGCGGCAGCACCTCAACCACCGTCACCTCGGCGCCGAGGTCGCGGTAGAAGCTCGCGAACTCGATGCCGATCGCACCGGAGCCCACCACCAACAGCGATTTCGGCAGGCGATCCGGTACCATCGCCTCCTTGTAGGTCCAGACCAGCTTGCCGTCGGGCTCGAGCCCCGGCAGCGCGCGCGCTCGCGCGCCGGTGGCGAGCACAATGTGCTTCGCCGCGAGATCGGCGACGGGCTTTCCGTCGTTCGTGACGCTGAGCTTGCCGCCGCCCTTGAGCGTGGCATGGCCGTCGAACACCGTGATCTTGTGTTTCTTCATGAGGAAGCCGACGCCATTCGAGAGCTGCTTCGCCACTTTGCGCGAGCGCTCGACGATCTTCTTGAAATCGAAGCTGACCTCCTTCGCGGAGAAACCGTAGTCGCCGAGATGGTGCAGGAGGTGATTGATCTCCGAGGTCCGAAGCAGCGCCTTGGTGGGAATGCAGCCCCAGTTGAGACAGATGCCGCCCAGGTGCTCGCGCTCCACCACCGCGGTCTTCATGCCGAGCTGCGCCGCCCGGATCGCCGCCACGTATCCGCCCGGCCCGCCGCCCACCACGATAATGTCGAAGGATGTCTCGGCCACTCTGATCTCCTTATGCGGCAATTGGCGGACAGTGTTGATTACCCCCTCTCCCCAACGGGGAGAGGGTCGGGGTGAGGGGGTCTCGAGAACGGGGGAAACTCGGCAACATCGCGCCCTGCATCACCACCCCCTCACCTTGCCTCTCCCCGTTGGGGAGAGGAATTCGTGGTGCTGAATCTTCTTCTTCCAATGCCGCGCTCCGGTTAAAGCAGCATCGTCACCGGAGATTCGATGTACCTCTTGAACGCATTCATGAACTGCGCGGAGGTGGCACCGTCGACGACGCGGTGGTCGCAGGAGATCGTGCAGCGCATGACGGTCGCGATCGCGACCGCGCCATTGCGCACCACGGGCTGCTGCACGCCCGCGGCAACGGCGAGGATGCAGGACTGCGGCGGGTTGATCACCGCGGTGAATTCGCTGACACCGAACATGCCGAGGTTCGAGATCGAGAAGGTGCCGCCCTGGAACTCCTCAAGCTTGAGCTTGTTCGCCTTGGCGCGAGCGGCCAGGTCCTTCATCTCCGCGGAGATCTGCGCGAGGCCTTTCTGATCGGCGTTACGGATGATCGGCGTGATGAGGCCGTCCTCGAGCGCGACCGCCACGGACACATCAACGCTGTTCCAGCGCAGCACCGCGTCCTCGCTCCAGGACGCGTTCACCGCGGGCAC
The DNA here is from genome assembly GCA_035280245.1 of Allostellaceae bacterium. GTDB lineage: Bacteria > Pseudomonadota > Alphaproteobacteria > ATCC43930 > CGMCC-115725 > DASZHJ01. The sequence goes on from DATEGF010000236.1 coordinate 17,707, forward strand.
TTTCTTGAGCGCGAGCGCCACGGCTTTGATCACGAAGTCGTTGACCGAGATCTTCGCCTCTGCCTGCGCGTTAATGTCGGCTCTCGACGTCAGCAGCGCATCGATCTCGCAATCGACCGTCAGATAGAAGACCGGAACGGTCTGCTGCACCTCGGTGAGGCGCCGCGCGATGGTGCGGCGCATGCCCGTATGCGGGACCGGCGTGTAGGGTGCGTTGCCCGCGAGCGCCGCCACATGCGCCATGCTCGGCGTCGCCGGCATCGGTGGC
>DATEGF010000237.1:0-10448 GCA_035280245.1 Allostellaceae bacterium
AACGAGACTGCCTCCGTGGTGGATCTCGGCGCCGGTAGCGGCGCCAATTTCCGGGCCCTCGCGCCGCTGATCCCCGGCGACCAGGACTGGCGCCTGGTCGACCACGACCTCGCACTCCTCGCCCATCAGGCCGCGGAGATCGCCCAATGGGCTCGCGGCCAGGGCTGGCGCGTCACCCACGGCAGCAGCATCGTCACGGTCGCGACCGGCAGCGCGCAATGGCGCGCGCACAGCGTCGCGCTCGACCTCGCGCGGGATCTCGCGGGACTGCCGCTGAGCGTCCACGGCGTCACCTGCGCGGCGCTGCTGGACTTGGTCTCGGCTTCGTGGCTCGAGCAACTCGCCGATCGCATCACCGCGGCGCGCGCGCCGTTCCTCGCGGCGCTCAATGTCGACGGCCGGCGCGACTGGCTGCCGTCCCATCCCGACGATCCCGCCGTCGCCCGCGCCTTCGCTCGTCATCAGCACGGCGACAAAGGCTTCGGACCCGCGCTCGGCATCAACGCCGTCGCCGAGTCAGAAGTGTTGTTCAAAGCGCGCGGCTATCGCGTCAGCAGCGCGGCCGGCGCGTGGCGCCTCGGCGCCGATGATGGCGCCATGCTGGCCGGGCTGATCGACGGTACGGCCGCTGCCGCCGCAGATGCAGATCCCGCGCTCACGGTCGCACGCTGGCGCGACGATCGGCACCAGGCGCTGCGGCAAGGCACGATCACCCTCACCGTCGGCCATGTGGACATTTTGGCCGAGCCGGACGAGAGTCCCGCCGCACCAACCTAGGGACCCTTCTATGGCGCTCTATCGGAACTACGACAAAGCCGGCCTCGACGCGCAGTATTTCCTGCGGGCACGTGTGCCTGAGCATCCCGAGTATTTCCGGCGTTGGAAGGATGAGTCCGAGGCCGTTCGCAAGTCGCGGCCATGCCGGCTCGATGTGCGCTATGACGTCGAGACGATCGACGTATTTCCGGCGGCGAAGACACCGGCGCCTTGTCTCCTCTTCATTCACGGCGGCTATTGGCAGGCGTTCGACAAGTCGGACTTCAGCTACATCGTGCCGGCGTTCCAGGACGCGGGCGTCGTGGTCGCGGTGGTGAATTACACGCTCGCCCCCAAGGCGAAGGTGGACGAGATCGTGCGGCAGAACCGCGCCGCGGTGGCGTGGCTCCATCGCAACGCCCGCGACTACGGCATCGATCCCGCGCGCATCCATGTCTCCGGCCACTCTGCCGGCGGCCACTTGACCGCGATGGTGCTGGAGACAGGCTGGGCGGCGTTCGGCCTCGATCACAATCCCGTGCGCGGCGCGTGTGCGATCAGCGGGCTCTTCGATCTCGAGCCGATCCGGCTCTGCTATCTGAACGATGTGCTCGGCCTCGATGCGGCCGAGGCCCAGCGCAACAGCCCGCTCCATCACCTGCCGAAGCGCTCGCCGCCGCTCATTCTGTCGGTCGGCACCGGCGAGACCGACGAGTTCCTGCGCCAGCAGGCCGAGTTCGCGGCGGCGTGGCGGAAGGCCGGCCTGCCGCTCGAGGTTGCGGACCAGCCGGGCGACCATCACTACTCGGTCGTCGACCGGCTCGCTCAGCCGAAAAGCCTCTTGCATCAGGCCGTGATGCGGCAGATATCCTCGCCGGCGTAGGGAAAGCGGGCGCGCAGGAGTTCCGAATGGCGGCTGGCCGAAAGATCCTGATCGTGGACGATGACGCCGCGTTGCGTCAGGCGCTCGCGGAGCAGCTGGAGCTCCACGAGGAGTTCAAGGTGGCGCAGGCGGAGCACGCCAATTCCGCGCTCGAGCAGGTGAAGCAGGGCTATTTCGACGCCATCCTGCTCGACGTGGGCCTTCCCGACATGGACGGGCGCGAGCTCTGCCGGCTCATGCGGCGAACCAACGTGCGCTCGCCGATCCTGATGCTGACTGGCGCCGACGGCGAGGCCGACACCATCCTCGGCCTCGATGCCGGCGCCAACGACTACATCACCAAGCCGTTCAAGCTGAACGTGCTGCTGGCCCGCGTCCGCGCGCAGCTCCGCCAGCACGAGCAGAGCGAGGACGCGGTCTTCACCATCGGCCCCTACACCTTCCGCCCGAGCGCCAAGCTCCTGCTCGACAGCGCCACGCGCAAGAAGGTGCGGCTCACCGAGAAGGAGACCTCGATCCTCAAGTACCTCTACCGAGCGGGCGATCGCATCGTCGGGCGCGACGCGCTCCTCAACGAGGTCTGGGGCTACAACGCCGGCGTTACCACCCACACGCTCGAGACCCACGTCTATCGCCTGCGCCAGAAGATCGAGCGCGATCCCGGCCGCGCCGAGATCCTCGTGACGGAGCCCGGCGGCTACCGGCTCGTTCCCTAAGCGAGACCCCGTGACCGAGCCGCGGATCGCCCGGCGCCTCGCTGCGATCCTCGCCGCGGACATCGCGGGCTACGGCCGCATGATGCACGCCGACGAGGCGGGCACGCTGGCGGCAATCGGGAAAATCTGGCGCGAGACGTTCAATCCCGCGGTCGCGGCCTGGCACGGACGCATCGTCAAGATGATGGGCGACGGTGCGCTGGTGGAGTTCGCGAGCGTGGTCGACGCGGTGGAGTGCGGTGTCGCGATCCAGCACGCCATGACCGAGCGCAATCGCGGCGCCGACCAGGCGATCGCGTTCCGGATCGGCATCAATCTCGGCGACGTCTTGGTCGAGGGCGACGACATCTTCGGCGACGGCGTCAACGTCGCGGTGCGGCTCGAGGGCCAGGCGCCGCGTGGCGGTGTCCTCGTTTCCGACCTCGTCCACTCGCAGGTGAGCGGCAAAGTCGCCATCGACTTCCGCGATGTGGGCGAGCTCCGCCTCAAGAACATCACCCGGCCCGTGCGCGCCTGGCGGTGGGGCGGCGACGAGGCGCCGCCGAGGTCCGAGCTCGCGGCGCCCCGCGACAAGCCCTCGATCGCGGTCCTGCCCTTCACGGTCATGAGCGAGGAGGCCGAGCAGCACTTCTTCGCCGACGGCCTGGTCGACGATATTCTCACCACGCTCTCGAAGCTCTCGGGCCTCACGGTGATCGCGCGCAATTCGAGCTTCGTCTACAAGGGCCGCGCGGTCGACGTGCGCCAGGTTGCGCGCGAGCTCCACGTGCGCTACGTGCTCGAGGGCAGCGTGCGGAAGTCCGCCGACCGCGCGCGGATCACGACGCAGCTCATCGACGCCAGCACCGGCGCCCATGTCTGGGCCGATCGGTTCGATCGCGCCCTCGTCGACATCTTCGCCGTGCAGGACGAGATCACGCTGCGCCTCGCGACGGAGATGCAGGTGCGCTTGACCGAGGGCGAGCACGCGCGGCTCCGCTACACCACCACGACGAACGTGCCGGCCTGGAACCTCTGGATCGAGGGCCTCTCCTACAATCGCGGGCCCGTCACTGGCGAGAACCAGATCCGCGCGCGGCGCTGCTGGGAGCAGGCGCTGGCACTCGATCCCAACTCCGCGCCGCTCAACGCCATGCTGGGTTTCGCCCATGTCGCCGACGCCCGGTTTGGCTGGTGGGACGAGCGCGAGGTGGCGATCGCGAAATCGGACCGCTATATCGAGCGCGCGCTTGCGATCGACCCGCAGAACCCCGACGCGCATCGTGCCCGCGCGGGCATCCTGCTGGCTCGAGCCCGTTTCGACGAGGCGGTCGCCGCCGTGCGCGAGGCCGTCGCCTGCGGTCCCAATTTTCCCGACGTGCTGGATTTCGCGAGCCACGTACTCTGCTGCGCCGATCGCGCGGCGGAGGCGATCCCGCTCATCCGCCAGGCCATGACGCTGAGCCCCACCTATCCCGCAAATTATCTCGGGAGCCTCGGCAATGCCCTGAGATTGGCGGGTCGTACGGCGGAAGCCAGCGATGCCTTCCGCGCCTATCACGCGGCGAGCCCGGGCTTCGGCCTCGCCGATCTCGCGATCATCGAGGTGCAGGCGGGCCGCGTCGACGCGGCGCGCGAGACCGTGCGCCAGCTCCTCGCGGCACGGCCTCATTTCACGGTCTCCGGTTGGGCACGCACGCAAATCCGCAGCGACACCGAGCGAATGGCAACGGACATCGCCGCGCTTCGCGCCGCCAGCGCGCCCGAATAACCAGAAAAGCCCCTCCCGCGGGACTATCCTCCCGCACGCCGGGAGCGACTGGTTGCTGGGCCGGGCCGACGGCGCCTTCCAGCAGGACGTACGGCTCACGCTCGAGACCCACGACGGTGAAGGACGCACCTTGGTCAATGCAGGCGGATCAGACTCTAGCTGCTGTTCGCCTCTGGCATCACCTGGAGCAGTGGCTCCGGCGTCACCGCGAGCTGACCGACGAAGGGGCGGTCGTGGGCGGCGATCAGGAGCACGGACGCCGCGACCCCGGTCGCGAACAGGCCCAAGGAGAGCGCGGAGGCGAGCCGGTTGTCGGCGTGCACCAGGGCGATGGCGAAGAGCGCGCAGACGGCCTGCAGGAGAAGGCACGCCCATTTGGTCAGATTCACCTCCGAGCGGCTGACCAGGATCCTCTGCCGGCGCGCATCGAGGACAGTCTGCAGCGCGCTCGCCATGTCGCGCTGAGCGGTGGTGCCGCCGGGGCCCTCCGGTTTCAGCGAGAGCGTGAGCTGGAGCGCGTCCGTCAGGGGCCGCGATATCGTTCGCAGATCGGCCGTGGCGCGGGCCATTGCCGGCCACTCTTGGCTCGCGGAGTCCTCGATGTAGCGGCGAACCAAGGCGAGCAAGCGGGTCTCGGAGTCGCCGGGGAAATTCGCGGCGAGCAGCACGACAGATCGGAGAGCGCTCGCCTCGCGATTGACCGCCGCGCCCGCTTGTTCGTTGTCGCTCCAGACCTGCGCCGCCGTGAAGGCGACGAACAGGCCGAAGATGATGCCAAGCGGCGGCAGCATGCCCGGCGAGACCGCCTTGAAAGAGCGCGCCCGCTCGCCGACCGCGAGCGAGGCCACGAGGCGGTAGATCGCCAGCGTGATCAGGTAGGTGAGCCCGAACACCACCAGAGCCATCCACGCCAGTGGCAGATTGTGCAGCCAGTCGCTCATGTGTCCCCCCGGCCGTGCGAATCCGGCCCAGTCTACCGCGACCGCTCGCCGCTCGCCTCTCGCACGAACGTCGCGAGCTCCGCATTGAACCGCGGTGCGTCCTCCCAGAAGGGCGCGTGGCCGACGCCGTCGTAGAGCGAGAGCCGGGCGCCCGGGATCGCCGCGGCGGCATGGCGCGCGCCCTCGGCGGTCAGGATCTGGTCCTCGATGCCGAAGGTCACGAGCACCGGCAGCGCGAGGCGCCGGTAGAGCGCGTCGGCATCGAGCGGACGGCCGCTCATACCCGCGCGCACCTCGCGCGAGACCATCATGTTGAAGGCCAGCATGATCTCGAAATCGGCCTGGCTCGGTTGCCGGGAAAAGCACGCGTGCAGGAAGGCGCGCGTGGCGTCGATGCGGGTCGCGAGATCCTCCGCGAAGAGCTCGGCGAAGCGCATCGAGGAGAAGGGACCCGCATAGCGCGGGTCGGAATTTGTCCGCGCATTGACGAGATTGATGCCGGCGATGCCTTCGGCGCCATAGGCCTCGAGATAGTCCGAGATGACGCGGCCCGCGTAGGACCAGCCGACCAGCACCGGGCGCTTGAGCCCCGCGGCCGCGATCACCGCCGCGAGTTCGTCGGCCCAGGCCTTTCCGCTCCGGTAGCGCTCGGGCTCGAGCGGCTTCTCGGAATCGCCGTGGCCGCGGAGGTCATAGGTCACCATGCGGAACTCGCCGGCGAGATCGCTCCCGGTCTGGCGCGCCCAGGAGAGGTGGCTCTGCATGAAGCCGTGGATGAACAGGATCTCGGGGCCCCCGGGGTTGCCCCAGGCTTGAGCCGAGATCGAGAGCCCGTCTGGCGTCCTGACCGCGAGCGGGTCGCATCTGATTTCCTGGGGCATTTCCTCCCCCTATGAGCCAAAATAGCCCTCTGCCCCGGAAGGATGGAAAAGAAACACCGAATTTAGCAAGACATTCCGAGTGATGCCTTCCAATGGGGTCTGGGAGACTACCCTCGATTATTAGGGCGCCTTTAACACGATGTGACGTAGGTCACATGCGCCTTTGATTTTTGCCTCGACGCCGGAGATAGCCCCGTCTAGGTAGAAGCACAGGGGACTCTTTGGCGTTCAAGGGCAGCTTGGTGGCGGAAGGATCGGAGATCGTCATCCGCTTCTGGGGCGTTCGCGGCAGCATCGCCTGCCCGGGCCCCGATACCGTTCGCTATGGCGGCAATACATCGTGCGTCGAGGTGCGGGCGGGCAAGCGCGTCCTCATCTTCGACGCCGGCACGGGGCTCCGGCTCCTCGGCGAAGCCCTCCTCGCCAACAACGGCGCGGTCGATGCCGATCTCTTCTTCAGCCACACCCACGTCGACCACGTCTGCGGGCTGCCGTTCTTCCGGCCAGCGTTCCTGCCGGCGAGCCGCCTCCGGTTCTGGGCGGGCCATTTGCTGCCCCACAACACGCTCAAGGGCGTGCTCTCCGAGATGATGCAGGCACCGCTCTTCCCGGTGCCGCTTGACATCCTGCAGGCGCGCATCGAGTACACCGACTTTCCCTGTGGGGACACGCTGACGCCCGGCAACGGCTTCCAGCTCAAGACCGCGCCGCTCAATCACCCCAACGGGGCCACCGGCTATCGCTTCGAGGGCGACGGCAAGGTGATTGCCTACATCACTGACACCGAGCATCGGCCCGGCGAGCTCGACCGCAACATCCTCGCCCTCTGCGACCGCGCCGACGTGATGATCTACGACAGCACCTACACCGACGCGGAATATCCCTCGCACGTAAATTGGGGTCACTCGACCTGGCAGGAGGGCGTGAAGCTCGCCAAGGCCGCCGGCGTCAAGACCCTCGCGATCTTTCACCACGACCCCGGCCACGACGACGACACCATGGACGCGATCGCCGCCGAGGCGAAGAAGGCTTTCCCCGGCTCCGTCGTCGCCCGCGAAGGCATGGTGCTCCGGCCCTGACTCAATCTCACCACGGAGGGGGTGAAGCAGTGAGGGACCGAGCTTCGGCGAAGCCGGAATGAAATTTGAACCGCCAAGACGCCAAGGCGCCAAGTTAGAGAGCGGTTCCGACGCACCCTGTGCATCCTCGAGGTCCATGCCTTGGCGTTCTTGGCGTCTTGGCGGTTCAAAACTTTTCGTCACCGCCTCGCCGCCACTGTGGTTACTTTGAAATCCGTGAATGCTCGACTGAACCTCCTCCGCTCAAGGGGCGTGCTCGCGCAGCTGCCGGAGCGGACGCGACAGGCGATCCGCGAGGACCAGGCGCAGGCGGAGGTCCTGATCGCCTGGGTGCAGCTCGCGATCGTGGCGAGCTTTGCGTCCGTCTATACGGCGGCGCCGATGGCGACCATGCGCGCGGAGCCGCATTTCGAGCCTGTGCTCTGGGTGCTCGGCACCTTCGCTGCCGTGACCGCGATCCGCCTCGGCCTCGCCTATGCGCGGGCGCTTGGCCGGGTGCTGCTCGCCCTCAGCGTGGTGATCGATCTTGCGCTGCTGATGGCGCTGATCTGGGGCTATCACATCCAGTATGCGCAGCCGCCGGCGTTCTACCTGAAAGTGCCGACGCTGCTCACCGTCTTCATCTTCATCGCGCTCCGCGCGCTCCGCTTCGAGGTGCGCTATGTCGCGATAGCCGGACTCTCCGCCGCGGTCGGCTGGGCCTGTCTGGTCGCCTACGCCGTCGTGACCACGCCGGAGGCCGTGGTCAAGCGCGATTTCGTGGGCTACATGACGGGGAACCGCATCCTGATCGGCGCCGAGGTCGAGAAGATCCTAGTCATCCTCGCGGTGACCGCGGTGCTGTGCCTCGCGATCGCGCGGGCGCGGCGGCTCCTGGTGCGCGCCGCGGTCGACGGCGCCGCCGCGCGCGATCTCGCGCGCTTCTTCGATCCCAATGTCGCCAAGCGCATCCGGACCGCCGAGCAGCCGCTCCAAGCCGGCGAAGGCAAGGCGCGGGACGCCGCGATCCTGTTCCTGGATATCCGCGGCTTCACGCGGCTCGGCGCCACACTCGAGCCCTCGGCGCTGATGGCGCTCTTGACCGAGTATCACGCGCGCGTGGTGCCGCTGATCCAGCAGAGGGGCGGCGTCATCGACAAGTTCCTGGGCGACGGCATCCTCGCGACCTTCGGCGCGGCCAAGCGCTCGGACCGCTACGCCGCCGACGCCCTCGAGGCCATCGAGGCCGTGATGGCGGAAGCCGCGCGCTGGCAAGCGGAGCGCGCGGCGCAGAGCGAGGAGCCTCTGGCGATCAACGCGGGCGTCGCGGTCGGCCGTGTCGTCTTCGGCGCTGTCGGCGACGAGCGGCGCCTGGAGTACACGGTGATCGGCGACACCGTGAACCTCGCCGCCAAGCTCGAGAAGCACAACAAGCTCGAAGGCACCCGCGCCCTCGCGACTGCCGAGACCCTGGAGCGCGCCCTCATCCAGGGCTACCGCGCATCACACCAGCCGGAGAAGCGGACTCAGAGGTTGGTCGGCGGCCTCCCGGAGCCCATCGACCTCGTCGTTGTCGGGTAGGGTGACAAAAAATCTTGAACCACCAAGGCACCAAGACACCAAGGTAACGGGAACGGCAGCGACGTGCGGAGCGCGAATGGACACAATCGCCTTGGTGTCTTGGTGCCTTGGTGGTTCAACTCCCATTGCGGCTTCGCCGCAGAAAAATGAACCGCCGCTCAGCGGTACGGATCGGCCGCGTCTCTGAGGCCGTCGCCGAGGAAGTTGAAAGCGAGCACCGTGATGATCACCGGCAGGACCGGCAGCATCAGCCAGGGATAGAGTGCCACCACGTTGATGTTCTGCGCCTCGTTGAGGAGCACGCCCCAACTGGTGATGGGCGGGCGCAGGCCAAGGCCCAGGAACGAGAGCGCGGTCTCGCCGAGGATCATCGAGGGGATCGAGAGGGTCGCCGAGGCGATCAGGTGGCTCATGAAGCTCGGCAGCAGGTGGCGCACGATGATGCGCCGCGGCGATGCGCCCATCAGCATCGCGGCGGTTGCGAAATCCTCCTCGCGGAGCGCCAGCAGCTTCGAGCGCACGGCGCGGCCGAGGCCGGTCCAGTCGATCATGCCGAGGATCAGCGTGATGCCGAAGTAGACCAGCAGCGGCGACCAATTCACCGGCAGAATCGCCGAGAGCGCCATCCAGAGCGGTAGCTCCGGGAAGGAGCGGATGATCTCGATCAGGCGCTGCACCAGGCTGTCGATCCAGCCGCCGTAATAGCCGGCGAGGCCGCCGAGCGTTAGGCCGATGACGAAGCTGATGGAGATGCCGACGATGCCGATGGTGAGGGAGATGCGTGCGCCGTAGGTGACGCGCGACAGCATATCGCGGCCGAGCCGGTCGGTACCCAGGAGGAAGGCGGTGCCGCCCTCGGCCGGGCAGACCAGGTGAAGATCCGCCTCGATGAGACCCCAGTACCAATAGCTGTCGCCGTGGCAGAAGAAGCGGAGCGGCTGCACTTTGGCGGGGTTCGGCGTGTAGACGCGCTTCAGCGTCTTCATGTCGAGGCGATAGTCGTAGCCCAGCACGTAGGGTCCGATGAAGCGGCCGTCCTGGAACAGATGGACGTGCTGGGGCGGCGCGAAGATGAAATCGTCGTGCCGGCTGTTGAGCGCGTAGGGCGACAGGAACTCGCTGATCAGGATCGAGCCATAGAGCACCAGCAGCACCGCGCCGGAGATCACCGCGAGGCGGTGGCGCCGCAGCTTCCACCACATCATCCGCCACTGCGAGGCGAGGTAGTAGCGCTCCTGTTCCGGCGTCATCTTCTCGACGGAATGCGGATCGAAGGGCTCCGGCGCCACGTAGTGCGGCAGACGCTCGGCGGCGGCGGGCTCGGCGATCACGCGCGGGCTCCCGGTCATCGCGTCACTCCGCCTTCGAGCCGGATGCGCGGATCGAGCCAGGCGAGCGCCAGGTCCGAGAGGAACACGCCGATCACCGTGAGCGTCGCCATGAACATCAGGAACGAGCCCGCAAGGTACATGTCCTGGCTGCGCAGCGCGTCGAGCAGCATCGGTCCGGTGGTCGGCAGCGACAGCACGACCGAGACCACGGCGGCACCGGAGATCACGTGCGGCAGCAATGCCCCGATGTCGGCGATGAAGGGGTTGAGCGACATACGCAGCGGGTATTTCACCAGCGCGCGGAACGGTGACAGGCCCTTGGCGCGCGCAGTGACGAAATACTGCTTCTGCAGCTCGTCGAGCAGGTTGGCGCGGAGCCGCCGAATCATGCCGGCGGTGCCGGCTGCGCCGATCACCACCACGGGAATCCAGAGGTGCTTCGCGACCGAGACGCCCTTGGCCAGCGTCCAGGGCGCGTCGAGGAATTGCGCATCCATAAGCCCGCCGATCGACGTGCCGAAGTGCACATTGGCGAAATAGAGCAGCACCAG
>DATEGF010000238.1:0-15699 GCA_035280245.1 Allostellaceae bacterium
GGGCGTGCTTGCGCCCATCGCCACGAGCACGACGGCCTCGCCCGCGACACTCAGCCTCTATGCACGCGCCTTGGCCGCGGTGGGCGAGGGCACCCAGGCTCGAGCCTTCCACGAGCAGGCCTGCGCAGCCGCGCCCGACGACGCCGGCATTGCCGCCGCGCGGCTCGCGGACGCGCTCTCGATCGCGGAGGATCCCGCAACGGTCGATGCCTGGATCGCCGATTGGGTCGAGCGCCTATCGCCGCCGCGGAAGATCGCGCGGGTACCGGCGCAGAGGAAGCTGGTCATCGGTTATGCCGTGTCGGCACTCGTCGATCCCCGCGAAGCCACGGCAATCGCCGCGGTGGCCCAGGCTCACGACCGCTCGCGCGTGACGGTGATCGGATACGGAATCGGCGCGCAGAGCTGGCGCGAGAACACGCCTTTCAACGGCGCCTTCGACAAGTGGCGCGACGTCGCCGGGCTCGATCCCGCGACGCTCGCGCGCATTCTCGGGGGTGACGGGCTCGCGGTCGTCATCGATTGCTCCGGCGCGGCCGCGCCACGGCAGCTGATGGCGATCGGCCGGCTCACCTCCGCCATTCGCGTGTCGTGGCTCGGCGTGCCCGACGCGCTCGGCGCGCCGCTCTATGATGCCGCACTGGGCCGCCGGGCGCCGGGGATTCCGAGTTGGGGCGCCGATGCGCCGCTCTATCCTCTCGTGCGCGACTGGGCGCGGCCGCTGGAGCGGACGCCTTCCGCGGTCATGCGTTTTGCCAGCGACGTCCGCCTCAATCAGCTCGACGCGCGAACCATCGCTCTCTGGTCCGCGGTGCTCTCGGGCTCGCCCGGCGCCACGCTTTTGCTGCGCGCCAATGACATGGCCGCGGCTGCCAACGTCGAGCGCCTGATCGCGCGTTTCGGCCGCGAGCTCGCGGCTCGGATCGATCTCATCGAGGCGGCCACGCCCAACGACTTCTACCGCGACGCCGACGTGGCGCTCGCGCCCGTGAACGGCACCTCGGCCAGAATGACGGCCGAGGCGATCGCCTGCGGCTTGCCCGTGGTGGCACTCGATGGTGCCGGTGCGGGCGAGCTCTACGGCGCCTTCCTTCGCCAGCTCGGCCTCGGCGGCAGCCTCGTGGCGGCCGACGACCGGGACTACGTCTCGATCGCGCTGGGCCTCGCCGGCTCCGCGACGGCGCGCGAGCAGGTGGCGGCCCAGGTCACCGCGGTGGCGCGCTCCGGCCAGGAGACGGCGCGGCGGATCGCCGAGGTCATCGAGCGCGAGGCGCTCGCCATGATCTCGGGCGACGTGCTCTCGTGACCGATCCCGGCTTCGCCGGGCGCTCACGCGCGGCGTTCAGCCAGCATTTCCCCGAGCTCACCGCTGCGATCGATGGCGGTCAGGCATCGCCGATCTCGGTCGCGGTCGAGGGCGGCGTCGCGACCGACATCGTGATCGGCGATACGCACATCTATGGCGGCAATGCCCGCGGCTTCGCCGAGGGCCAGGTCGAAGCCTTCATGAAGAAGCCGCTCCGGCTCTTCATGGAGAACCCCGGCGCTGCCGGTCTGGTCAGCGAGATCTGCGTGCGCATGATGACCTCGGTCAAGACCGAGCTCGCCAAGCGCGGGATCACAGAGATCGAGAGGCGTCCGGCGGGGAATCCGACGTTCCTGATCATCTTTGGCTTGGGGCTCGGCCATCACCTGATGGAGCTCGCCCGGCGGACCGAGGCGCGCTGGCTCGTCATCGTCGAGCCGAGCCTCGACATGATCCGTCACTCGTTCCATGCGCTCGACTGGACGGCGCTGCTCGAGCGCTTCGATCGAGACGAGGGCGGCGTCTACCTCGTCACCGAGTCCGATCCCGCTGGCATGGTGCGGAGCATCGTGTCGCGGGTCGTCCAGCACGGCATTCCCTTCATCGATGGCGCCTGGGTGTTCACGCACTATCCGCTGTGGTCGTTCGCGGAGGCCCGGAGCAAGCTGCACGACGCCATACAATACGCCTTCGTCAATCGCGGCTTCTTCGAGGACGAGATCACGATGATGACGAACGCGGTGGGGAATTTCACCGCGTCGCCATTCTGGCTCCTCGAGGGCCGGCCCCGGCTGCAACGGCCCGAGACGGCGGTGATCGTCGGCGCCGGACCCTCGCTCGACGAGTCCATCGCGACCCTGCACCGCATCCGCGACCGCGTGGTGCTGTTCTCCGGCGGCACCTCGCTCCGCCCGCTGCTGCGCAACGGCATCGTGCCGGATTTTCATTGCGAGCTCGAGAACGTCCCGGTGGTGGTCGACGTGCTCAAGGAAGCGAGCAAATACGGTGACCTCTCTCAGATCCGGCTGATCGCGTCGGCGACCGTCGATCCGCGGGTGCCGCCGATGTTCCGCGAGGCCTGGTATTTCTTCCGCGATTCCGTGAGCTCGACGATGCTGCTCGCGGGCGATCTGCGCGTGCTCACGGGCGCCGCGCCGACCTGCGTCAACGCCGCGATGGCGGCGGCGACCACCCTCGGCTTCACCGAGATCGCGCTCTTCGGCACGGATTGCGGCACGCGGGTCGGCGGCGCCGACCATGCCAGCGGCACTATTTATGGCGCGGGCAACGGCATCGCCAAGGCGCGCGACAGTTTCCCGATCGAGGTCGAGGGGAATTTCGGCGGCGTTGCGCGGACCGATTGGGTCTACGATGCCTGCCGCCGGATGCTCGGCGAGGTGATCCGCGTTTTCGGGCTTTCGCCGATCAACACCAGCGACGGCGCCCTCATCCCCGGTGCTCGGCCGGTGGTGCCGGACGCCGTCGAGATCGAGACGCCGCCGGTCGATCGGCAAGCGCTGGTCGACGACCTCAAGCGCGCGCTGGTCGCCTTCGCGCCGTCTGAGATCCTGCGCGAGCGGGATTTCGGGGCGATGGTCGAGAATACCAAAGACTTCTACCGCGAGCTCCGCGAGCGGCTCGGCGAATTCAAGTCCGAGGACATGGATTTTGCCGGCGTCTATCGAGCGGTGCGGACGTTCCTCGGCGAGGCGCACGACAAGTTTCGCGAGGCGGATTCCATGTGCAACGGCACGCTGTCCGCGTTGCCGCGCATCGCGATGTTCTATGGTTATCGGGTCGAAGCGGGCGAGACCCGCCGCGCCGTCTTCGACACCCTCATGCGCAAGACCGGCGAGATCGTCGACCAGATGGAGAAAGAGACGCTCGAGCTCTTCGAGCGGCTCGCCAAGCAGGCCGTGCGGGTTCCCAGCGAGACCGCCTCCGCCGCGTAGACAGCACTCCGCTCAGAGCACGGTGACAGACCCCCGACCGTCGATCCGCTTCGCGGCTCGACCCCCGGTGGGGAGAGGGAGCAATGCGGTGCCGCTCTTTTCCTCTCCCCAAGGGGAGAGGAGGGGCCCGCCGCGGAGCGGTGGGAAGGTGAGGGGTCGAACCACTCGATCGTAGGTACGAGGCTCCCCGAGTTTGCGGCTTCGCCGCAACTGACTTAAGACTGAGCGATGGCCGGACGCCTCGCCAACAAACGTGCGCTGATCACCGGCGGAGCCCGTGGCATCGGCCGCGCCTGCGCTCGACGGCTCGCCGAGGAAGGCGCCGATGTCGCGGTCGTCGATATCGCGGGCGACGTGCCGACCGTGCCCTATGAGGGCGCGCGGCCGGATCAGCTCGACTCGATTGGGGCGGAGATCCGGAGCCTCGGGCGTCGCGCCATCGCCCGGGTCGCCGACGTGACCCGTTCCGAGAGTCTCGACGCCGTGGTCGCGGAGATGATCGCCGACTGGGGCGGCGTCGACATCCTGGTGGCAGCGGCCGGTATCGATTCCTGGGCCGATGCCTGGGAACTCGACGAGGCGACGTGGCAACGGATGATCGACGTCAACCTCGGCGGCGTATGGCGCGCGGCGAAAGCGCTCTCGCCCGCCATGATCCGGCAGAAGTCGGGCTCGATGGTGCTGATCGGCTCCGTGCTGAGCCACCGGCCCAACCGGCTCTTCGCGCACTACACGGCGGCGAAGCACGGTGTGCTCGGCCTCGCGCGCGCCTTCGCGCTGGAGCTCGGTCCGCATTTCGTGCGCGTCAATTGCATCGCGCCGACCGCGGTGCCCACGCCCATGGTGACCAACCAGACCTACCGCGACATGATGGGCGGGCATCCAGGCACCACGGAAGAGGAGACCCGGGCGCTCTATCTCTCTCGGCGCGCGATCCCGCTGCCGTGGGTCGAGCCCGTCGACATCGCGAACGCGGCGCTGTTCCTGGCCTCCGACGAGGCACGCTACATCACCGGCATCTCGCTGCCGGTGGATCTCGGGTCGCTGTTGGTTTGAGATCGAGGCGCCGGCGCTCTCGCGCCCCGCTCGCTCAGCCGAAGATCGAGAAGATCGTGCCTGGCGGCGGCGGCTCGAGCGTGGCTTGAAGGGCGAGCTGCTGTTGCTGGAGGCTCGAGCCCGCGCTCTGCGCATTCGCGAACTTCAGCTCGAGCAGATGGACCTGAGTGGTCAGCTGCGTCTTGAGCTTGAGCGTTTGCGTCGTGACGTTCGCCGCCTGATTGAACTGGTCGTTCTCGAGCGTCCCGTTGAGGTTCGAGATCTGCGAGTCGAGCGCGGTCGACTGGCTGCCGGCGACAGTCTGGTTGCTGGTCGTCACCGAGTAGACCTGGTTGATGAGCGCGGAGGCATTCTGCAGATCCGCGAGCGCCGCGGCTTGGCCGCCCGGGGTCGAGAGATCGTAACTCGCGCTCGACTGCACGCCGAGTCCGCTCGCCTGGAGCTGGTTCACGCCGTCTAACTGGAATGCCGGATTTCCCTGCACCACCGTCAGGTAGGAAATGTCGGCGTTGGCGGTGGCGAGCGCGCCGTCGAAACTCGCGGAATCCCCGGCGCTCACCGCGTTCTGCATCGTGATGATCTGCGCCGTGATGTCGGAGAGAATATTGGCGTTCTGGCCGTATTGGCTCTGGAATTGGCCGAAGGTCGCCTTTTGCCGCCCAAGCTGGCTGATCTCGACCTTCAGGAAATTGTCCTTGGCGCTGGAGTCGTTGCTGGCCTGCAGCGTCGCGATCTTCTTCTGGAACTGTGCATTGAGCAGCTTCTGCACGAGCTGAAAGCGATAGCTCTCCTGCGAGGCCGCGCTGGTCAGCGCGGCCTGCGTCAGCACGTTCATGATGCTCGTCGTGCTGCTGCCGAATGTCGGCGTGAGGCTCACCGCAGAGCTCCTGGTCCGTAGAACAGCTCAGTCTGGCGCGTGACCGCTAACGCTTCGTTAACCTGCACGCCGCAGCGGCGCAACGGCCAGCAGGTCCCAGGCAATCGGCGTGCCCCGCGGGATCGCGCAGGCAGCGGTCCGGCCCAGGATCTCCGGCATGTGCTTGGGCGCGAGGCCGAAGCCCGGCCGGATCGATCGCACGTTGCGCGCCGTCAGCGCCTCGCCGGGGGCGATGTCGGCGACCGCATAGATCGAGCGGCGGTGCAGCTTGCTCGTGGCCTCGCTGGCCTTGTCGCCGTAACGGACGGCACCCAAGGCCGCATGCGCGTCGCGGCAGCCCGCGCAGAGCGCCGTGAGCTCGTCGGGCTCGAGCGAGAACCCGCTGTCGGGCCCGCCGTCGGCCCGGCGCAGCGTCACGTGCTTCTCGATGATGGCGGCACCGAGCGCCACGCTCGCGACCGCGACCCCAATGCCGAGCGTGTGGTCGGAGAGACCGACCACGGTGCCGAACCGCTCGGCGAGATCGGGCACGGTCCGGAGGTTCGCCTCGCCGGCGGGTGTGGGATAGCCGCTGACACAATAGAGGAGCGCCAGGTCGGCGCAGCCGCCGCGGCGGGCGGCGGCCACGGCCTCGCCGATCTCCTCGCGGCTCGCCATTCCCGTCGAGATGATCAGCGGCTTGCCGGTGCGGACGGCGCGCTCGATCAGCGGCAGGTCCACCGCCTCGAAGGACGCGATCTTGTAGGCGGGCGTGCCCAGCTCCTCCAGCAGGTCGATCGAGGTCTCGTCGAAGACGCTGCTGAAGATGGCGAGGCCGAGCTCGCGGGCGCGGGCGAAAAGCGGCGCGTGCCATTCCCACGGCATGTGCGCCTCGCGATAGAGATCGTACAGCGTGCGGCCGGCCCAGGGCCCATCGTCGATGCGGAAGCCCGGACCGTCGTGGTCGATGGTGATGGTGTCGGGCGTGTAGGTCTGCAGCTTGATCGCGTCCGCGCCCGCGGCCCTGGCAGCGTCCAGGATGGCGAAGGCGCGGGCGATGTCGCCGTTGTGGTTGGCTGAGAGCTCGGCGATCACATAGGGCGGCTCGTCGGGTCCGATCCGCCGTCCGGCGATGGTCATCGATTTGCGCTCAGGCATGGACGGCAACTCCTTCCGCGAGAAGCGGGCGCGAACGTGTGTGCGGGCCGAGGGCATCGAGCGCGGCCTCGAGCTCGCCGATCCCGGCGATCTCCAGATCGGGCTCGGCGCCGAGGGGCGTGGGTACCTGGGCGAACCGCCCGGTGCGGACCCGGATCGCCCGAGCGCCGATCGCGCGCGCGGCCGCCATGTCGTGGTGCGGGTTGTCGCCGATCACGACGGCATCCGCGGGTGCGGCGCCGAGCTTGGCGAGAGCCGCGAGGTAGCTGGCCGGGTCTGGCTTCGGCGCCGCGAGCTCCCAGGTATAAACGATGGCGTCCACCGCGGCCTCGAGATCGAGCGCCGCAACCTTGTGCCGTTGCATCTGCGGAAGCCCATCGGTGACGATCGCGGTGCGGCCGCGCCGGTGCAGGCGCGCCAGCAGCTCCCGGACGCCGGCGTAAAGCTGGATCTGCGGCCGATGCGAGCGATACACCGCCACCAGGTCCTGTACGACGCGAGGGTCTGCGGCCAGGCCGAAGGCGGCGAGGGCGGTGTCGAACACGTGGCCGCGTCCTTCCCGCCGCTCGATATCGAGCAGCACCTCGAGCACCTTGCCGGGCGCGTAGCCCGCCATGTCCGCGATCCCGATCGCGACCGCCGCGAAGCCGCTCCGCATATAGGCGGTCTCGTCATAGAGCGTGTCGTCGAGATCGAGCAGGATGGCGAGTGGCACGGGCCGCGTCTCTCTCTAATTGGCCACGGCGACGCGAGCGATGTCGTCGGGCTCGACGATCACGTCGCGCGAGTAGCGCAGCATGCCGAGACCATAGCGGATCGGGCGCGCCGTCGAGGCGCTCCGGTCGCCCGATGCGAGCGCCACCAGCCGGTTCGGAGAGTCGAGCCCGGCGACGATCGAGAGGTTCGACGCGCCGCCAAAGCGCGGATTGACCTCGATGAGGTTGAGCGCGCCCGAGCTGCCGCGGAAACACTGGATCACGTTGTGCCCGACCAGGCGCAACCTGGCGCCGATCGCGAGCGCCAGGTCGGTCAGCGCGGGGACATCCTCGACGCGGGATTTCTGCGCCTCGCCGCCGCGCACGAGGAGGCGCCGCCGGGCGACCGCCTGGATCGGCCTGCCCTCGAGGTCCATCAGGGTGTCAACCGTGTATTCGTCGGCCTCGACGAAGTCCTGGATGATCAGGCCGTCGCGCTCCGCGCCCAGATCGCGCCACTGAGCCATGGTGTCGATGCGCCGCGCGCCGGCACCGCCGGCACCCGTGATCGGACGGACGAAGACCGGGAACTGCGCCGGCATCTCGTCCGGCTCATAGGTGTGGGCGATCGGAAAGCCCTCGGTCCAGCAGAACGCGGCGAAGCGCCCCTTGTCCTGGCAAAGCGCGATGGTCTCGGGCGCTGCGACGAGGATCGCGGTACCGCCGGCGGCCAACTCGTTCCGCCAGGGCGCCAGCACCGGGAGCTCGGCATCGCGTGTCGGCACCACCAGGCCGATCCGATACTCGCGGCAGACACGCTTGAGCGCCGGGATGAAGCCAGGCTCCTGGGAGCGCGGCAGGATCAAGCCTTGATCCGCGACATGGAGCGCCGCGCTGTCGGGTGCGATGTCGGCGGCGAAGACACGGCC
This sequence comes from Allostellaceae bacterium, assembly GCA_035280245.1. Taxonomy (GTDB): domain Bacteria; phylum Pseudomonadota; class Alphaproteobacteria; order ATCC43930; family CGMCC-115725; genus DASZHJ01. Next base: position 7,953 of record DATEGF010000238.1, read on the forward strand.
GCCGCGGCCGGGGACGGCGTCGCGAAACGCCTCGACCAACAGGACCTTGGCGGCAGCGCTGAGGATCAGGACATTCATGCGGCGCGCCTCGCGGTCGCGCGCTCGTGAGCGACGATCTGCGCGATCCCCGCGTCGATGCCGGTGGGCGGCCGCCAGTCCGTAGAGGCGATCAGGCGATCGATCGCGCCACCGCTTGCCTCGAAGGGCGCGTTGGAGCCGCGATGCTTCACCAGCGCCGGCGCGGCGGCGGTCGCGCGCACGACGGCCGCGGCGACCTCGGCGATGGAGGGCGAGCGTCCCGTGGCGACGTTGACGATGCCGGAGGCGGTCGGCGAGACCGCGAGACGCCGCAGCGCCTCGGCGACGTCGCCGGCGAAGATGTAGTCGAAGCGGTTCTCGGGGTTATAGACCTCGATCGGCTCGCCCGCGATCAGCGCGCGCGCCCAGCGCGACACCACATCGCGCGAGCCGCAGCCGTAGACCCGATAGATCCGCGCGGCGACCGTGCGCAGCGGCAGCTTGTCCACCTCGGTCATGAACCGCATCTCGGTCTCGGCATAGAGCTTGGCGGCGCCGCAGAGGTTGCGCGGCGCGATCGGATCGCTCTCGCGCAGCGCCACTGGCACCTCTCGCGGCGCGTCGAGCAGATAGAGCGAGGGCTCGTAGATCAGGTAACTCGACGCGAACACATAGGTCCGGGCGCTCGGCGTCGCGCGGATGGTGTCGTGAAGCCGGTGCGAGACCGCGATGTTGTCGCGATAACCGGGCAGCCAGAAGCCGCTCTCTTCCTCTGACCGCTCGAAGGCGGCGGCGAGGTGATAGACCGTCTCCGGACGGAAGTCGCGGATCTCGTCCATGCCGCCCTCGGCGAGGTCGACCTGCACCTGGCGCACGCGGCGCGCGAGCGGCTCCGGCAGCGGCATGCGATCGAGGCTCATCACCTCGGCGCCGCCGGCGACGAGGCGCCCGAGCAATTCGCGCCCGATGACCCCCGACCCGCCCGTGACCACGACCCTATGCGGCATGGGTGACCTCCTCGCGAGCGGCTTCCCGCATCGCCGTGACGATGCGCTCGCCGCCCTTGCCATCGACCAGCGTTCCCGCGCTTGCTGCCAGACTGTTGCGGAGTGCGGCATCGTCGACCAGACGCGCGATCGCGTCCGCCAACTGCTCCGGCGCACAGTCGGTGAAATCGCCGACATAGACGCAGCCGTTGTGCTCCGCGAGCCGACGCGCCAGCACGCGCTCGGCCTCGACGGTCGAGCCCACCAGCAACGGCACGCCCATATAGGCGAGCTCCCAGACGGTGGTGCCGGCGGCAGCCACCGCGAGATCGGCGTCGCGCATGAGCGCGGGCATGTCCTCGACATTGTGATGCACGGCGATATCGGCCGCGCTGGCGAGCGCGCGCCGTCGCAGCTTGTCGACGCGCGGGTTGGCCGCGCCCACGACCACCGTCGCGGCGAGGCCGTGGTCCACGAGCCGCTCGAGCGCGTCGATGGCGCGGCTCGCATGATCCTGGGGATCGCTGCCGCCCATGCTCACGAGAATGCGGAGGCTGCCGATGCGCGCCGCCCGCGGTGCCGTACGATGACGCCAGAACTCGCGGCGCAGCATCATGTAGCGCGTCCCGAGCAGGAGCCGCGTCGCGGGCGCGGCACCCGCGTAGAGCGCGGCGTCCGCATGCAGGTTCTGATTGACGACGATCGCGCAGTCGTAACGCGAGAGCTTGCCGAGATCGTCGATCACGACGATGGGAACGTGGGCGGCCCGGAGGACATCGATATAGGCCTCGGTGAAGGCGTAACCGTCGAGCACGATCCACCCTGCGCCGATCCGGCGAGCGGCGGAGACCGTCGCCTCGGCGTCGGCCTCGCTGGCAAGCGCGTCATCGTGGCGCTCGATCGGGCAGCCTTCGCCGGAAATGCGGCGCGCCAGGAGGGGCGGCACGCCGGTCATCAAAAACCGGCTGCCGGTGCCGTGAACCGCGAGCGCCTGGGCGAGCGCGAGGCATCGCATGGCGTGGCCGGTGCCGGTCGCGGCGGTGGCGTCGGTGCGGAAGAGCGCGACCGCGCTCATCGCGGAGCTCCCGTCCGTTGCGAGCGTGCCTGGTTGATCGTCGTGAGCTCAGGATGTGCCGCGACCACGGCGGCGATCTCGCGCCAGCCCGGCATCGCCGGCGGTGGCGGCAGATAGCGGTAGACCGCGCGCATGAGATCGAGGTCCTCGGGGAAGTCGAGGGTCCAGCGCCAGGCGGCCTCGGTTCCGCCGGGACCCGTCACCTCGGCCTTCTTGTATGAGGGATGCCGGCGGATCCAGGGCGAGACGTGCTCGCGGTCGTAGGGCTCGGTCGCGGTCTCGGCCGCGGCCTCGAGCGCCTCGCGGGTGAAGATCTCGCAGTCGAGGCCGTGCGGGTAGCCCCAGGTGAAATTGTTGGCGGCGTACTGCGCGCTCTCGGCGCGCCGGCGCTCGACCACGTCGCCGCAGAGCACCGGGTCGATCAGCGGGCAGTCGCTGGTGACGCGGACGATCGCGTCGGCGTCCACCAGGCGCGCGGCGCCGCGGTAGCGCTCGAGCACATCCGTCTCGGAACCCTTGTGGACGGGCGCGTCGTAGCGGTTTGCCAGCGCCTCGATCACGGTGCCGTCGGGACCGTCGACCGTGGCGCAGACCACCACGTCGACGCCGGGAATGGCCTTGCAGCGGCGGAGCACATGGCCCAGGACCGGCTCACCCGCCAGGTCCTTCAGCACTTTGGCGGGGAGCCGCGTGGACGCGATGCGCGCTTGGACGATGCAGGCCGTGGTCATGGCGCGGCGCGGCGGCGCTCGGCCGCGCGCGGCAGGAGCAGCCGCTCCAGGCTTCCCGTGACGCGCTCGACGTCCCGACCGGTCATGCCGACGTAGAGCGGCAGCGAGAGCGTGCGGCGGTAATAGGCGTCGGCGCCGGGCAGGACGACGTCGCCGTAGAGCTTGCGGTAGTAGGGCTGGCGCGGCACGGGGATGTAATGCACCTGCGTGCGGATGCCGTCGGTCTCGAGGTCGCGCATGAGCTGGCCGCGGGTGATGCCTGCCGCCTCGAAGTCGATCAGCACCGTATAAAGATGCCAGGCCGGCAGGCAATCGGCGCTGCGGCGCGTGCGCTCGAGGATCGGCGCGAAGCGCGCGAGGCTCGCGTCGTAGAGCGCGGCGAGCGCGCGGCGGATCACCACGAACCGGTCGAGCTTCTGCATCTGGCTCAGCGCCAGCGCACAGTTGATGTCGCTCAGTCGATAATTGAGGCCGAGCTCGATCATCTCGTAGTACCAGGGGTTCACCACCGCCTGCTCGAAGGCCTCGACGCGATCCTCGAAGAGGGTCTCGTCGCGGACGATGCCGTGGCCGCGGAGCCGACGAAGCCGCTCGGCGAGCTCGGCGTTCTCAGTGGTGACCGCGCCGCCTTCGCCGGCAGCGATCGTCTTCACGGGGTGGAAGGAGAACACCGTCATGTCGCTATGAGCGCAGGCGCCAACGGGCACCTCGCTGCCGTCCTTGTGGGATTCGACGGTGCCGATCGCGTGGCAGGCATCCTCGACGATCGCGAGGCCGTGGGCGCGCGCGACCTTGGCGATGGCGGCCATGTCCGCGCACTGCCCCGCGAGATGCACAGGGAGCACGATCCGCGGCTTCCAGCCGCGACGCTCCGCATCGGCAAGCGCCGCCGTGAGGTGCGGGGCCTCCATGAGGCCCGTGTCGGGGTCGACGTCGGCGAAGACTACGTCGGCGCCGCAGAGGCGCGCGGCGTTGGCGGTCGCGGAGAAGGTAATGGCGGGCACGATCACGCACTCGCCGGCTTTGAGGTCGAGGGCGAGACACGCGAGGTGCAGCGCCGCGGTACCGTTCGCGCAGCTCACGGCGTGAGCGGCGCCGGTGCGCTCCGCGAGCGCGGTCTCGAAGCGGCGCACCGCCGGACCGGTGGTGAGCCAATCGCCACAGAGGACCGAGCGCACCGCCGCGATGTCGTCCTCGTCGATGGCGTGACGGCCGTAGGGGAGCGTGGGGAGCGGCGTGCTCACGCGCCGGCTTCCTCGAGGAGGCGGATGAGGCGCGGCTCGTCGAGCCAGTCCTCGTTGGTGTCGCTCGAGAAGCGGAAGCCGTCGCGGACGGGCTTCGCGCCGCGCGCGAGATAGGAATCCCGCTGCCACCAGCGGAACGCCGGCTCGATCACGTAGCGGTCGTCGAGCTCCAGCGTGAGCCGGGAGTCGTCCTCGGTGATCATCACCTCGTGGAGCTTCTCGCCGGGCCGGATGCCCACCACCTTGGTCGGCAGACCCGGCGCCAGGCAATGCGCGAGGTCGGTCATGCGCATGCTCGGGATCTTCGGCACGAAGATCTCGCCGCCCTGCATGCCCGCGACCGAGGTGATCACGAAATTGACGCCTTGCTGCAGCGTGATCCAGAACCGGGTCATGCGATCGTCGGTGATCGGCAGATGGTCGGTTCCCTCCGCGATCAGCTTGCGGAAGAACGGGATCACGCTGCCGCGCGAGCCCACCACGTTGCCGTAGCGCACCACCGCGAAGCGAGTTCCCACGGACCCCGAGAGGTTGTTGGCGGCGATGAAGATCTTGTCGGAAGCGAGCTTGCTTGCGCCGTAGAGATTGATCGGGTTCGCGGCCTTGTCGGTGGAGAGCGCCAGCACCTTCTTGACGCCGTTGCGGATCGCCGCGCGCACCACGTTCTCGGCGCCCGACACGTTCGTGCGGATGCACTCGAAGGGGTTGTACTCGGCCGCCGGCACGTGCTTCAGCGCGGCGGCGTGCACGATGTAATCGACCTCGCGGGTCGCGAGCTCGAGACGGTCGGCGTCGCGGACGTCGCCGATGAAGAAGCGCATGGGTTCGCTCGGGAGATCCGCGAGCTGCTGCTGCATCTCGTACTGCTTGAACTCGTCGCGCGAGAACACGATCACGCGGCGCGCCTTGCCATGGCGCAGCAACGTCTCGATGAAGCGCTTCCCGAAGGAGCCGGTGCCGCCGGTGACCAGCACCGAGGCATTGTCGAACACCCGGATCGCCTCGTTGATGCCGTCGTCGAAGGCGCGGCTCGCGCCATTCGCCATCGCGTGCACCGATGCGGCCGGGCGGAGCTTGGGCGACGGACGATCGAGGAGGGAGACGGAGGGGCTCGGCGGCATGGACGGGACCTTCTTCTGTGCCCTGGCAAGAGACGGGGCGGGAGCAGGGTCTAGTGTCTGGCAACTCAGTTAATGCAGGGTTTCCGGGTCGCCCTGTCCGAGCTATTTCAAATAGTTAACCAGGCTCAATTGCTGCAATGCACTGACCGTCTGGTAGGAGGCCTGCAGGTTGGTCTCGACCTGATTGAGCTGGGTGATCGCGGTCGCGGGATCGACGGTCTCCAGGTTCTGGATGTTCGTTTGCGCGACATTGATGAAGTTCTGGTGCTCCTGCTGGATCGTCTGCAGCTGAGACGACTGGAGCGACAGCGTGCCCATGATCTGCTGGAGGCCGGTGATGCCCTGGTTCATCAGCGTCGCCGCCTGGTTCATGGCGGAGACGTCGGCGGGATTGCTGGAGCTCGGCGAGCCCGCCGGCAGGTTCGCGAGGTAGTTCGCGACCCGCACGATGTTCTCGATGGCGGGGTTGTCGGCGGTGACGCCGTAGGAGATCGTGACGTTGTCGTCGACCTTGGCCTGGTGCGCCACGTCGTTCCCGGCGTAGTAGCCGTTCGGCACCTGCTGATTGACCGCGGTGCCGAGCGAGCCGGGGTTCGGCAGACCGGCCGCATTGAAGGGCGCGGTATTGGAGAGGCTGCCCGAGAACAGATAGCGGCTGCCGTCGGACGTGTTCAAGAAGTCGCCGAGCTCCTGGAGCAGCGCCTTCGCCTGGGTCTGGATGTTCGAGGGCGACGCATTGAAGGCGCCGGAGGGGAGCAGCTGGCTGAAGGCCTGCGAGATGTTCTCGATGGTCGAGAGCGCCGTCGACTGCTCCGAGATGCGCTGCTGCACCGTCGTGATGGTGTCGAGGTAAGCCTGATTCTGCGAGACCGAGGCCTGCAGATTGGCGACCTGGCTCGCGCTCGAGCCGAGACCCGAGTAATCCGGGCTCTTGAGGCCGGTCGAGACTTGGGCCTGCAGGGTGTTAGCCTGGCTCCTGAGGTGCAGCATCGTCTGGATCATCAGATCCTGCTGAGCGAGCGTGCCGATGGTGCCGTTGCCCATGATGCGTCAGCCTCTGCTACTGAATCTGCATAAGCGTGTTGAGCATGTTGTCGACCGCGGACAGCACGTGGGCCGAGGCCGCGTACATATTCTGATAGACGGTGAGGTTCGCGAGCTCCTGGTCGACGTTGACGCCGCTCACGGCCGAAGCCCGCGCGGCGAAGGTCGACCGCAGATTGCTTTGGAACTGCGCGTTGTCGGATGCGGCGGCGGTGGCGCTCGCGGTCTGGCCGAGGATCTGGCCGGCGTAGCTCGAGAGCGTCGTGGTGGTCGGGCTGCTGAAATTCCCGGCCGCGGCGAAGGTGAGCGGCTGGCTCAGGGCGTTGGCGAGCGCCTGCGAGATCGTGGGATCCGGGCTCGATGTCGGACCGTCCAAGAGCGCCGCATTGCTCACGAGGTCGGGATGAACCTGGATGGTGCTCGCGTTGTCGACGCCGTTGGTCAGGTCGACGGCGGCGAAGAAGTGATTGGCGTCGTTCGTGGCGCCGAGGCCGCTGTTGGTGGTACCGAGGTTCGCCGTCTGGGTGGCGCTGAAGAGATTGTTGGCGAACTGGTTGAGCTCGGCGGTGAGATTGGGGAGCTGCGTGTCGCGCATCGACAGCAGGGAGCCGATCTCGCCGGTGGTGGTGCTCGAGGTGATATCGATGCCGCCGACCTTGAGCGGCGAGAGCACCGAGTTCGCCGTCACGGTCCCGGTCGCGGTGTAGCTCAGCGTCTGTGCGCTGCTGTCGACCAGGACCTGGCCGGAGGTCGTCAGCACCACCATGGTGCCGTCGGGTCGCGTGAAATCCTGCACGCCCATGAGCTTGGAGATCTGGTCGAGCGCCTGGTCGCGCTGATCTTCGAGCGTCGCCGTCGATTGGCCCGTGGCCTTGTCGTGGGTGATGGCGGCGTTGTACTGCGCGATGTTCTGCAGCTGCGTGTTGACGGTCTGGACGTCGGCCGCGATCTGGCTGTCGGCGCCGGCGCGGATCTGCTGAATGCCCGCGGACACGGAATTGAGCTTCTGCGCCAGCGACTGGCCGGCCGCGACCGCGCTCTGTTGGGCGACGGCGTCGTCGGGCGAGGTCGACAGCGTCTGCAACGCGCTCGAGAACTTGTTGAAGACGTCGCCCAGCGAGCTGCCGTCGTTCACCTGGCCGAACAGGCTCTGGATCTGCTGGAAATAGGTGTTGGTGGCGCTGGCGGCGCTCGCCGCCGTGTCCTGCTGCCGGGCGGCGTTGGCGAGGTTGCTGTCGACCTCGCGCTGCGTCACACCCACCAGCACGCCGGCGCCGACGCTCGCCACGACCTGGGTGCTAAGCGGCACCACCTCGCGGGAATAGCCGGGCGTCTGCGAATTGCTGATGTTGGAGGAAATGACCGCGATATTCGCCTGGGCGGCCCGAAGGCCGGTCAGCGCGTTCTGCAGCGAGAGGGTGGCGTCCATGGCCGTGCCTCAGAGCCTATGGTCGATGGCGACGCCGCCCATGGCGCGCGGCCGCGCAGGCGCGTGGCGCGGCGGTCCATAGCTCGCAAGCCGCTTCTG
>DATEGF010000239.1:0-32216 GCA_035280245.1 Allostellaceae bacterium
GCACGCACTGCGTCTTCGCGGCGCGGTGCCCGCATGCCTTCGAGCGCTGTCGCGTCGAGGTTCCTAAGGTGATCGAGGTGGCGCCGGGTCACCGCGCGAGCTGTCATCTTCTCGGTGGCTGAGCTCCTGGAAGTCGACCGCTTGCGCGTCCGCTTCCGGGCGCTGACGCCGCTGGCGGCGCGGCTCGCGGGCGTCCGCGATCCCATGATCGACGCCGTCGCCGACGTCTCGCTGAGCATTCCCGAGGGTGGCGCCTTCGGGCTGGTGGGCGAGAGCGGCTCCGGCAAGACCACCCTCGGCCGCGCCATCATGGGCCTGGCGCCCGTCTGGAGCGGCGCAATCCATCTTGGCGGCGCCGCTCTTCCTAAACACGGGACCGCACTCAAGACGTGGCGCCGGCACGTCGCGATGACCTTCCAGGACCCAACGGGCTCATTGAGCCCGCGCCTCACGGTGCGCGCGCTGCTCACGGAGCCGTTCCGGATTCACGGCATGGCGAGCCGCAATCTCGACGCCGAGGCGCGCCGACTGATCTCGCTGGTGGGTCTCGCCACGGATTTCCTCGATCGCTATCCGCACGAGCTCAGCGGCGGCCAGGCGCGGCGGGTCGGCATCGCGCGAGCGCTCGCGCTGGAGCCGCGGCTCCTGATCGCGGACGAGCCCACCGCGGGACTCGATGTCTCCGTCCAGGGCGAGGTGCTGAACCTGTTGGCGCGGCTCCGCGGCGAGCTCGGCATCGCGCTGCTGCTGATCACGCACAACCTCGCCGCGGTGCGATTGAGCGCCGAGCAACTGGGCGTCATGTACATGGGCCGGCTGGTCGAGACCGGCACGACCGCCGCGGTCTTCCGCGGTGCCGCGCATCCCTATACGGCGGCGCTCCTGGCGGCGATCCCGATCGCCGACCCCACGCGCGACCGCGAGCGCGCGGTCGCAGGCGAGGTGCCGAGCCTGATGAACCGCCCGGCAGGCTGCGAGTTCCACACGCGCTGCCCGCGCGCCGAGGCACGCTGTCGCGCCGAGACGCCCGAGCCGCGCGAGATCGCGCCCGGGCACACCGCGCGGTGCCATTTCCCGCTTTCGCGATAGCTTCGACGCAACCAATCGGAGGCTTCATGCTCACGCTCTACTTCGCACCGGGATCGAGCTCGATGGCGGCGCATATCGCGCTCCATGAGATCGGCGTGCCGTTCGAGAGCCATTCGATCTCATTCGCGCGGAACGAGACCCGCGCGCCCGCCTTTCTCGCGGTCAATCCCGAGGGCAAGGTGCCGACGCTGCTGATCGACGGACGACGGCTCACGGAGGTCGCGGGGATCCTATTCTATCTCGCGAAGCGCTTTCCCGAGGCTCGTCTGCTGCCTGAGAACGATATCGAGGCCGAGGCGCAGGCGGTGTCGTGGATGTCGTTCCTGGCGTCCACGGTGCATCCGGCGCGCCAGCAAGGCGTCGATCGCGTGCGCGCGGTGTTCGGACTCGCGGAGCAGCGGCTTGGCATGCGTGCGTGGGCGCTCGATCGATACTCGATCGCCGACATTCACCTGTTCCGCCTGTTCTGGCGCGCGCGGCCCTCGCTCAAGCCGGCGCCCGGCGAGTTTCCGGGTCTCTCCGCGCATTACGAGCGCATGATGGCGCGCCCCGCCGTACAGAAGACCTGCGCGATCGAGGCGTCGGTCGGCTACGAGCTGCCGGCATGATCGCAAGGCCCAAAAACGAACCGAGCGGCCCAGAGCAAGATCGGATCAGGCTCATTCAGCCTGATCCGTGAATCTTGCTCCGATTCAAAATTAGAGAGCCTGATCCACTCGCATCGGTTCGATGCGAGTGGATCAGGCCCTCGGGCCGCTCGGATGTCGTCGCTAGCTGTGCCTCGTCAATCGACCTTCAGGAAACTCCGATGGTCGTATTCCCAGTGCTGCGTCAAGGTGCGGCGGATCTGATCATAGACGCGCACAGGCTCGACGCGCTCAACGGTGATGGGGGCTTGGGCAGGCTTGGCTGGCTCGATGGTGCCGAACGTGTAGATCAGGTGATCGATGACGCTGCTGTCTTCGAGGGACTGCTTATCTTCCGTCCCGAGCATGTCGAGCTGAGCCATGGCGCCTCCCACTATCCTATTGTTCCACCGTAGCTCGGCACCCACGGGAGTAAGCACATTGGTCCGAGCGCCTGTGGCCATCAAAGTACCACAAAAAAGCAGAAATCAAGGCCCAAACAGGCCGCTTTTTATTAGCGGTTGCGTGGCAATTTGATGTTTCGGCGCCGCAATAATCCGAGTCTTGTGGCTTGGCGGCAAGTCATAACTATGGCTTGAATGCATAAACCCGGCCGTCGCCGGCAATAAAGAGTCGGTCATCGCTCGCAAGGATGGTGACGAAGTGTCGGAGGCCGGACAAAGCGTCACTGCCGGCGAATACGGGAGTACCCGTGTCCGCGCGGAAGCCGTGCAACCGGTCATCGCCCTCGGCGCCTACCATCCACACGATCGGGTTCGAATTGTCGTCGTCGGTGGTGATGATCGGCGCGCCGCGGCCCGTGATCGCGCCGCACCAGGCCGGCGAGATCTTCGGCGCCGGATGCGCGTCGATCTTGAGCACGGTGAGACCGCCGTTCGTGACGCCGTTGGGACAGCTGGTGCCCGAGCCCTCGAAGGCGACATAGGAGCCGTTGAGCGTCGGCAACACGGCGGGCGAGGTGCGGATCTGGTTGCGCGCCACACGCTCGACATCGCGGGCGCCGCCGATGCCGCCGAGATTCGCGCGGTCGAGCAGATAGGCCTTGCCGTCCTTGCCGAGCGCCAGGAGGAGCGCGGTCTTGCCGTCGGGATCCGCAACATCGAGCGGCACGGCGCCGACGCCGCCAAGATCCAGATCGGCACCGTCGAGAGCCTTCCAGTCGCTGGGCGCGAAATAGTCACGCGGGTCCTCTGACCACTTGAGATCGAGACCGAGGCGGATGATCGCCTCGCCGTCAGCCCATTCCCTGGCGCCCTTCGTGTTCCCCGTGGCGACGAAGAGCGAGCGTCCATCATAGGAAATGCCGCCGGGCCCCCAGATGCCACCGCCGAAAGCCCGCGTGCTCCAAGCGGAGATTGCGCGTGGATCGTTGAGGTCGATAGCTACGACCCAGCCGCGATAGTCACCGCAATCGCCGAAGTGCCCGCCATAGGGCACGAACAGCTTGTTCTCGGCGATCAGCAGCGCGCCCCGCTGGTTCTGCACCCGCGGCGCGAAGGTCATGCCGTGCGCCTTCAATGCCTGGGCGACGTTGACGGGAAAGCCGGAGAGGATCGAGCCATCGCCCACGGCGAGACCGAAGATCAGATGCTGCGGGCCCGACCCATCCTGGGCATCGACCATCGCGTCGACATAGATCGCATCCTTGATGCCGTCGATCGCGGGCGTGCCCGTGATGCCGAGCGGCGCGATGTTTCCGCAGGGCAGCGCCGAGCGCGGCACCGGCGCGCCCAGGAATTTCTTCCACGCGACTTTTCCGTTCCGCGCGTCGAGCGCATAGACCCAGTTGCTCTCGGTCGCCACGATGACCAGCTTCCGATTGGTCTGACGGAAGTGCCAGAACAGCGGCTGCGCGTAGATGTTGCCGTCGACCCGTCCGTCGAAGTCGCGATCGAGGTGCATGCCCGCCGCGCGCTCGTAGGTGAGCCGCGGCATCACATAGAGGCCGCCGCGCATGCCGTCGTTGTGAAAGGTCAGGATCGACTGGGCCTGGCCGACGCCGATGGCGAGAAGCAGGGCGGCAAGCCCTGCGGCGAGCCCAAGCGCGCGGCGAAGGTGTCGCATGTTTTGTGTCTCTCGACCTCGGAGGAAAGTCGCTACGGGCTCGGCGCGCCGGTCGCGGGTGGCGTGGGGCCCGCACGGATCTGATCATGGCTCGGAAGGTTCGCCGCCGTCCAGCCACCGCCCAGCGCCTCGATCAGCACCACGCTCGCGACCAGCCGGCTCTGCAAGATCGAGAGCGCGGTCTGCTTGTCGCCGAGCGACACGGTCTGGGCGGTGATCACGTTGGTATAGGCGACGGTGCCGGCCTTGTACTGATTGAGGATGAGCGCCTCCGCCTCCTCCGACGCCTTGACGGCGCGGTCCTGCACCTCGGCCTGCCGCTCGAGGATGCGCAGCGCCGCGAGCTCGTCCTCGACCTGCTGGAACGCCGCCAGCACGGTCTGGCGGTAATTCGCGATGGTTTGGTCATAGCTCGCGCGGGCCGCCGCGACCTGGGCGGAGCGCAGCCCCGCGTCGAACACGGTCTCCGCGAGCTGCGGGCCCACCGACCACACGGCATTCGATGCCCGGAACAGGTTCTGGATCGCGGAGCTCACGAGCCCGTAGGACGCCGAGAGGGTGATCGAGGGGTAATAGGCCGCGATCGCGACGCCGATTTGCGCATTGGCCGAGGCCGCCGCGCGCTCGGCCGCGGCGATGTCGGGCCGCCGCTCCAGCAGCGTCGAGGGAACGCCCGGCGGGACCACGGGGACGCCCTGATCGAGCGGGGTCGGCGCGATCGCGAAGTCAGCGGGCGGCTTGCCGATCAGGACGGCGATGGCGTGCTCGAGCTGAGCGCGCTGCACGCCGACGTTGATCAATTGCGCCCTGACACCCTCGACCTGCGCCAAGGCCTGCGCCACGTCGGATTTAGCGGCGGTGCCCTGCGCGTAGCGGTTCCGGGTGATCTCGAGCGATTTCTGATCGGCGTCGGCGGTCGCGTCGAGCAGGCGCCCGAGCTCGTCGTTGATGCGGAGCTCGAGATAGTCGGTCGCGAGCGCCGATTGCGCCGAGAGTCGCGCGGCCGCGAGATCGGCGGCGCTCGCCTGGGCGTTCGCGTAGCTCGCCTCGACCTGGCGCCGGATCCGACCCCAGACGTCGATCTCCCAGCTCAGAGTCCCTGTCGTCTCGAACTGGCTCTTGAAGGTCGCCTGGCCGGTCTTGCCGCCGCTGCCGGTACCTGACCGCACCGCCGAGGCGTCGACGCCGACGGTCGGGAAGTAGGCCGCGCGCGCCTCCCGGACCAGCGCGCTCGCCTGGCGGAACGCGGCCTCCGAGGCCTTTAGGGTCTGGTTCGAGATGTCGATCTGCTTCTCGAGGTCGTCGAGCAACGGGTCGTTGTAGACCGACCACCACGCGGTGCCGCTCGCCGCTTGCTGCGGCTGACCGGGTTTCCAGCCGTCGATCTCCTTGAAGGACGCTGGCACGGGCGCGGTCGGCCGCTTGTATTTCGGGCCTACCGAGCAGGCCGCGAGGGCTGCCAGCGCCACCACGGGCGCGATCCATCGGATATTCGCGCGCATCATTCACCCGCTTGGGGCGCCGCGACATCGGGCGCGCTCCGGCGCCAAAGCTTCTGGCACCAGAGCCGGAACCGGTCGAGGTAGAGATAGATCACAGGGGTGGTATAGAGCGTCAGGACTTGGCTCACCAGCAAACCCCCGACGATGGAGATGCCGAGCGGGCGGCGGAGCTCGCCGCCTTCGCCGAGGCCGAGGGCGAGCGGCACCGCGCCCAGGAGCGCCGCCATGGTGGTCATCATGATCGGGCGAAAACGCAGCAGGCAGGCCTGATAGATCGCGTCGCGCGAGGAGAGGTTGTGGGTGCGCTCGGCGTCGATCGCGAAGTCGATCATCATGATCGCGTTCTTCTTGACGATGCCGATGAGCAGGATGACACCGATGAGCGCGATGATGTCGAAGGCGGAGTTGAACGCCATCAGCGCCAGGATGGCACCGACGCCCGCTGACGGCAGCGTCGAGAGGATCGTGAGCGGGTGCACATAGCTCTCGTAGAGTACGCCCAGCACGATGTAAACCGCGGCGATCGCCGCCAGGACCAGATAGGGCTCGTTGGCGAGCGACTGCTGGAAGGCGCGCGCGGTACCTTGGAACGTGCCGTGGATGGTGCCGGGAACGCCGAGACGTGCCATGGCCTCGTTGACCACGGTGACGGCATCGCTGAGCGATTTGCCGGGCGCCATGTTGAAGGAGATCGTGCTGGCGACGAAGAGTCCCTGGTGATTGACCGCGAGCGGCGTCTTGCCGGGGCCGTAGCTCGCGAAGGCCGAGAGCGGCACCATGGTCTCTTTGGCGGAGCTCACCGCCGCGCCCGTAGAGGCGCCGCTCCTGCCCGTCGCGGCGATCCGGTTGTTCGCGAGATTGCGCGCGCTATCGGACGCGATGGCCGCCGCCGAGCTCGACGCCTTCGGCCCCACCACGGTTCCCGCCACGGCGCTGGTCTGCTGCGTTCCCCCCACCGAGCCACCGGAAGTGCTGACATAGAGCTCGTCCAGGGTCTCCGGGCTCTGCCAGAACTGCGGCGCCACCTCCATGATCACGTGATACTGGTTGATCGCGTTGTAGATGGTCGACACCTGGCGTTGCCCGAAGGCGTCATAAAGCGTGTTGTCGATCTGGCTCGCGGTGACGTGCAGGCGCGACGCGGTCGCACGGTCGATGACCAGATCGGTCTCGAGGCCGTTCTGCTGCTGGTCGGAGTTGACGTCGGTGAGCTCGGGAATGCCCTGCAGCGCCTCGGCGATCTTCGGGACCCAGGCGTAGATGTCGGCAAGGTTGTCGCCCTGGAGCGTGTATTGGTACTGCGCGTTGCTCTGCCGGCCGCCGACGCGAATATCCTGCGCCGCCTGCAGGAAGAGCGAGGCACCCGGCACCTGCGAGAGCTCGCGCCGCAAGCGGGTCACGACCTGGTCGGCTGCGACCCCGCGCTCCGCCAACGGCTTCAGCGAGATGAACACGAAGCCGCCGTTCGTCTGCCCGCCACCGGTGAAGCCCACAACGTTGGCGACGGCATCGTCCTTCTGCACGATCGAGACGAACTGGGCGAGCTTCTGGCGCATGAGCTGGAAGGAGATGCTCTGGTCGGCCTGGATGCCGCCGATGATCCGGCCCGTGTCCTCCTGTGGGAAGAAACCCTTCGGCACCTCCATGAAGAGATAGACGTTGAGGCAGAGCGTCATCAGCAGGACGAGCATGACCATGACCGGGTGCGCCAGCGCGCGCTGCAGCGTGCGGTCATAGAGGTCGCGCAGGGCCTCGAAACAGCGCTCGGCAATGCGCGAGAACCGTCCCGGCTTGCGCTCGCCCGGCGGCACGATGAGGCGTGCGCACATCATCGGCGTCGTAGTCAAGGAGACCAGGAGAGACACGCCGATCGCCATCGATAGCGTCACCGCGAACTCGCGGAAATACCGGCCGACGATCCCGCCCATGAGCAGGATCGGCAGAAACACCGCGATCAGCGAGAGGCTCATGGAGAGCACGGTGAAGCCGACCTCGCGGGCACCTTGGATCGCTGCCTTGAACCGCGGCATCCCCGCCTCGACGTGGCGCGAGATGTTCTCCATGACCACGATCGCATCGTCGACCACGAAGCCCGTGGAGATCGTCAGCGCCATCAGCGAGAGATTGTCGAGGCTGTAGCCCAGCAGGTACATGCCGCCGAGCGTGCCGAGCAGCGACACCGGCACAGCCACGCTCGGCACCAGCGTCGCTCGCGCGTTCCGCAAGAACAGGAACACCACCATGATGACGAGCGCGATCGAGATCATCAGGGCACGCTCGACTTCCTTGAGCGAGGACCGGATAGTCGTCGACTGATCGAGCGCGACGCGCATCTCGATATCGCTGGGGATCGAGGCCTGGAGCTCCGGCAGCAGGGCGCGTGCGCGGTCGACGGTCTCGATCACGTTGGCGCCGGGCTGCTTGTAGAGGATCACGACCACCGAGGGCTTGCCGTTCGCGAGGCCGTCGTTGCGGATGTTCTCGACGGAGTCCGTGATCTCCCCGAGGTCGGAGAGACGCACGGGCGCGCCGTTGCGATAGGCGACCAGCAACGACCGGTATTGCGATGCCCGCGTCGCCTGGTCGTTGTCGTATATCTGGTAGTGCAGGTCGCCTTCCTCGATTGCGCCCTTGGGTGCATGGGCGTTGGCGGAGGCAAGGGCGGCGCGCACGTCCTCGAGGCCGATCCCGTATTTAAAGAGCGCGCGCGGATTGAGCTCGACGCGCACCGCCGGCAGCGCCGCGCCGCCGATCACGACCTGGCCGATGCCGGCGAGCTGCGAGAATTTCTGCTGCATCACCGACGACGCCGCATCGTAGATCTGCCCGCGGCCGAGGGTCGGCGAGGTCAGCGTGATGATCATGATCGGCGCATCGGCCGGGTTCACCTTGCGGTAGGTCGGATTGCTGCGCAGGCTCGCGGGCAGATCGGCACGAGCCGCGTTGATCGCGGCCTGGACGTCGCGCGCGGCGCCGTCGATGTCGCGGTTGAGGTTGAATTGCAGGACGACGCGCGCATTCCCCACGGTGCTCGACGAGGTCATTTCGGCGACGTCGGCGATGACGCCGAGATGGCGCTCGAGGGGCGTCGCGACGCTGGTCGAGACCACCTCGGGGCTGGCGCCCGGCAGCGACGCCTGCACGACGATGGTGGGAAAATCCACCTGCGGCAACGGCGACACCGGCAGCTGGAAGAACGCGATCACGCCCGCAAGCGCCACGCCGCAGGTCAGAAGCGTCGTCGCCACCATCCGGCGGATGAAAGGTTCCGACGGATTCATTCGTCGGCCGGCCCGCCGCCGGCTTCCTCGGGCTCGGGCGGGAAATAGTGCGCGAGCCGCTGGCCCAGCCGGTCGAAGGCCAGGTAGATCACCGGCGTGGTGAAGAGCGTCAGCAGCTGGCTCACGATCAGGCCGCCAACGATGCTGACGCCGAGCGGGTGCCGGAGCTCCGACCCGGTGCCGCTGCCGACCATCAGCGGCAGCGCTCCCAAGAGCGCCGCCATGGTGGTCATCAGGATCGGACGGAGCCGCAGGAGACAAGCTTGGTGGATGGCCTCGCGCGGCGATTTGCCCTCGTGGCGCTCGGCGTCCAGCGCGAAGTCGATCATCATGATCGCGTTCTTCTTGACGATGCCGATCAGGAGAACGATGCCGATGATCGCGATGACGCTGAGGTCGCTGCCGAAGACCATGAGCGCGAGCAGCGCGCCGATCCCGGCCGAGGGCAGCGTCGAGAGAATCGTGATCGGGTGGATGAAGCTCTCGTAGAGCACACCCAGCACGATGTAGACCGTCACGATCGCGGCCAGAATGAGGAAAAGCTCGTTGCTGAGGGCGGCCTGGAAGGCGAGCGCGGCGCCCTGGAACACCGTGAACACGCTTGCGGGCATGCCGATGTCCTTCTCGGCTTGCTGCACCGCCGGCACGGCATTGCCCAGCGAGGCGCCGGCCGCGAGGTTGAAGGAGATATTGGTCGCCGGGAATTGCCCGAGGTGGTTGATCTTGAGCGGCGCCGTGCGCTCGCTGAGCTTCGCGACGGTCGACAGCGGAACCTGGCCGCCCGCCGCCGTCGCTGACGGGAGATAGATCGAGTCGAGCGCGGTTAGCGACGCCTGCATGTCCGGCGACGCCTCGAGGATCACCCGGCGCTGATTCGTCTGGGTGTAGATCGTCGAGATGATCCGCTGCCCGAAGGCATCGTAGAGCGCATTGTCGATGGTGGCGGGCGTCAGGCCGAAGCGCGCGGCGGTGTCGCGGTCGATCGTGAGATAGGCCGAGAGACCGGTCTCCTCCTGGTCGCTCGCGACGTTCTCGAAGGAGGGCAGCTGGCTCAGCTGGTCCACCAGCTTCGGCGCCCAGGCCGCGAGGTCGTCGGGATTGGCACTCTCCAGCACGAATTGGTACTGGGTCCGGCTCACCGTGGTGTCGATGGTGAGGTCCTGCACCGGCTGCATATAGAGCGAGATGCCCGCGACGTCAGCGGTCTCCTGCTGCAGCCGGCGGATGATGTCGCTGGCACTGAGCGTCCGGGAGTCGTGCGGCTTGAGGTTGATCAGGAAGCGTCCGCTATTCAGCGTCGTGTTGGTGCCGTCGACGCCGATGAAGGAGGTGAGGCTGTCGACGTCGGGATCCCTCAGGATGGCGGCGGCGAGCGCCGTCTGTCGCTCGGCCATCGCGGGAAAGGAGATCGACTGCGCCGCCTCGGAGATACCTTGGATCAGGCCGGTGTCCTGGATCGGGAAGAAGCCCTTGGGGATCCAGATATAGAGGACACAGGTGAGCACCAGGGTCGCGACCGCCACCACGAGCGTCAGCGGCTGGTGATCCAGCACCACGTTGAGCGCGCGGTCGTAGGCGCGCACCAGCCGATCGAACCATTCGCGGTTCTTGCGCTCGAAGGCGGTCTCGTGCCGGTCGGCGGTGCGGCGCAGCAGCTTGGCGCAGGCCATCGGCACCAAGGTGAGTGACACCACAGCCGAGATCAGGATGGTGACCGAGAGCGTGATAGCGAACTCGCGGAAGAGCCGCCCGACCACGTCGCCCATGAAGAGGAGCGGGATCAGCACTGCGATCAGCGAGATCGTCAGCGACACGATGGTGAAGCCGATCTGCTCCGATCCCTTGAGCGCGGCCTTGAGCGGCGGATCGCCCTCCTCGAGATAACGCGCGATGTTCTCGATCATCACGATGGCGTCGTCGACCACGAAGCCGGTCGCGATGGTGAGCGCCATCAGCGAGAGGTTGTTGATGCTGAAGCCGAGCAGGTACATGGCACCGAAGGTGCCGACCAGCGACAGCGGCACCGAGAGGCTCGGGATGATGGTCGCGCGGAGATTGCGCAAGAACAGGAAGATCACGAGCACCACCAGTGCCACCGCGAGCCCGAGCTCGAACTCCGTGTCCGCGACCGAGGCGCGGATCGTGGTGGTGCGGTCGGTGAGCACGCCCACGTCGATCGACAATGGGAGCGCCGCCTGGAGCTGCGGCAGCAGCGCCTTGATCCCATCGACGACGGCGATGACGTTGGCGCCGGGCTGGCGCTGGATGTTCAGGATCACTGCCGGGGTGGTGTTGGTCCAAGCGGCGAGGCGCGAATTCTCAGAGCCCTCGACCACGTCCGCCACGTCCGAGAGATGCACGGGCGAGCCGTTCTTGTAGGCGACCACGAGGGCGCGATAGTCGTCAGCGCTGTGCAGCTGGTCGTTCGCGTTGATCGTGTAGGCGCGCGTGGGCCCGTCGAAGTCGCCCTTGGGCGTGTTGACGTTGGCGTTGCCGACAGTGGTGCGGAGGTCATCGATGTTGAGGCCGTAGGCCGCAAGCGCGCGCACGTTCGCCTGGATGCGCACCGCCGGCCGCTGGCCACCGCTGATGCTCACGAGTCCGACGCCGGGCAGCTGCGAGATTTTCTGCGCGAGCAGCGTGTCCGCGAGATCCTCGATCTGCGGCAGGGGCATGGTCTTGGAGATGAGTGCCAAGGTCAGGATCGGCGCGTCTGCGGGATTGACCTTGGCGTAGATCGGCGGCGCCGGCAGGTCGGATGGCAGCAGGTTGCCGGCGGCATTGATCGCGGCCTGCACCTCCTGCTCGGCGACATCGAGATTGATCGCGAGCGTGAACTGCAGCGTGATCACCGAGGCGCCGGCGGAACTGCTCGACGACATCTGGTTGAGGCTCGGCATCTGGCCGAACTGCACCTCGAGCGGTGCCGTGATCGAGGTGGTCATCACGTCCGGGCTGGCGCCGGGGTAGAAGGTCTGCACCTGGATCGTGGGATAGTCGACCTCGGGCAGCGCCGAGAGCGGCAGAAATCGGAACGCGAGCCCGCCCACCAGCAGGATCGCCACCATCAGGAGCGTGGTGGCGACGGGACGCATGATGAACGGACGCGAGGGGCTCATGGCGACTCCCCGCTCAGTCGGTCACTGGCTGTTTCCACCGGAACCGCCGGCATTGCCCGCACCGCCGGCGCCGCGCTGTCCGCGCTGCTGGCCTTGGCCTCGCGGCGTCGGCGCCACCCCGCTACCGGGCGGGGTCGTGGTGGGTGTTGCCGCGGCTCCGGACGAGGACTCCTCGCGCAAGGAGATCTTGGCACCGTCCTTGAGCTTGTCGGCGCCGTCGACGACCACGCGGTCGCCAACCGAAAGCCCGGACGTCACCGAGACCTTCTCGCCCTCGCTCGGACCCAGCTTGATCACCTGTACGGCCACCGTGCTGTCGGGCTTCACGAGATAGACGAAGGTGCCGGGCGCGCCGCGCTGGACCGCCGCGGTCGGGATCACGGTCTCGTCGTGCAGCGTCTGGACGCGGAGCTGGATGTTGACGAACTGGTTCGGGAAAAGGCTGTAGTCGGTATTGTCGAACTGCGCCTTCATCTTCAGCGTGCCGGTGGTGGTGTCGATCTGGTTGTCGACCGTCGCGAGCGTGCCGGTGGCGATCTTCGTGGTCTGGCTGCGGTCGTAGGCAACCGTTTGCAATGTCTGGCCCGCGTTCACCTGTTTCATCACGGCCGGCACCCTGTCCTCGGGCAGCGTGAACACCACGGTGATCGGCTGCAGCTGGGTCAGCACGACAAGGCCGTTGGCATCGTTCGCCTGCACATAGTTGCCGGCGTCCACCTGGCGCAGACCGACCCGGCCGCTCACGGGCGCCACGATGTGGCAATAGGCGATGTTGAGCTTCGCTGTGTCGACCTGCGACTGGTCGGAGATCACCGTCCCCTCGAGCTGATGGACGAGCGAGTCCTGCGTGTCGAGCTGCTGTTTCGGAATCGAATCCTGCGCGACCAGGACCTTGTAGCGCTGAAGGTCGAGGCGCGCGTTGGCGAGCAGCGCCTGGTCCTTCGCGAGCGCTCCCTGCGCGTTCGTGAGCTGCTGCTCGTAGGGGCGGGAATCGATCTCGGCCAGGAGATCGCCCTGCTTCACCATCTGGCCTTCCTTGAAGTCGACGCGCATGAGCTGGCCGCTGATCTGCGTGCGCACCGTGACCGTCGCGAGTGGCGTCACGGTGCCAAGCCCATTCAGCAGCACGTTGATGTCGCCCTTCTGGGCGGTGGCGGCCACCACGGGCATGACGCCGTTGGCGCCGGAGAAGCGGCCGCCTTGCGCCGGCGGCGCCGGACGCGAGTGGACCCACCAGACCACGCCCGCGATCATCAGCACGATCACCGCGAGCCAGAGCGCGCGGCGCCAGAGCGGCGTCGGCTTCGGCGGCTGGAGCCGAGCCCCCGTCCGTTGCGCCTCGCGCGCGTCCTGCCCGGGTCTCACGTCGTTCATGGGAACTGGGTCGCTCGTCCTAAAGTGCAGTCGCGTAGACAACCCTGCTGACGGCCAGGAAGCGAAGTGGTCCGCATTGGGTCATGACGGCGAGTTGATCCGCCTCGAATTGCTATGGCCCGCCCATCCGATCGGCGGGCTCGGCCCCACGCCCAGCCATACTAGACGCCACCCGCCTTGGCCCGCCAGAGATCACGTCCCGGGCCCTCGGCTCGGCCACGCAGTGGTAGGCGGGGCCAGCGCCAGAAATCCCCATGGTTGCTGCGAATTCACCATCGGCTGACCCAGAGCCAGCATTGATCGCGCCGGGGCGCTTGACGTACCATCTCCATAATGATGACGCCGCCGCGGCGGCGCAAAAGGGGAGGGTCCAATGCACCGCCTGCGCAGTCTCCTTTGCGGCTCGGCCGCGCTCGCGGCACTGCTGGCCACCGGGCCTGCCGTCGCCCAGAGCTCAGACCTCTCGAAGTCTGACCTGGTGGGCAAGATCGAGGGCCCGACGCTGGTCCTCGATCCCGCGCAGGTGCCCAAGACGTTTCACGAGGCGCCGATGCTCGCCGACCTGGTCAAGGCCGCGAAGCTGCCGCCCGTGCAGGATCGACTGCCCGCCGAGCCCATGGTGATCAAGCCGCTTCACGAAATCGGGAAGTACGGCGGCACCTGGCGACGCGCCTTCATCGGCCCCGGCGACGTCGAGAACGGGAACCGGATCTCCGCCACCGACAAGCTGCTGTTCTGGGACGAGAGCGGCGACAAGATCGTGCCCTGCGTCGCCAAGTCGGTCGACATGAGCGAGGACGGCAAGACCTTCACCGTGCATTTGCGCAAGGGCATGAAGTGGTCGGACGGCGCGCCCTTCAACGCCGACGATTTCACCTTCTGGTATGAGGACCTGTACAAGAACAAGGACGTCGTGCCGACGCCGATGCCCGACATGTCCGTCAACGGCAAGCCCGGCCGGCTCGTCAAAATCGACGAGACCACGGTGCAATTCCAGTTCGATGATCCCTACTACCTCTTCTATGACCTGCTCGCCGGCGACACGCTGGTCGGCGGCGGCCAAGCCGCGCGGCAGGTGCAGGGCAACCTCTACGGCAGCTACGCGCCGGCGCACTACCTGAAGCAGTTCCTGCCCAAATACTCCTCCGAGGCCGAGGTGAACGCGCGCGCCAAGGCGGAGGGCTACGACAACTGGGTGAAGCTGCTCCACTTCAAGACGGACTGGTCGCTCAACAAGGATCTGCCAACGCTCGGTCCTTGGAAGATGACCAATCCGATCAACACGCCGAGCTGGGTGCTGGAGCGCAATCCCTACTATTACGAGGTCGATACCGAGGGCAATCAGCTCCCTTACATGGACAAGGTCGTGTTCACGCTCGCGCAGGACACCGAGGTGGTGAACCTCCGCGCCATGGCGGGTGAGTACGACCTGCAGGAGCGGCATATCGACATCGGCAAGCTGCCGGTGATCCTCGAGAACCAGAAAAAGGGCAACTACACCGTCCACCTCGATCTCGCGATCAACGGCAGCGACACGATCATCTATGTGAACCAGAGCTACACCGGCGATGCGGAGATCGCCAAGTGGCTCACCAACGTCGATTTCCGCCGCGCGCTCTCGCTCGGGATCGACCGCGACCAGATCAACGAGACCTTCTTCCTGGGATTGGCGACGCCGGGCTCCGTCGTGCCGGCAGACAGCTCGCCCTATAACCCCGGACCCGAGTGGCGCAAGAAGTGGTCGACCTACGACCCCGCCAAGGCGAACCAGATGCTGGACTCGATCGGCCTCGCCAAGAAGGACGCCGAGGGCTTCCGCGTCCGCACCGACAACGGCGAGCGCCTCAGGCTCCAGGTCAACACCGCGCGCGCTTTCCTGCCCTGGCCCAACCAGCTCGAGATGGTGGCGCAGCAATGGAAGAAGATCGGCATCCAGCTCGACGTGAAGGAGATGGAGCGCTCGCTGATGATGACGCGACAGCACAACAACGAGCACCAGCTCATGGTGTGGAACAATGGCGGCACCGAGCTCCTCTACCTGTTCCCGCGCCACGCCATCCCGGTCGATCCGACCGAGGCCTTCATGGGGCCCGCCTTCGCGCAGTGGTACGCCTCCAACGGCACGCAGGGCGTCAAACCGACCGACCCCGCCATGCTGAAGGCGCTGGACCTCTACCGCTCGGCCGCGAGCCAGCAGGCGGAGCAGCGCTTCAAGATCGCGCAGGAGATCTGGAAGATCGTGGTCGATCAGCAATGGGACATCGGCACCGTCGGGCAGTCGGCCTCGCTGATGGGCGTGCGGCTGGTCAGCAACAAGCTCGGCAACATCGCTTCGCGCGTCTGCATCGCCCAGCACTGCCGCGTCCCCGGCGGCTCCCATCCGGAGACGTGGTACTACAAGGAGTGAGCGCCCGGGCCGCGCCGTAACGCATTCGGGGATCATGATCGCCTATACCGTGCGCCGTCTGTTGCTGGCCGTGGTGACGATCTGGGCGATCTCGGTCCTGTCCTTCGTCATCATCCAGCTGCCGCCGGGTGATTTCGTCGACGCCTATATCGCCAAGCTCTCCGCGAGCGGCAGCATGGTTTCCGCCGAGGAAGCGGCCTCGCTCCGCAAGCTCTACGGCCTCGACCAGCCGATCTACGTGCAATACGGCAAGTGGATCAGCCGGGTCACCGAGGGCGACTTCGGCGAGTCCATGGAGTGGATGCGGCCGGTCACCGAGGTGATCGGCGATCGGCTCTGGATGACCATGGTGGTGTCGATCGCCGCCATCATCCTCACCTATGGCATCGCGCTGCCGATCGGCATCTATTCGGCCGTGCGGCAATACTCTTTGGGGGACTATTTCTTCACTTGTCTGGGATTCATCGGGCTGGCGATCCCGAATTTCCTGCTGGCGCTCATCCTGATGTACCTCGGCTTCAAGCTCTTCGACGCCAACATCGGCGGCCTCTTCACGGCGGAGTACGAGCTGGCACCCTGGAGCCTCGCCAAGCTCTGGGACCTCATGAAGCATCTGCCGTTGCCGGCGCTGATCCTGGCCGTGGCGGGCACGGCGCAGCTCATCCGGATCATGCGCGCCAATCTGCTGGACGAGCTGCGCAAGCCCTATGTGGTGACGGCGCGGGCGAGGGGCCTCACGGAGACGCGGGTGATCCTCAAATACCCCGTGCGAGCCGCGCTCAATCCGTTCGCGAGCAGCCTCGCCTATCTGTTCCCATACGTGGTCTCGGGCAGCATCATCGTATCGCTGGTGTTGAGCCTGCCGACGGTCGGGCCGTTGCTGCTGACCTCGCTGGTGGCGCAGGACATGTTCCTTGCGGGCACCATCATCCTGATGCTCGGCGTCATGACGGTGATCGGCACCTTCGTCTCCGACCTCGTCCTCATGTGGATCGATCCGCGCATCCGCTTCCAGGTGGAGACGTGACCGGCGTCCTCGCGTGGCTCGCGCCCTTCCGCACGCGGCGCGAGACGGTCTCCGCCGAGGAGCGTATCGCGTCCGCGACCCAGCTGCGCCTTACCTGGTGGCGGTTTCGCAAGCACCGCGTTGCGGTCTGGAGCGGCATCGTGGTCGCGGTCTTCTACGCGGCCGCGCTCTTCGCCGACACCATCGCCTACAGCGATCCGCAGGCCACGGATTCGCGCCGGTCCTATATTCCGCCGCAGGCGATCCACCTCTGGGACAGCGACGGCTCGCTCCGGCCCTGGGTGCACGGGCTCAAGGGGAAGCGCGACCTCAAGACCTTCAAGATCGTCTACACCGTCGATCCCGAGAGCAAGCTCTACCTCCGCCTGTTCGCCGACGGCTACCCCTACAAGCTCTTCGGCTTAGTCCCGACGACCACGCACTTGATCGGCGTCACCGGTGGCAATCCCGAGGACGGTCTCTATCTCCTCGGCACGGATCTGCTGGGCCGCGACCTCTGGTCGCGGCTCGCGGTCGCGACGCGCGTGTCGCTCTCGATCGGGCTTGCGGGTGTCGCCATCAGCCTGTTCCTGGGCGTGCTGCTGGGTGGCATCTCCGGCCTCTACGGCGGCGTGGTCGATACGCTGATCCAGCGCCTAATCGAGATCATCCGCTCGATCCCCACCATTCCGCTCTGGATGGGCCTCGCGGCGGCGCTCCCCAACACCTGGTCCACGGCGCAGATCTATTTCGCGATCACGGTGATCATCTCGTTCATCGGCTGGACCGACTTGGCGCGCGTCGTGCGCGGGCGCTTCCTGGCGCTGCGCAGCGAGGATTTCGTCACCGCGGCGGAGCTCGCCGGTGCCTCGCGCCTGCGCATCATCTTCCGCCACATGCTGCCGTCCTTCCTGAGCCATATCATTGCCGCCGCGAGCCTGGCGCTCCCCGCCATGATCATCAGCGAGACCTCGCTGAGCTTCCTTGGGCTTGGGTTGCGGCCGCCCGCAATCTCCTGGGGCGTGCTGCTACAGGATGCGCAGAACATCCAGACGCTCGGCATCGCGCCGTGGCTTTTGATCGCGGCGATCCCGGTCATCGTCATCATCCTTGCGTTCAATTTCCTCGGCGACGGGCTGCGCGACGCGGCGGATCCCTATGGCTGACGTGCAAGCCGCCGAAGCCACGCCCATCCTCGCGGTGCGGAACCTCAGGACCTATTTCCACCAGGACGAGGGCGTGGTCCGCGCCGTCGATGGCGCGAGCCTCGAGGTCCACGCCGGACGCACGCTCGGCATCGTCGGCGAGAGCGGCTGCGGCAAGAGCGTCACCGCGCGCTCGATCCTGCGCATCGTCGAGCGCCCCGGCCGGATCGAGGGCGGCAGCATCCTGCTGCAGCGCGAGAACGGCAGCGGCACTACCGAGACGATCGACCTCACGTCGC
Source organism: Allostellaceae bacterium (assembly GCA_035280245.1). Taxonomy (GTDB): domain Bacteria; phylum Pseudomonadota; class Alphaproteobacteria; order ATCC43930; family CGMCC-115725; genus DASZHJ01. The sequence goes on from DATEGF010000239.1 coordinate 17,934, forward strand.
TCGACCCCACCGGCCGGGAGATGCGCGCGATCCGCGGCCGCGACATCGCGCTGGTCTTCCAGGAGCCGATGACATCGCTCTCGGCCTACTACACCGTCAGCAACCAGATCGTCGAGGCGATCCGCCAGCACGGTCGGCTCGACAAGCGGGCCGCGCGGCAGCGCGCCATCGATCTCCTTACCATGGTCGGCATACCCCGACCCGAGCGGCGCATCGACGAATATCCGTTCCAGCTCTCGGGCGGCCTGCGCCAGCGCGTGATGATCGCCATGGCGCTCGCCGCTGAGCCGCGCATCCTGATCGCCGACGAGCCCACGACCGCGCTCGACGTCACCACGCAGGCGCAGATCCTCGATCTCCTCCGGCGGTTGCAGCGCGAGCGCGGCCTCGCGCTCATTCTGATCACCCACGACATGGGCGTGATCGCGGAAATGGCGGACGAGGTCGTGGTGATGTATCTGGGCCGGGTGGTCGAGCGAGGACCGGTCGACCAGATCTTCCACGCGCCGAAACATCCCTATACGAGGGCACTGCTTCGATCGATCCCCAGCATCCTGGCGACGCCCCGGGATCGCCTCGCCACGGTCTCGGGCTCGATCCCGCATCCCTACGACCGGCCGCCCGGCTGCCCGTTTCATCCGCGCTGCTCGGACGCCATCGCCGGCCGCTGCGATCGCGCGACACCGGCGATGACGACGGCGCCCGATCGCGGCGCCGTCAGCTGCTTCCTCTATTCCGAGGCGGAAGCCGTGACCGCATGAACCTCCTCGAGGTCGTCGAGCTCCGGAAATTCTTCCCGATCCGCAAGGGCCTGCTGCTTCGCACCACGGGCGCGGTGCGCGCCGTCGACGGCGTCAGCTTCCAAATCAGGAAGGGCGAGACCCTGTCGCTGGTGGGCGAGAGCGGTTGCGGCAAGACCACGGTCTCCCGCTGCGTCGTGCGTGCGCTCAGGCCTACCGCCGGCGCGATCCGCTTTCGCGCCGGCGACGCCGAGCCGGTCGACATCGCGATGGTGCCGAAGCGCGAGCTCAAGCCGCTTCGGCGGCACATGCAGATGATTTTCCAGGACCCGTTCTCCTCGCTCAATCCACGCATGGCGATCGGCGACATCATCGGCGAGCCGTTGCTGGTCAACGGGATGACGAGCCGCGCCGAGCGGCGCGAGCGCGTGCGCGAGCTCCTGGAGCTGGTGCAGCTGCCAGCCGCCTACATGACCCGCTTCCCGCACGCCTGCAGCGGCGGCCAACGGCAGCGCATCGGCATCGCCCGGGCACTGGCGCTCCACCCAAGTCTCATCGTGGCGGACGAGCCGGTCTCCGCGCTCGACGTCTCGGTGCAGGCGCAGATCGTGAACCTGTTGCTCGAGCTACAGGACCGCCTCGGCCTCTCATACCTCTTCGTCGCGCACGACCTCTCGGTTGTGAAGCACGTGAGCGACCGGATCGCGGTCATGTACGTCGGCAAGATCGTGGAGGTCGCCGAGACGAGATCCCTCTTCGCGCGGCCCCGACATCCCTACACCGAGGCGTTGCTCTCGTCGGTGCCGAAACCCGATCCGCGACTGCGCGCCCGCCGCGTCATCCTCCAGGGCGAGGTTGCCGATCCCGCGCATCCGCCAGGCGGCTGCTACTTCCATCCACGCTGCCCTTACGCGATCGAGCGCTGCCGGACCGAGGCGCCCGCGCTCACCGAGGTTGCACCCGGGCATGTCGCCAGCTGCCACCGTGCAGCCGAGCTCAGCCTCAATGGCGTGGCAAGCGCCCCTTGAGGCACGCGTGCAGGTGAGGCACGATTGCGCCTCGACCATCGAGCGGGGGCAAAGCCATGAAAATCGCGGTTTGGGTGACGGGTGTCTTGGCGCTGGCGGCGCTTTCCAGTCCAGCGAGCAGTCCGGTCGTGGCAGACGAGCCGCCGATCGTCATCGGCATGGAGCTCGGACTTTCGCCGCCCGCTGATCCCGGCCTCGGCCAGCTCTGTCGGCGCGGTGCGGAGGTCGGGGTCGAGTACGTCAACGACGTCATGGGCGGCGTGCTGGGCCGCAAGGTCCAGATCTTGGTCCAGGATACCCAGGCTAAGAACGAGGCGGGGATCGCAGCCTATCGCCGGCTGGTCAGCGAGGAGAAGGCCGTGGCCGTCTCGGGCTTCGCCTATAGCTCCGAGAACATCGCCGTGAACGAGGTTGCGAAGGAGCTGGGCGTGCCCACGCTCAGCAGCCAGGGCGGCGCCGCCGACATCACCGCCAAGCATTACGACGTGGGCTTCCGCACGCACGCCGTCGATCCCCTGCGCGCCCAGACCTGGCTCGGCTGGATCAAGAAGATGAACTACAAGAAGGTCTCGATCATCGCGGTGACCACCGACTACGGCATCGGTCTCATCAGCGAGACCGAGAAGCAAAATAAGGAGAAGAGCCTCGGCCTCGAGATCCAGTCGCTGACCTATGACCAGACAGTCAACGACCTGACGCCGCAGCTGCTGCAAGTGAAGGCATTCAAGCCGGACGTCATTCTCAACATCGCGGTTGGGCAGATGCTGGACCTGATGGTCGACCAGGCCGCGACGCTCGGCCTGACCGACACGCCGATGCTGATCTCCTACGACAACCCCGTCCGGCCGCAGTGGTGGCAGCTCCATCCGCAGGACGGTCTCGTCTATTACATCGCCTACTACTCACCGCAGCAGAAGCTCTCGGACATCGGCACCTGGTACGCCAAGCGCTATCAGGAGAAATTCAAGGACCTGCCCGTCTACTCCGACCTCAACTGCTTCGGCGATGTCGCGATCATCGCTCAGGCGGTCGCGCAGGCGAAGAGCACGGACCCGAAGGCGCTGATCGCCGCCCTCGAGACCGGCAAGTTCAAGGGCTGGGCCGCGGGCGACGTGACCTTCCCGCGCGCCGACGGGGTCTTCTTTCACAACTGGTCTCCGCCCATGCAGATCTTGCACTACACGAAGCCTAATCAAGACTGGCGCGAGGCGGAGGTCGCGTTCTCGCCGGCGAACTAGGCGCCTGGGCGCATCGTCTGGCCGAGCGGTAACGGCGATGCGCGTTTTCTACCTCGATCCCGCTTTGCACGACGAGGTCGGGCACCACGCGAATTATTGCCGGTACATCGTCGGCGAGTTCCGCGGCCGGGGTGTCGAGACCCTGGTCTTCGGTCATGAGGACCTGCCCGCAAGGATCCAAACCGAGCTGGGGGCGACCGGGCATTTCCGCGTCTACACCTACACCAACAACGACGACGATCCGTTTTGCGCGTGGCTGACCGGGTTCGACACGCACACGCGCAAGACGATCGAGGACCTGTCCCGGCTGCCGCGCGTCGCGCCCGAGGATCTGGTCTTCATCAACTCCGCGCGGCCGGTCCAAGTCGCGGCTCTGATCGAGTGGCGGTCCGCGATGCCACCCGATCGGCGGCCCACGATCGTGATCGATGCCGTTGCCACTGGTCTCGAAGTCAGCCGGATTGCGCGCGGGTTCAAGGTCATGGTGCCCGATCCGCGGACGGACCCGCGTGCCGCGCTGTTTCGATATATCGCCAAGAGATTGCCACGCGAGCCGGGTGCGCGGTTTCACATCAGTACCTTCGGTCCGGTGCCGAGGGAGTTGTTCCGCCTGCTGCTGGATTTTCCCGTGCGCACACTGCCGTCGCCCTACCGCGCGGTGGCACCGCTCAGAAACCGGGCGGGCGCCCGGCCGGTGACCGTCTCCGTACTCGGCCATCAGCGTGCACTCAAGGGCTACGATCTCCTGCCGGAGATCGCCCGCGAGCTCTTGCGCGCTCGTCCCGACATCAGGCTCTTCGTGCAGAATGTTGCGGCTCCGGAGGGTGCCGTGCCGCAGCAGAAGCTGCGCGAGATGGCGCAGACCACGGAGCGCCTTGCGGTCGAGGAGACCCCCGCCGGCCAGGCGCGCTGGGCGCGGCTCCTGGAGATGGCCGATTTGGTCCTGTGTCCCCATCGGCTGGAATTCTATATCGCGGGATTCTCAGCGGTGCTGAACGAGGCCCTCGCCAACGGCATACCCGCCGTGGTGCCCGCGGGGACGACTCTCGAGACGATGGTGCAGGATTGCGGCGGGCCTGGAACCGCCTTCGAGCGGTTCGATCCGGCATCGATCACCGCGGCGACAAGCCGAGTGCTCGACGACTTCGATCGCTTCGCCACGCTCGCCTACGCGGCGGCGCGGCGCTGGCCCGAGACCCGCGGGCCGGTGCGGCTTGTGGACGAGCTTCTGTCTCTCGCCGCGGCCCGCTGACCGCGCGACCTCAGCTGCTGACGGCCTTGGCGCCCGCCTCGGCGCAGAGGTGATCCTCCTCGCCGAGTGCGCCGCCGCAGCCGATGCCGCCGATCAGCACGCCGTCCCGCGTGATCGGGTAGCCGCCCGGACCCACGATCATGCCGAGGCTCTCGCCCACCCCAGTCCAGAACGCGGGATTCTCGCGCGCTAGCGCCAGGTAGTCCTGGGTCGGCCGGCGGAAACCCGCCGCCATCGCGGCCTTGCCTTTCGAGGTCTCGAAGGTGATGAAGCTGCAGGTGTCGCCGCGCAGGAAATAGACGAGATTGCCGGACTCGTCGCAGACCGCGACGCTGATGGTCTGCTTGAAGTCGCGCGCCTTCGCCTGCGCTGCCTCCGCGGCGCGGCGCGCGACCTCGCTGGTCAGGGGTCGAACCGGGACCTTCGCGCGGGGATCGGCCATCGCCTACTCCGCCGCCTGCGCGGCCGGCCGCGCCAGATACTTGTTGTAGAGGCCATCGAGATAGAGCCGGCGCATCATGGTCGCTTCCTTGACCAGGCGCAGGCAGTTCGCCTGCAGCGTCGGCGTATTCGCGTACTTGTCGACGATCTCGTAGCCGCGCTCGCCGTGCTCGGTGTCGGCCGCGATGTGCAGGCGGAAGAACACGACCTCCTCCTCGGTGAAGCCGTACTTCTCCAGGAGCGGCGGCGTGGTTTTGCTGTAGATCTGCGGCACCTGGGATTCGAGCCCGATCAGGATCGAGGCGATCGCCTCCGCGAAATGCCCGCGGCTCTGGTGGAAGCACCAGGCGCTGAGACCGAGCGTCTCCGGCAATACCTCGCCATTGAGCTGCGCATCGGCGACCGTGCGGCGATCCATGCCGCAATGCTCCGCGAAGTCGAGCAGGAGCTTCGCGTGCTTGACCGCGGGGTAGCCGGACTGGCCGGTGACGCCCTCCTCTTCGCACATGTTCTCCATCAGGAACTCGCGCACTTCCTCGTGCGGGCAATTGGCGAAGATATTGGCGATCCACTCGGCGGCATGGCTCACGAAGTGGTAATGCTGCTTCACCCACTCGCCGAGCAGATGCCGGTTGAGCCGGCCCGAGACCCAGGCCTCGCTCCAGGGATGCACGCTCGAGTGCTTGCGCTGCACCGCTGCCTCGAGTGATTGCCGGAATTCGCTCTTCGCCATGGCCGTCGCTCCTTGTTCTCCACCGCTTCTCAAAAGCCTGATGGCCGCAAAGCGTGAAGTCAAGACAAGGCGCTCGCTAGCGCGGCCGGACCGCTCCCATCTTCGCGCGCACCTCACCTGGTACGGCGTAGTCCTTGAGAGCCAGCTCAGTGTCGTGAAAGCCGCTGCATTCCCGCTGGACGACGAAATTCCACAGGGCGTAAGCGGCGGCAGCGACCAGGCGCACTCGTTCCGGGTCGCGCCGATCGGCCGGGGTTATCTCGCTGCTCGCTTGTTTCTTGAAGGCGTCCAGGGCATCGATGGCGTCCCGTAATTCCCGGGCAAGGCGGCCAATCGTCGCCGCCTGCTCCTGACGGATTTCGTACTCAAGGACGTCGTATCCAGTCCTCGGTCGCAAAGCGCGTGCGGCGCGGCTCAGCTTGCCATCGCCTCCTCGAGCGAGTGCTCGAGGATAGCCAGCCCCTCGTCCACGATCTTGTCCGACGCGGTCAGCGGCACCAGCACGCGCGCGACATTGGCGTAGACGCCGCAGGTGAGCAGGATCAAGCCGTTCTTCAGGCTTTGCTCCGCGAGGCGCTTGGTGAGCGCCGCGGCCGGCTTCTTGGTGGTGCGGTCCTCGACCAGCTCGATCGCGACCATGCCGCCGAGCCCCCGCACCTCGCCGATACAGGGGAACCGGTTGGAGGCGGCGAGCTCGTTCAAGCGTTTCGTGATGCGCTCGCCGATCTTCGTGCTGCGCTCGAGCAGGTTCTCCTCCTCGAACACCTCGAGCACCGCGAGGGCGCCGGCGCAGGCGACGGGATTGCCGGCATAGGTGCCGCCGAGCCCACCGGGATCGACCGCGTCCATCAGCTCCGCGCGGCCCGTCACCGCCGAGAGCGGCATGCCGCCCGCGAGGCTCTTCGCCATGGTAATGAGATCGGGGGCCACGCCCGAATGCTCGACCGCGAACATCTTGCCCGTGCGGCCGAAGCCGCACTGGATCTCGTCGACGATCAGCAGGATGCCGTGCTTGTCGCAGACCTTGCGAAGCTCGCGCAGGAAGTCGAAGGGCGCCACGTAGAAGCCGCCTTCGCCCTGCACGGGCTCGATCACCATGGCGGCGACCCGCGTCGGCTCGACGTCCGCCTTGAAGAGGAACTCGAGCGCGCGGAGCGAATCCTCGGCGCTCACATCGTGGAACTTGTTCGGGTAGGGCACGTGATAGACCTCGCCCGGGAACGGACCGAACCCGCGCTTGTAGGGATCGACCTTTCCGGTAAGCGCCATGGTCATGAGCGTGCGGCCGTGGAAGCCGCCGACGAAGGAGATGATCGCGGGACGCTTGGTGGCGTTGCGCGCGATCTTGACGGCGTTCTCGATCGCCTCGGCACCCGTCGTGAGGAAGATGGTCTTGTTCGGCCCCTTGCTGGGAGCTAGCCGGTTCAGCTTCTCCGCGAGCGCGACATAGGGCTCGTAGGGCGTCACCTGGAAGCAGGGATGCGTGAAGCGCTGCATCTGCGCCTCGATCGCCTTCATCACCTTGGGGTGGCGGTGCCCGGTGTTGAGCACGGCGATGCCGCCCGCGAAATCGACGTAGCGCTTGCCCTCGACGTCCCAGAGCTCGGCGTTCTCGGCGCGCGCGGCGAACACCGCGGTCGCGCTCGCCACGCCCCGCGGCACGGCATTGTTGCGGCGCTCCAGGAGCTCGCTATTGGTCGACATCGTCTTCTCCTCTTGCCTGCATCCGTCAGCGCCTTATAGGTAGCCGACACCGTCCCGCTTGCCAACCCGCCGCCCCGGAAACCCCTCATGCCAAAAACCCGTATCTTCATCACCTCGCCGCTGGAGCCGGAGCTCGTCGAGAAGATCCGCGCCGTCGGTCCCGCGCGGATCGAGGTCGACTACCAGCCCGACCTGCTGCCGCCGACGCGGTACATCGGCGATCACGTGGGGGCGCCGTTCCAGCGCTCGACCGAGCAGCAAAAGCGCTGGCTCGAGGCGCTCGGCGCGGCCGAGGTGCTGTGGGACGTGCCGCGGAACGTCGAGCAGCTCGCGGCGGCGCGGAAGCTGCGCTGGGTGCAGCAGACCAGCACCGGCGTCGGCCAGCTCATGAAGGGCCTGGGCCTGCGGCCGGAGGTGCTGGTGACGACGGCGCGGGGCGTGCACGCGACGCCGCTGGCGGAATTCGTCTTCATGGTGCTGCTGTCGCAGTGGCGTGGCCTCGCGCATCTGCAGGCCGAGCAGCACCTCCACCGCTGGACCCGCTATTGCGGCGTGGGCGTGGCGGGCCGGCGGCTCGTTGTCATCGGGGCGGGCGATCTCGCCCGCGGCCTTGCGGAGCGGGCCCGCGCGTTCGAGATGAAGACGACCGTGATCGGTCGCGACAGCGCCAAGACCCGCGCGCACAATGCGCTCTTCGACGAGATCCGGCCGCGATCCGATCTCCATGCGGTCCTGGCGACGGCAGACGCGGTGGTGGTCACCGTGCCGCACACGCCAGAGACCGAGGGGATGATCGACCGCGCCGCCTTCGCTGCGATGAAGCCGGGCGTGGTGTTCGTCAACATCGCGCGCGGCCAGGTGATCGACGAGGCGGCGCTGGTCGACGGGCTCAAGAGCGGCCGGATCGGGTTCGCCGCGCTCGACGTCTTCGGCACCGAGCCGCTGCCGCCGGAGAGCCCATTCTGGGATCAGCCCAACGTGCTGGTGAGCCCGCATTCCGCCAGCACGGTGGAGGGCGAGAACGAGGCGATCGTCGAGATCTTCTGCTGGAACCTCCGCAGCTGGCTCGACGGCCGCCTTGGCGAGATGCGGAACGTGCTCGACAAGCAGCGGATGTATTAGCGGCGCTTTAGGCCGCCGCGGCGGAAATGCCGGACCGCGGCTCGGGAGTGCCGGCCCGGTCGAGGTCGCCGAACTGCTTCGCGAGGAGCGGCATGACCTCGCCGCCGAACCGCTCCATGCTCTTGAGGATCCGGTTGGGCTCGATGCCGGGAATCGCCATGAAGCAGCTGATGTGCGTGGGCCTGAGCGCGGTGATCTCCTCCGCGAGCTTCGCCGCGCAGCGCTCGGCGTCGCCGACGATGAGTCGATCGGCGATCGCCTCGAGCGAGGGCTCGTCGGCGGCCGGGATCTCCTCGAGCCAGGCACCATGGACGCGGGCATATTGATTGCGCATCGAGAGCGCGATCCGACGGATGTAGCGCGCGCCGTCCGCCGCCCGGAGTGCCTCGGCGCGATCGTTCGTCACGAAGACATAGCGCTGCGCCGCATAGGGTGCCTCGTCGCCCTTTCCACCGACCGCGGCATAGGCGGCCGCGGCCTTGTCGCGGGTCTTGCGGATCTCCTCGAGCGTGCTCCAGCCCGTCGTGAAGAACGGGACATAGCCGCCGCGGGCCGAGCGCGCCTGGGTCTCGGGATCGGCGGCAAGACCCGCGACGTAGATCGCGGGGCGCGGCTGGCGCAGACGGATGCTGAAATGCGTTTTCGGGACCCGGATGTGCTTCCCCGCATACTCGACGGCGCCGTGCTGGATGAACTGCTCGGTCACCTCCATCGTCTCAAGGAAGATGTTGCGGCCCTCTTTGAGATCGACGCCGAACTTGTGGAACTCGTATTGCTGATAACCACTGCCGAAGCCGAGCACCGCGCGGCCGTCGCTCAGCTGATCTAGGACCGCGAGGTCCTCGAGCATGCGCAGCGGCTGGTAGAGCGGCGCCACGATCACGGCCGTGCCCAGTCGGATCCGCTTGGTCAGCGCCGCGGCGTAAGTCGCCATGGTGATCGGCGAGGGGCAGAGGCAGTAGTTGGAGAAATGGTGCTCGGCAAACCACGCGATGTCGAAGCCGATCTGCTCGGCCAGTCTCACCTGGTCCGTAGTCTCGCGAAAAATCTCCCGCGGGCTCTTGGCGGCGTCGCGCTGCGGATTGAGGCAGAACAGCCCGAAATGCATGTCATTTATTCCTTCTGTCAGATACCGACGATGACTTCGCCACCGTTCGGCGAGATCACCTGGCCCGTGATGAAATCGGCCTCGGAGGAGGCGAGAAACGCGACGGCGTAGGAGATCTCGCGCGGATCGCAGTAGCGCTTAAGCGGAACCTTCTCTTCTTTCGCCCGCAGGATCTCAGGATTGTCGAGCTTCATCGGACCGCCCGAGCGCACGCCACCCGGCGCGATCGCGTTGACGTGAATGTTCCAGGGCGCGAACTCTTTCGCCCAAGCCTTCGTGAAACCGAGCAGCGCGGCCTTGGCCGCGCAGTAGTGCGAGGCGACCGGTGCGCCGGTCATGCCCCAGATCGAGGAGATGTTGATGATCTTGCCGCGCCGGCGCTCCTTCATGCCGCCGATCACCGCGCGGGTGAAGAAGAACGAGCCCTTGACGTGCACCGCGAACATGCGATCGAACGCGGCCTCGTCGATCTCGGGCGTGGTGGCGCGCTGGCCGTAGCCCGCGTTGTTGACGAGGATGTCGACGCGACCGAATTCCCGCTCGGCCGCGGCGACCGCCTGCTCCACCAGCGGCACCTGGGAGACGTCGGCCTCGATGACCATGGCTCGGCGGCCGAATTTTTTGACACCCGACGCCGTCTCCTCGGCACCGCCGCGGTTGATGTCGACCACGACGATGTCGGCGCCGCGCTCGGCCATCAGGAGCGCGTGCGCGCGGCCCATGCCGTCGCCCGCCCCCGTGATCAAGGCGACCCTATCAGTCAAGGCGTGCTCGTTCATGCTTGGAGCTCCAATCGATCAGGAATTGGGGACCAGGATGGTGTCGGCGACATCCCAGGTGAGATAGACCTCGCTGCCGACGTCCATGACCGTCGACTGCCGCTGCAGCGGCCGCCGCACCAGCACGATGCGGCCGCCGCCGACCTCAACGCGATAGCGCAGGCTGCCTGCGGTGTAGACGACGTCGACGATGCGGCCCGCGAGCGCATTCGCCGCGGCACCCGCGCTCTTCGCGATCTGGATCGCCTCGGGCCGGACGCAGATGACGGCACCGGCCTCGAAGCGCGGCGCCTGATTGGCGCTGAGTGTTAGCCCGTCCTTGGTCTCGACGCGGAGCCGCGGCGGCGAAGATTGGCTCACCGCCGCCACCTCGAACAGATTGGCCTCGCCGAGGAAGCTCGCGACGAAGGCGCTGGCGGGTGCCTCGTAGAGCTCGCGGGGGCGGCCGATCTGCGCGATCCGACCTTGATTCAGGATGGCGATCCGGTCCGACATGGTCGCCGCCTCGTCCTGGTCGTGGGTCACGTAGAGCACGGTGGCGCCGATCTCGCGGTGGAATCGCTTGATCTCGTACTGCATCTCCTCCCGGAGATTCTTGTCGAGGGCACCCAGCGGCTCGTCCATCAGCAGGAGGGACGGATCGTAGGAGGCGGCGCGCGCCAGGGCGACCCGCTGCTGCTGCCCACCCGAGAGCTGCGCCGGAGCGCGCCCGCCCAGGCCGCTGAGACGGACCACGTCGAGCATCCGGTGGACCCGCGCCTCGATCTCGTCGCGCGAGAGCTTTCGCATGCGGAGCGGAAAGGCGATGTTCTCCGCCACCGTCATGTGCGGGAAGAGCGCGTAGCTCTGAAACACCATGCCGAGGTTCCGCCGATAGGGCGGCAGGCTCACGATGTCGGTTCCATTGAGCAGGATCCGGCCGCTGCTCGGCGGGACGAAGCCCGCGATCATGCCGAGGAGCGTCGACTTTCCCGAGCCGCTCGGCCCGATCAAGCCGAAGAACTCCCCGGGACGCACCTCGAGATCGGTGCGCGCGAGCGCCTTAAAGCCGCCATAGGTCTTCTCGACCGCTTCGAGCCGGAGCGCCGCGCCCGACGCGGGTGCCACGGCGCCGCGCGGATCCGGCACGATCTCGAGGGTGCGGGGATCAGCCATGGGCGGCGGTCTCGGCTGTTGCGAGCGCCAGCGAGGCCGGCATGGCCCGCTGCCCGCGACCGAATACGGCGAGCGCGCCGAGCAGCAGCAGGGAGAACGCGAAGATCAGGGTCGCGACCGCCGCGATCGTCGGCGTCAGGAAGTCGTTGAGCTGCTCCCAGATCAGCCGCGGCAGCGTGCGCGTTCCCGTGTTGGTCAGGAACAGCGACAGCATGAGCTCGTCGAAGGAGGTCGCGAAGGCGAGGATGCCGCCGCCGAGGACGCCCATGCGGATCATCGGCAGCGTCACATGGAAGAAGCTGCGGATGCGATCGGCGCCGCAGGTCATCGCCGCCAGCTCCAGCGCCGGATCGTAGTTGCGAAGCGCCGCCGACACCGAGACGAAGACCAGCGGCAGGCCGATCACGGCATGGCCGATCACCGCGCCGACGTAGCCGTGCAGCAGGCCCAAGTCGAGCAGCACAGGATAGAGCCCGATCGCGAGGATCACATGCGGGAGCATCATCGGCGCGACGATGAGCGCGACGCCGATCGTTGCCCATCGGAGCGCGCCCCGCTCGACAGCCAGCGCCGCGAGCGTCCCGAGCGCGACCGCAATCGCCGCCGCGGGAATACCGATCAGGAAGCTGTTCGCGGCCGCGGTTCGCCAGGCGGCATTGCCGGCGAGGCCCTCGTACCACCGCACCGAGAAGCCCGTGGGCGGGAACGAGAGATAGGACTGGCTGCTGAAGGACATCGGCACGACGATGAGCGACGGCAGCAACAGATAGGCAAAGCACAAGACCACGAAGAGTCCAAAGGTCCAGCGCGAGAGCCGGAGCGGCGCCATGGCGCTCACCGACCCAAGAGTGGCGCGCGGCCGCGCGTCAGCCGGAGGTAGACCAGGTAGAGCGCGGTCGTGATCAGCAGCAGCGTGGTGGCGAGGGCCGAGGCGAGCGGCCAGTCGAGCTCGATGTTCGCCTTCTCCTCGATCAGCACCGCCGCCATCATCAGCTGCGGCCCGCCGAGTAGCGCCGGTGTGATGAAGAACCCGAGTGAGGTCATGAACACCAGCGCCACGCCGGCACTGACGCCGGGCAGCGAGAGCGGCAGGAAGACCTCGAGAAATCGCCGATAGGGCGGCGCGCCCAGCACGTCGGCGGCGCGCAGCAGGCTGTGATCGATGCCGCGCATCGAGGCCACCAGCGGCAGGATCATGAACGGCAGCATGATGTGCACCATGCCAGCGTGGACCGCGAGCGAGCCCGGCAGCAGTGTCAGCCGCGTCCCCGTCAAGCCGAGCGACAGGAGGACGTCGTTGAGCACGCCCTGCCGCTGGAACACGATCATCCAGCCATAGGAGCGGATCACCACGCTGGTCCAGAGCGGGATCAGGACGAAGATCATCATCAGCCTGAGCCGTGTTCCCTCGGCGCGCGAAACCGCATAAGCGAGCGGATAGGCGAGGAGCAGACAGAGCACGGTCACGAAGCCCGCGGTCTCGACGGTCTGCCAGAGCACCCGGACATAAGGCCCGGGGCCGAACACCCGCGCGTAATTCTCGAGCCCAAGCGCGGGCTCGGTCACGCTGCGGAGCGCCACGCGCAGCAGCGGCCAGAAGAAGAACGCTAACAGGAACAATCCGGGAGGCAGCAGCAGGACCGCGTTTCCGTGGTGAAGGCTCCACGGCCGCCGTCCTGCTGCTTCCCGCTCTGCCATCGAGCCGGGCTCGCTCAGCCCGTGATCCACTTATTGAAGGCGGCCTCGGCGCGAGCGCCATTGTCGGCCCACCAGTTGACGTCGAGGAACGTCGAGCGCTTGAGGTTTTCCTCAGCGCTCGGCAGCACCGCGAGAGTCTCCTTGGGCAGGAGCTTCAAGGCGTCGCCGTTGACGGGACCATAGGGAATCTTCTGAGCAAAGGCGGCTTGCCGCTCCGCCTGGAGCGCCAGCGCGATGAACTCCATCGACTCGCGTTTGTTGGGTGCGCCCTTCGGGACGCACCAGGCGTCGGCGACCAGTAGCGCCTGATTGAGGTGATAGTCGACGGGTGCGCCCGACTTCTTCGGGTCGTAGACCCGGCCGTTCCACGCCGCGGTGATCTCGACCTCGCCGTCGATCAGGATCTGCGCCACCTGCGCGCCGCGCTCCCACCAATAGACGGCGTCCTTGACCTTCGCGAGGCTCTTGAGCGCGCGATCCATGTCGAGCGGATAGAGCTTGTCCTTGTCGACACCGTCCGCCATCAGCGCGACTTCCATGGTCTGATAGGGCCGTTTCCAGAGGCCGCGGCGCCCGGCGAACGACCAGAACGCCGACCAGTCCTTGGGCTCGGCTCCGGCCTTCACGAGCTTGGTGTTCCAGGCGATGTGATAAGCGGCGATGTCGCACATGACGAAGTGATCGAAGGCGACGCCCTTGATCAGCTTCGACTTGTCGATGATCGAGTAGTCGAGCGGCTCCAGCAGGCCCTGCTTCGCCATCGTGGCCGCGAGCTCCGCCGGCTGCTCGGAGACGTCCCACTCCACCGCTTTCTGCTCCACCATCGCCTTGAGCTTGGCGCCGGTGTTCGGCCCGGTCGTGATGGTGATGCCGGTCTTGGCGGCCCAGGGCTCGAAATAGGCCGCTTTGTAGGCCTCCTCGAGCGCGCCGCCGCCGGTCGAGATGATCATCTGCGTGGGCTTCGCCCGCGCGATCCTGGGCGCGCCGACGGCGGCCAACACCCCCGCCGCCGCGGCCGACTTGATGAGCGTGCGGCGATCGACGGCGCCGCGATTTTCCTTGATCATGCCTTGCCTCCCTCTCTCGATCGCTTGCCGTCAGACCATCAGCATGCCACCGTTGGCGACGACGGTCTCGCCGACGACGAACCGGTTCTGCGAAGACGCCAGGAAGAGCGCCACCTCCGCGATGTCCTCGGGCTCGGCGGCGCGGCGCACGGGAATCTGCGGGATGCGCTCGGCGAGCCAGCCCTGGCTCTTCGCCGTCTCGGTCGCGATGGCGCCGG
>DATEGF010000240.1:0-4494 GCA_035280245.1 Allostellaceae bacterium
CGCGGGCGCGCTCGCCACCGAGGCCGTGCTCACGGCCGAGAACGGGCCGGTGCGCCGCGCGGCGATCCTCGGCTGGGGCCGCTTCGTCGCAGGCGCGGCGCTTGCCTCGCTGCTGACACCCTACGGGACCGCCGGCTGGTGGTTCCCGTTCAAGCTGATGAGCCTCAGCTTCGCGCTCGACTTCGTCGGCGAATGGCACGCGCCGGTGCTCGGCGCCACCGAGCCCCTCGTGCTCTGGCTCGCCGCCCTCGCGGCATTCACCCTCGCGACCGGCCTGCGCGCGCCCCTCTTCCGCGTGCTGATGGTCGCGGGCCTGATCGCCATGGCCATGAGCCACACCCGCAATGCCGAGCTGCTGGCGGTCCTTGCACCTCTTCTATTCGCTCCCTCCCTATACAACGCTACCTATCCGATTCCTCTCCGGCCCGGGGGGCGGAGAGCTGAGGTGAGGTGGGGGGAGGGTCAGAACTCGCTCGATCGCCCCACCTCTCCTAGCCTCTCCGCCCCTGAGGGGCGGAGAGGAATGAGAACGAGTGGGGCGGTGCTGATTGCGGTCGTTGCGGCCGCAACCGCTGCTGCCGCATTCCGCGGATACCCCCACGAGAATCCCGGCATCGCGCCCGCATCGGCGCTTGCCGCCGCGAAACAGGCGGGCCTCACCGGCCCGGTCTTCAACGATTACGATTTCGGCGGTTATCTCATCTTCGAGGGCGTGCTGGTTTTCGTGGACGGCCGCATCGATCTCTATGAGGATCAGTTCATGCGCGCCTACGCGGCGGCACTCGATGCGGAGGGCGACGCGTTGCCGCGCGTCCTCGACCGCGACCACATCGCCTGGACGCTGCTAAAGCCCGAGGCGGCTGCCGTCACCGCGCTCGATCGCGATCCCCGCTGGGAGCGGGTCTATGCCGACGCGAGCGCCGTCGTGCACCGTCGGCGCTAACCCAGACCCTTCTCCAACAGCGACGACAGCCGGCGGCTGAACGCGGCTGGATCGGGCAGGGCTTCACCTTCGATGATGCGCGCTTGGTCGAGGAGCACCCAGGCAAGGTCGGAGATCACCGCGGAGGCGCCGTCCTTGCCGATCTGCGCGGCGAGGCGCGCGACCAGCGGGTGGCGCGGGTTCACCTCGAGGATGCGCTTGCTGAGCTGGTCGAGCTGTTTGTGCGCGCGCAGCATGCGCTCCAGGTGAATGTCGAGATCGCCCTCGTCCGCCACCAGGCAGACGGGGCTGTCGGTCAGGCGCTCCGAGAGCCGCACGTCCTTCACGGCCTCGCCGAGCGCCAGTTTGAACATGGCGACCAAGCTCGCCGCATTGGCGTCGGGTTTCTCGGCCTCGGCGCCGTTCTTCTTGTCGCCCTCGGCGCCGGCGATCTTCGCGAGGTCCGCGCCGCCGCGGGTCGCGGACTTGAAGCTCCAGTCCTTGTATTTGCCGGTCGCCGGCGCCCAGAACTCGTCGACGGGATCGGTGAGCAGCAGCACCTCCACGCCCTTGGCGCGGAAGCCCTCGAGCTGCGGGCTCTTCTTGAGCAAGTCGAGATTGTCGCCGGCGATCGTATAGATCGCGTCCTGTCCCGGCTTCAGGCGCGCGCTGTATTCCTCGAGCGAGACCAGCGCGTCGCCTGCCGTCGAGCGGAAGCGCGCGAGCGACAACAGCGCCTCGCGCTCGTCGCGATCCTCGTAGAGGCCCTCTTTCAGGACGGCGCCGAAATTCTCCCAGAATTTCGCGTAGTCCTCGGGCGCGTCCTTTGCCTTCTTCTGCAGCTCCGAGAGCACGCGCTTCACGATCTGGCCGCGGATGCGCGCGACCATCGGGTTCGACTGCAGCATCTCGCGGCTGACGTTGAGCGGCAGGTCCTCGGAGTCGACGACACCGCGCACGAAGCGGAGCCAGGGCGGCAGCAGGTCCTGGCAATCGTCGGTGATGAAGACGCGGCGCACATAGAGCTTGAGCCGATGCTTGCGGAGCGGATCGAAAAGGTCGAAGGGCTTCGCGGAGGGGATGAAGAGCAGCCCCGTGTACTCGATCCGGCCCTCGGCCTTCCAATGCAGCGTGAGCCAGGGCTCGTCGCCGGCGTGGCCGACGTGGTGATAGAACTCCGCGTACTGCTCCGGCTTGATCTCGGACTTGGGCCGCATCCAGAGCGCCGAGGCCGCGTTGAGCGTCTCCTCCTTGCCCTTGTGGTCGAGCACGATCGGGAGCGCCACGTGATCGCTGTAGGTCTTGACGATCTCGCGGAGCCGGCTCGGCTCGACGTACTCCGCCGCGTCCTCGCGCAGAAAGAGCACGATGGTGGTGCCGCGCTTCTCACGCTGGCCGGCCTCCACGGTGAACTCGCCTTTGCCGTCGGAAGTCCAGCGCCAGGCCTCCTCGGTGCCGGCTTTGCGCGAGGTCACCTCGACCTTCTCCGCCACCATGAAGGCGGAATAGAAGCCGACGCCGAACTGGCCGATGAGCGTGCGGTCCTTGCGCTCGTCGCCCGAGAGCTGCGCCAGGAAATTCGCCGTGCCGGAGCGCGCGATCGTGCCGAGGTTGTCGATCAGGTCCTCGCGGCTCATGCCGATGCCGTTGTCGGAGACCGTGAGCGTGCGTCGGGTGGCATTGGGCTCCAGCACGACCCGGAAGGCGGCGTCGTCGCCGATGAGCGCGGGCTGGGTCAGCGCCTGGTAGCGCAGCCGGTCACAGGCATCCGACGCGTTCGAGATCAGCTCGCGGAGAAAGATCTCTCTCTGGCTGTAGAGCGAGTGGGCAACGATATCGAGGAGGCGGCTCACCTCCGCCTGAAAGGTACGCTTCTCCGCGGCAGCCATGGCCTCTCCGTGCAACCAAAGGGTCTCGGCGGCACAGATATGCGCAGCCTCTCGGCGCGGCGCAAGTCGCCGCGCTCATTCGTCCTGATGCCGGGCGCCGATCGAATTCCCCCCTCACCCAGCTCCGGCTAAGCCGAATACTGCTATTGAAGTCAGCAGCCGTTGGCGCGGTCGGCGGACTGGCCGAGGATGCCGCCGAAGATTGCGCCGATCACCATCCCCATGACCGTGGGGCCGGCATCGCCGGCCCGGTCAGAGAGTTGCGAGCCAATCAGGCCGCCGACGCCCGCGCCGAAAGCGGCGCCCACCACGGTATTGGTGCCACAGGCGCTGGCATTCGGATGCCGGTAGTAGCCGTGGGGCCCGTAGCCGTAAGGCGCGGGCGGATTGCCGTTCCAGGCGTGGCGGTGCTGGAGGTCCCAGCCGGGCGTGGGATCCGGCCGATCGGCCGACGCTGGCATGCCCCGGAGCCCCATGAGCAAGGCCGCGATGACCGCGATACCGCCGAGCGCCAGCCGGAGCCGGCCGCTGCGGGTCGACGGGATGCGAAGAGCCATGGCGATGATCCTTCTGGGCTTGGTTGAGAACGCCCGCCGAGGGCTGGCTATTCC
Organism: Allostellaceae bacterium; assembly: GCA_035280245.1. Classification (GTDB taxonomy): domain Bacteria; phylum Pseudomonadota; class Alphaproteobacteria; order ATCC43930; family CGMCC-115725; genus DASZHJ01. Next base: position 3,423 of record DATEGF010000240.1, read on the forward strand.
ACCGGTTGAGCGAGATTAAGTCATTGAATTCAGAATGGTTTCCCGCCCTTCGAGGCGTCGGATGCGCGGGCGCCGGGATTGGGCGGCGCCGCGCCTGGCGGTGGGCCGCCGCTGAGCAGGCTGCAGTCCGGCGGCCGGTTGTCGTCGAAGGCGAGCTCGCCAGCGTGGCTCATCACGCGGCGCAGGAACTCGTGCCGGTCGGGGCAGGCCTTGCTGGCGCTCTGGCGCATCTTCTCGGGGTCCTGCTCCGCGGCCTCGATCGCGCGGTGATAGACCGTGCGGAAGGCGTCCTTGCGCAGCGGCGGGCTCGGGCAGATCTCGATCCGCTGCTCGATGTCCTGGCGCGCCCGCTCGCCGATCAGCGGCAGGCCGCAGGCGTCGAAGGCGTAAGTGTACATGATGCCCGCGTAGAGCGTGCGAACCTCCAACTCGGTGGGCGTGTCGTCAACGGGCGCTTGCGGCGGTGCGGGCGTGGCACCCGCCGCGGGCGCGCTCGGGGCGGCGCTCCCGGGCCCGACCAATCCCAGCGGCATCTGACGGAGCGGCACCGAGGCGGCATCATTCGTGGGGGCGGGCAGAGGAGTCGCCTGGACCTGTGGAGGCGCCTGCGGAGGCGGCGCCAGCGACTTCAGGAAGGCCTCCGCATCTGGCGCGGCGACCGGTGGCGGCGTCGCGGCCTCAGGCTTGTCGGAATCGTCGCCGCACGCCGCGAGCAGCAGCGTCGCGATCATCACGGCGATACTCAACCGGCGCATGCGGCAGGCCTCGACAGTGGAGTCGCCCGGATCATAGCGGGCGAGGGCAGGATTCCGCACGTCTTGTGTTGATATATCGGCCTTTCCGGGGCTTGCCTTGCGTTTCCTACCCGGAGACCCGATTCTAGGATCATGGGCCCGCTGAGTTTCGCTCCGCGCCTGGTCGCGGTCCTCGGACCGACCAATACGGGCAAGACCCATTACGCCATCGAGCGGATGCTCGGGCACCAAAGCGGCATGATCGGCTTCCCGCTGCGGCTACTGGCGCGCGAGAATTACGACCGTGTCGTGAAGGCCAAGGGCGCGCGGGCGGTCGC
>DATEGF010000241.1:0-15664 GCA_035280245.1 Allostellaceae bacterium
GAGGGGCGCGGTCGCGCGGTTCGCCTGCAGGCGGGCACGGAGCGCCGCGAGCCGCTCCGGGGAACGCGCGAGCTCGAGCGCCAGCGCCTCATAGTCTCCGAGGCTGCCGGTGACCAGCTCCGGCAAGCCGACCGCGTGCAGCAGGCTCCCGGCGACCCGTGCGGCAAAGCTGCGGCCCATGCAAGTGAGGAGCGGCAGTCCAGCCCAGAGCGCGTCACTCGCGGTCGTGTGCGCATTGCACGGGAAGGTGTCGAGGAAGAGGTCGGCGAGCCGATGCCGCGCCAAATGATTCGGCAGATAGAGCCGCGGAGCGAACACCAGGCGGTCCGGTGAGATCCCTCGCGCCTGCGCCTCTCGGCTAAGATTGCTCTCTTGCCAGGCATTGTCGCTGAGCAGCCACAGGACCGCGCCAGGCACGGATCGGAGCAGACGCATCCAGACGTCGAACACGTCTGGCGTGATCTTGTAGGGGCTGTTGAGACACGCGAAAACGAAGGCCCTGTCGGGCAAGCCGCACTCCCGGCGGGAGGGCGTCCGCTCGGCGATCGGGCGGAGGCGATCGTTCGGCTGATAGCACTCGGGCAGGAAGACCAGCTTTTCCGTGAAGAACGCCTGCTGGTCCGCGCCGACGATGAAGGGGTCCGCGAGGATGTAGTCGATGTAGTCCGCCCCCATCGTGCCGGGAAAGCCGAGGTAGTTCACCTGGATCGGCGCCGGCCGCCGCGCCAGGATGTGCGGCCGGCAGCCCTCGACGAAGCCGTTGAGGTCGACGGCGATGTCGATCTCGAGCTCCTGCATCTCCCGGGCGACATCGGGATCGGAGCTGTCGCGAACGTCGATGAACCGGTCGAACGAGCGCTCCAGCCGCCGGCGCAAGCTGCTACCGTCATCGGCGCCCCAGGAGATCGCAAAAAGATCGAACCGCAGGCGGTCGTGCCGCTCGAAGAGCTCCGCCATCAGGAAGGCAGTCGCGTGCTCGCGAAAATCCGCCGAGAGGTAGGCGATCCTGATCCGATCGTGCCGGTAGCGCCGGGCCGCCGCGAGCGCCAGCCGATTGGCCAAGCCCTCCTTGTCGACGAAACCGCGTGCGGCGCGAAGCTGTAGGCCGGGATCGTCCATCGATGTCACGATGCCGAAGGGCGTGGTCGCCAACTCGCCGCTCGCGACACCGTCGACGAGCGCTCGCCGATCGGCCTCGGACTCGCTCCAGTTCGCCATCAGGCGGCTGAGCTCGAAGGCAATGCCGCGCGCATTCATCTGGCCCGGCTCGAGCTCGATCGCGCGGCGGTAGCACAGCAGTGCCTCATCGAGCCGCCGCAGCTTGGCGAGCGCGTTGCCAAGGTTGTTGTGGGCGCCCGCGCTCTCGGGATCGATCGCGACGGCGGTCCGGCACTGCGCGACCGCCTCCTCGTAGCGCCCGAGCTTGAACAGCACGCTGCCGAGGTTCGTATAGGCGATGGCCATGTCGGGGTTGATCGCGAGCGCCCGGCGCAGGCTGGCGATCGCCTCGTCGTGGCGGTTGAGCGCCGTCAGCGCGCTGCCGAGATTGAAATGCGCCTCGGCGTAGCTCGAGCGCACGGCGATCGCCTGCTGGTATCGAGCCAAGGCCTCCTCATGGCGATCGAGCGCCCGCAGCGCGTTGCCGAGATTGCTGTAGGCCTCGACGAGACCAGGATTGAGCCGGATCGCCTCCTCGTAGTGCGAGACCGAGTCCTCCAGGCGCTTCAGCGATTGCAGGGCATTTCCGAGATTGTTGTGGGCATCGGCGAGGTCCGGCTTGAGGGCGAGCGCCCGCTCGAGCGACGTTACCGCCTCGGCGAGCCGGCCCGCCGCGCGGAGCGCGTTGCCGAGATTGTTGTGCGCCGCGACGAGGTTCGGATCGATCGCGAGTGCGCGCTGGTAGCTCATGATTGCGCGATCGTACTGCCGCAATGCCTGCCGCGCGTTGCCGATGCCGACATGCGCGTCGGCGTAGTCGGGGTTCACGGCGATCGCGCTCTCGAAATGCTCGGCCGCCTCGGCATGGCGGCCGAGTGCGGCCAACGAGATGCCGAGATTGCAATGCGCCTCGGGCGAGCGTCCGTCCTGCTGGAGCGCGGCGCCGATCAGCGCCACGGCCTCTTCATGGAGGCCCTGCTGGTTCCGGACGACGCCCAGCATGTGCAGGGCGCCGAAATTTTCCGGGAACGCCTCGAGAATCCTCGCGTAACCGGACTCGGCGGCGGTGAGGTCGCCCTTCCGGTGGGCTTCGACCGCCTGCCGAAGCGTTCGAGCGACCGAGGGCCCGGGCTTACCCGGTGTCTCCGCCACGTCAGACGATGCCTCGGCGCCGATAGCGCCGCTGAACCAGCGCGTGGGCGCCGAGCGTCAGCGTGAGCGTCGCCAGCATCAGCACGAAGGCGAGCGCGCCGCCGAGCGGCCAGTTCGATTGCTCTGAGATTTGCGTATAGACCACCGGCGCCATCATCTGGAACCGCGGACCGCCGAGCAAGACGGGATTGGCGTAGGCGTTCATCGCGAGGATGAAGCAGAGGAGCGAGCCCGCCACCACGCCGGGCAACGACAGCGGCAGCGTGACGCGCGCGAAGGCCCGCAGAGGCCGCGCCCCCATGCCGAGCGCCGCCTCCTCGAGCGCGGGATCGATGCCCTCGATCACGCTTTGGAGGGTGAGCACCATGAAGGGCAGATTGAAGCCGGTGATTCCGATGACGACCGCGAGCGGCGTATACATGATGTCGAGCGGCTGATCGACGATGCCGAGGGCAGTGAGCGCGGCGTTGAAGGCGCCCTGGCGCCCGAACACCACCATCCAGCCGGCGGCGCGCACGGCGTTTCCCACGAAGAGCGGCATCACCACCAGGAGCACGAGCCACGTCTTGAGCCGCGAGCGCGTGCGCGCCAGCAGGTAGGCCGCGGGATAGCCGATGACGAGGCAGAGCGCGGTGCAGAGCGCCGCGATCGTCGCCGTGCGCAGCAGCACCGTCCGGTAATAGGGGTCGACGAAGACCTTGACGTAGTTCTCGACCGTGAGCGCTTCGACCATGAACTGGCCGGGCACGAACCGGTTGAGGCTGTAGCGGAACAGGATGAGCAGCGGCGCCACCAAAAGGATCACCACGATGACGCTCGCGGGCCCGACCAGCGCCGCGGCGGAAAGCGAGGTGATGCCGGTCACCGGTGCGGGTCGTCCCCCATCCCTGACCCTCCCCCTGAAGGGGGGAGGGGGTTCAGGGGAGCTTGCCGAGCGCGGCGTCACCTCAAGCCTTGAACTCCTTGTCCCACCATTCCTTGAGCTGGGAGTCGTTCTTGGCGAGGTAGTCGCTGTCCTCCACCAGCAGGAGCTTCTTCTCCTCTTCCGTGAAGCCCACGCGCTTTGCCATGGCGGTCGTGAGCTCGACGTCGTCGACCGTGGGGTTGTAGCCCATGTCCTCGATGAAGCCCTCCTGAGGCTTCGGGTCGAGCATCGCGTTGAGGAATGCGTAGGCGCCGTCCTTGTTGGGCGCGTTCTTCGGAACGGTGAAGTCGGAGATGTAAGTCACCACGCCCTCCTTGGGCGCGGCGATCTGCACGGGGACGCCGGCGTTCTGCCACATGACGCCGCGTGCCTTCCACATGATGCACATCCAGACGTCCTCGGTCTTGAGCGCCTGGGCCATTGCCTCGTTGGTCGGCATCATCTTGAAGCCGGTCTTCTTGAGCTCCATCAGCTTCGCCTTGCCAGGCTCGTAATTGGTGAAGCCGCCGCCGCTGATCATGGCCGCGGACTGGATGGTGGTCTGGTACTGGATGTCGATGATGCCGACATGGCCCGCGTATTTCGGGTTCCAGAGATCGGTGTAGGAGGTCGGCTTCTCCGTGATGAACTTCGGATTGTAGAGGATGATGCGGCCCGAGAAGATGTGCGGCACCGACCAGGTGGTCGCGAGCTTCGGGATGACGTGCTTGTAGTTCGGGATTTTGCTGGTATCGATGTCCAGCAGCGTGCCGGCCTTGTACATCTCGTAGCTGCCGGCGCGATTGAGCGCGGAGATGTCCATGGTGCCGTGGGGCAGCATTTTCTGCGCCATCATCTTGGTCTTGCGCGGGCTGTCGTTGTCGGTGTCGTAGATCACCTCGATGCCGTCGGGCTGCAGGAGCGGCGCCGCGATGTTCTTCTGGATCAGGTTCTGGTAGTCGCCACCCCAGGTGCCGACGACCACCTTGCCGCCGGCGGCATTGGCCGAGCGCGGGCCGATCGCGGCGGCAGCGCCCGTGAGGGCGGTCGCCTGCAGGAAGCGGCGCCGCGACAGGGTCGTGCGGGATTTGGTCGGACGTGAGCGGGTTTTCATGATCGATCCTCCTCTGGGTTTCGTTGATTTTGTCAGGCGATGAGCTGGCAGGCGTCGCGGTCCCAGGCGACGTGGGTCTGGGATCCGACGGTGAAAGGCTCGGTGCTCTCGGCGCGATCGTTATGCACCTCGACCGTCACCGCGTCGCCGCTGGCGAGGCGTACGACATACTCGGTGTTGGCGCCGAGGTAGCTCACGAACTCGATGGTGCCGAGGAAGCTATTCGCGGCGCCATTGGCGTTTCCGAGCCGGACCCGCTCCGGGCGGATCGCGAGCAGACGCTCGGGCGCGGTCGCGGTGGCGATCGATATCTCGAGGCCGCTCTCGGTCCGAAAGCGCTGCGGTGCCGTCATCTCGCCCGCGAAGAAGTTTGTGCGGCCGATGAAGCTCGCGACGAACTGGTTGGCGGGCGCGTTGTAGAGCTCGCGCTGGGTCCCGATCTGCTGGATCGCGCCGTCGCTCATCACAGCGAGACGGTCGGCCACCGAAAGCGCCTCTTCCTGGTCGTGCGTCACCATGACCGTCGTCAGGCCCAGGCGGCGCTGCAGCTGCCGGATCTCGACCCGGACCTCCTCGCGGAGCTTGGCGTCGAGATTGGAGAGCGGCTCGTCGAGCAGGAGAATTTCGGGCTCGATCACCAGCGCCCGCGCCAGCGCCACGCGCTGCTGCTGGCCGCCCGAGAGCTGCCGCGGCATCCGCTCCGCAAGGTCCTCGAGCCGCACCAGGCGGAGCACCTCTTGCGTCCGGCGTGCGATGTCGGCGCGGCCGAGCTTGCGCATGCGGAGGCCGAAGGCCACGTTCTCGAAGACGGTGAGATGCGGAAACAGCGCATAGCCCTGGAACACCAGGCCGGTGTTGCGGCGGTAGGGCGGCAGGTCCGTGACGTCGCGGTTGCCGAAGAGGATGCGGCCGGAGGTCGGCTCGATGAAGCCCGCGATCATGCGCAGCGTCGTGGTCTTGCCGCAGCCGCTGGGGCCCAGCAGCACCAGGAACTCGCCTTGGGCGATCTCGAGGCTCACGTCGTTGACGGCGCGGTGCGCGCCGTAGCTCTTCGAGACCGATTGCAGACTGACGCTCGCCATTGCCGTCAGACCACCTGGCTCAGCCGCACGAAGCGATTGGTCAGCACCATCGCGCCCGCGATAATGGCGATCTGGATCAGCGACACCGCGGCGATGGTCGGATCGATCTTCCACTCGAGGTATTGCAGGATCGCGATCGGCAGCGTGGTCTCGCCGGGGCTCACCAAAAAGAGCGAGAGCTCGAGGTTGCCGAACGAGACCACGAAGCTGAAGAGCGCCGCCGCGACCACGCCGGGACGGATCACGGGCAGGGTCACCTTGAGGAGCGTGCGCAGGCGGTCGGCGCCGAGGTTCATCGCGGCCTCTTCGATCGCACGATCGACCCCGAGCAGGTTCGCGGCGATCAAGCGCACGGTCCAGGGAATCGTGACCAGGATGTGTCCGAAGACCAGGCCCGCCATGGACCCCGCGAGCGGCCAATCGGTCGCGATCTCCACGTCGATCAGGAAGAAATAGAGCGAGGTGCCGATCACGATGCCCGGCACCACCAGCGGCGAGAGCAGGAGCGTGTTGAGGGTCTCACGGAGCGGCAGCTCCGACCGCACCAGAGCGAGGCTCGCGGGAATCCCGACCGCGAGACCGCCGAGCATGGCGAGCAGCGCGACCTCGAGGCTGGTCGCGAAGCCGCCGGCGAATTGCGGCTGCAGCCAGAGGGCCTTGAACCAGCGGAGCGTATAGCCCTCGGGCGGGAACGACAGGATCTCGTTCTGGAAGAAGCTCAGCCAGCACACGAAGAAGATCGGCAGCAGCATCACCGCGTAGCAGACGGCGGTCGCGGCTCCAAGGGCGTAGCGAGGCCAGCGTTTGCGCAGGGCCGACGCAACCGCGGCCGCGCCCGCCATTCACCGCTCCAGCTGGTTCTTGTGGAACTGGCCGCCTTTCATGATGGCCTTGAGGTGTGCGCCCTGGTCTTGGAAGAGGCCGAGGTCCCGCAGCGGATTGCCGTCCACCACGAGGAGATCCGCGAGCGCGCCCGGCTTCACGACGCCGAGCTTGCCTTCCTGCCGAAGGAGCTGGGCATTGACCGTCGTCGCCGAGCGAATGACCTCGAGCGGCGACATCGCCTCGCCGCGGATCAGGAATTCGCGGGACTGGTCGTTCTGCAACTGGCCCAGGAGGTCGCTGCCGAAGCCGATGGGCACGCCCGCCTCCTTGCAGATCTCGAGGGACTGCAAGCCCGCCTTGAGCACGCGATCGTTCTTCTCGAGGCTCACCGGCGGCAATCCGTGGTCTCGGCCGCGCCGCTTCATCGCGTCATAGGCGACCAGCGTCGGCACGATAAAGGCGCCGCGCTCGCGCATCAGCCTCGCCGTCGGCGCGTCGACGAAATTGCCGTGCTCGATGCTGCGCACGCCATACTCGACCGCGCGACGGATCGCGTCGGTGCCGTAGGCGTGGGCGCAGACGTATTTGCCCCAGGCGGTCGCCTCGCCGACGGCGGCGGTGATCTCCTCGCGGGTGAATTGGGTCGCCTCCAGCGGATCGCGTGGCGAGGCGACACCGCCGGAGACCATGAGCTTGATGTGATCGGCGCCCTTGCGCAGCTCGTCGCGCACGGCCTGCAGCATCTGCGGCACGCCGTCCACGATCCGCGAGATCAGCTGCACGCCGCTGCAGCACTGACAGGTGTGCTCGCCCTCGGTGCGCAGGCGGAAGTCGCCGTGGCCGCCGGTCTGGCTCAGGCTCTGGCCCGCGATGAAGAGGCGCGGGCCCACCATCTGCCCGGTCTCGACGGCCTCGCGAATGCCCCAATCGGCGCCGCCGGTGTCGCGCACGGTCGTGAAACCGCGGTCGAGCATGGCGCGCATCAGCGGTCCCGCCCGCGCCGCCATCAGCGTCAGCGGCACGTCGGCGAGCAGCCCGATGTTCACCTCGGAGAGATAGACGTGGGCATGCGCGTCGATCAGGCCGGGCATCAGGACGAGCCCGCGAAGATCGAGCACCGTGGCACCCGACGCCGAGATTGGGCGCTCGGACACCTCGCGAATTTGATCGCCCTCGACGAGGACGTTGACGCCGTCCTTGAGATCGTTCGCCTCGGGGTCGAGCAGCCGGCAATTCTGGAAAAGCACGAGCACGATGGGATCTCCTTCGCCGCCGGCGGAGCCTGCCACGGTGCGCCGACGCTGCCCAGTGGAGCGATATTGGAAACGCTATCGGACGGCTATCGCCTTGTAAAGAAAGGGCCTATGGTTCTCTCGTCGTCGCAGGAGGACGCTCATGAGCGCTGAGCTCAAGGAAGAGATCGCCGGACGCAATCCGCGCACCGTCGAGGAAGCGCGCGCCTTCGTGAAGCACGTCGAATCCCTGTTCATGCCCTGGAATGTCGAGGGCATCGTGGCGGGGTTCACGGACGACTGCGTCGTGCGCTTCAGCGACATGCCGGAATTTCGCGGCAAGGCGGAGCTCACGCGCTTCCTCCGCGCGCGGAGCGCCCGGCAGAAAGGCTATCGGCTCCGCAAGGAGCTGCGCGCGATGATGGGCGACGTGCTCGCCAATTATTGGGAGGGCGACTGGGAGGATGCGCAGACCGGCGCCAAGATGACGGGCCGTGGCGTCGAGATCTGGCAGCTGCGTGGCGGCAAGATCGCGCTTCTGGGACGCGGCCTTCAACGTTCGCGAGGCTGGCAAGACCCGCGGCGGCGCGATCCTCTAGGCGAGGTTACCTTGCGCCGGGGCCTGCGGCGCCTATGATGGAGCCGCGTGGATTTCATACTCATGTTGACCTCGGGCGATCGCACGGTCGGCGATTGCCTCGGCGTGCTCGACGGCATCGCCGATCTCGGCCTGCGCCACGTCGGCTTCAAGGACGTGGGCGTGCCGATCGACGTCCTCGAGGCCCTGCATCGCCGCATCAAGGACATCGGCGCCACCAGCTATCTCGAGGTGGTGAGCCTCACGCCGCAATCGACGCGGCAGTCCGCGCGGACGGCGCGTAAGCTCGGCGTCGACCGTGTGCTGGGCGGCGGTGATCCCTCGACAGTCATGGGTGAGCTCGCGGGTACCGATATCGAGTACTTTCCGTTTGTGGGCCGGCCGGAGGGGCATCCGACCAGGCTCCTGGGCTCGCCCGACGAGATCGCCGCCGACTGCCGGCGCGTGGACGCCCTCGGTTGCGCCGGTGTCGATCTCCTGGCCTTCCGCTCGATCTCTACCCCGCCGCTCGACCTCGTGCGCGCCGCCCGGAAGGCGCTCGGCGGGAAGCTGATCGTCGCGGGCTCCGTGGACTCGCCGGCGCGCATCCGGGAGCTCGAGGCGCTGGGCGTTGACGCCTTCACCATCGGGACAGCGCTCTTCGAGCGGCGCTTCGTGCCGGGCGAGCCGTCGCTCCGGGCGCAAGTCGCGGCGGTGCTCGCGGCGGCCTGAAAGGCGCGGGGCACCCGCCTTTGCAAGCCAGGCGCCGTCATGCCAATCTGAACCGACGGACGGAGGAAACAGCATCGCATGACCGCGCTTCGGGAAGTGAGGCCGGCGGAGGATTTGGAATGGCGCTTGCGCTGTGACCTGGCCGCGGCCTTTCGCGTGCAGGCGCGGCTCGGCATGAACGAGCAGATCGGCAATCACCACAGCCTGATGCTGCCCGGCGAGGACAACCTCTTCCTGATCAATCCGCGTGGGCTGCTGTTTCAGGAGATCACCGCCAGCAACCTCATTGTGTGTGACCTCGACGGCAAGGTGGTGCGCGGCCGCGGCGAGCTGCGCAAGGTCGCGTTCCATATCCATACGCGCATCCATCTCCGCCACCCGCAGGCGAAGTGTGTGATGCACGTGCATCCGCAATACCTGACCGCGCTCTCGCTCATGGAGGGCGGCCGGCTCGAGCTCTCGCATCACAACGATCTCGTGCTGGGCGACCGCATCGTCTACGACGATGCCGCGAGCGGGCCCGCCGCCGACAACGAGGAAGGCGACCGGATCGCCGAGCTGATGGGCGACAAGACCATCATGGTGATGGGGAACCACGGCGTCACCGTGGTGGGCCCCACCGTGGAGAGCGCCTTCGACGAACTCTACATCGCCGAGCGCACCTGCATGTATCAGCTGACCGCCCGCATGGCCGGTGGCACGCTCAAGCGCCAACCCGATGGGCTGCGCCGCAACTATCACGGCACCTGGGGCGACCGGTTCGACGCGCGCCTCCATCTCGACGCATGGCGCCGCATCCTCGACCGCGAGGAGCCGGACTACGCGACCTGAGGCTTTGGCTAGGATTTCACTCACTCCCGAGAGGCAGGCAGAACCACCATGACTGGCACGCGTATCTCATCGACCGTCGATTTCGAGAAGACCGGGCGGCAGACCGGCTTCCTCCGGCTCCCGCACTCCGTCCACGAATCCGCCTACGGCTGGATCCCGATCCCCGTGGTGTGCCTCAAGAACGGCAAGGGGCCGACCATCCTGCTCAACTCGGGCAACCACGGCGACGAGTACGAGGGCCAGGTCACGCTGATGAAGCTGATCCGCGAGCTCAAGCCCGAGCAGGTGCAGGGCCGGATCATCTTCATCCCCGCCTCGAATTTCCCGGCGGCCATGGCGGGGCGGCGCACCTCGCCGATCGATGGCGGCAATCTCAACCGCTCATTCCCCGGCGATCCCGACGGCACGCCGACGAAGATGATCGCGCACTTCATCGACAGCGTGATCCTGCCGCTCTGCCAGTACGCCTTCGACCTGCACTCCGGCGGCAGCTCGCTGATGTACGTGCCGAGCGCACTGGGCTCGCTGGTGCCCGGCGACACCGCGCGGAATGCGAAGGTCCTGGAGCTCCTGAAGGTGTTCGGCGCGCCGATCGGATACGTCGCGAACAACCCGTTGGGCATGGGCGCCGACCAGACGCTCTCGGCCTCGGCTCATCGCCACGGCGTCACCACCATCGGCACCGAGGCCGGCGGCTCCGGCACGGTGACGCCCGCGGCGCTCAAGATCGCGGAGACCGGCGTGCGCCGGCTGCTCACGCATCTGGGCGTGGTCGAGGGGCTCCGGGTCGAGCCCTCGCAGGGCACGCGGCTCATGGAGGTCGGCGGTCCCGACTACTTCGTCTACACGAGCGAGGGCGGGCTCTTCGAGCCGCTGGTTGAGCTCGGCGACACCGTGAAGAAGGATCAGCCCGCGGCCGCCATCCATTTCTCGCACACGCCCTGGCGCGAGCCCGAGGTCGTGCGCTTCGAGCATGACGGCGTCGTGCTCTGCAAGCGCATCCCCGGCCGAACCGAGCGCGGCGATTGCCTCTTCCACCTAGGGACGGACTACCGGGGGTAGCTAGCACCAACTTTCAGAGAAGGGTGATTCGAGTTTCGATCGCATGTCCAAGATGACAGTGAGACAGCGAGGCAGCGAGAGGCGGAGCCCACGGTCACCCATGGTGGTTCACGCTCGAGGTCTCGGTAGCTCCTTCATCTCGCTGCCTCGCCGCCCCCCTGTTCATCTTTCTTGTCTCATCCGTATCTGCGAATCCTGATTTGGGTAGCTAGAAGCGATCGCAGTAGGCCGTGTAGGCGGTTGGGTCTTTCACCGCATCCGCGGGGCGGCACCCCATCATGAAACGTTGCTGATCGGGGGCTTCGCTGGGCCTGGGGGATTGCGGCTGACAGCCGAGCAGCGCGAGCGTTCCCAGGACTGCGATCACGATGGTCTTCACGCCGGCATAATGAACGGCGCTGGATCGAGGAATCGATCTAGTGCGTTTCGCAGCAGGCGCGAGACGTTGTTTCGATAGTTGTCGTGGGCGAGGCTTGCGACGAAGGCGATCGAGCCCGTCGAGAGCACGGCGCCGCCGACGGGCGTCTCGAAGAACACAATGTCGGCCTTGATGCGCGAATTGAGCGTGGCGTCGACGCCGCGGGAGTTCGACAGCATCTCCTCGTTCACCAGCAGGAACGCGTTGCTGTGGTTCTCCGATGACGCGACCACCAGCGCGTGCGGCGGCGAGCCGAGGCTCGCGTCGTAGCAATCGATCTCGAGCCCCGCGGCGCCATCACCCCAGGCGCCGAAATCGCCGATGATCTCCTCCTCGATGCCCGCGAACAGGAATGTCGCCCGCGGATCGTGGGAGTCCCGGGTGCGCCTGTAATAGGAGGACGCGTCGAAGCCCTGGGCGATGAAGCCGACGCCGAAAAGTTTGTTCGGTGGCCGCCCAATCCTTCGCCATAGCCCGCCGTACTCGCCCGTCGCGTGATAGTACTGGCCCGGCTGCTCCGCCCAGGCGCGCGTGCCGTCCTCCGCGCGACGCAGCTCGATCATGCCGGGATGCGCGGGATCGAAGCTGACCCGCCAATAGAAGCCGTTCCCGCCGAGGTACATGAAGCGACCGCCGGCGCCGAGATAGGTCTCGATCGCCTGCAGCATCTCGAGCGAGTCGTATTCCGGATGGCTCGGCGTCAGCACCGCGCGATAGGGCGAGAGCAACTCGACGCCGCGCTCCTGCAGCTCATGCTCGGAGATAACGTCGTAGTCGATGCCCTGCGCCTCCAGCCAATCGATCAGGCAGAGGTCCATGGCGAAATTCCAGAATCGCCCGGTCGGCCGCATGTTGAAGAGCGGCCGCCGGATCGAGGCGTGGCCGACGCCGGTCCCGTCCCTGTGCACGTCGTAGGTCGAGCTGCCGAACTCCGGATGCTCCGCAAGCAGGATGTCCGTCATGTCGACCGTCGGCAGCGTGCCCATGGAGAGCTCGAAGGGACCCGGCGACATGCGGCGGCGGTAGTTGGCGTAGGCGAGGTAGGTGACGGTGGACGCGAGCACCGCCATTTTGGCGCGGGGCGCGCCCCGCCCAGGGCTGACGATGAAGCCGACGTAGAAGGGCGCGCCCGACGCCTGCAGCTTCACCGCATAGTAGCCGCTCTTGAGCCGCTCCGGCAGCCGGAACCGCAGGCTCTCCCGCCAGCCCGCGTCGTAGAGATCGTCCGCGTGAAAGTGGATCGCGGCGTAGTGCGCCGGGTTCTGGCGCCAGTCGTGGACCGAGCCGTCCCACCGAGAGCCCGTGACCGCGCGCTTCGGCGCGTTGACGGTGCGGCCGTGCAGCCGGTGCGGCGAGCGGTCCTCCACCCCAGCGGTTCCGATGCCGCGTGAGAAATCCCACTCAGCCGCGATGCCGCGAGACCCGAGCGCGGGCCCCTCGATCTTGCCATTGAAGTGCTCGGCGATCCGACCGTCAGGCCCCGGCGCCGCTGCGATCAGCAGTGGCCCCGCGGCGCGGACGCCGCTCTTGAGGCGCGCCTCCGCTGCGGTTCGGGTCTCCGCATGCAACCCGGGTAACGGCGTGCTCGCGACGCTCGCCGCGCCGGTTGCGGGATCGTAGCTCGCCTCGACGCGATACCACGCGCGTCCGCGCATCGGCTCGTTCGTCGAGATGGTCTCGCCATCGATCGACAGTGCGGCGGCGCCACCGGCGTCCATGAGCAGGCGCACCCGGCCGAGCGACATCAGTGCTTGCTGGCCGCGGCCCGATTGGGTTGGCTGGATCAGCAGCGAGAGCTCGATCGCCTCGAGGGGCGGCAGGTCGTCCACGACGACGTAGGAGCCGATCGGCACCGGTTGCTCGGCGCCGTCGTGCGCGCCGTCGATGGCGCAGGGTATCGCCTCTTCCTTGAGACCGGGACCGCCGGGCCCGGTCTCGCCACAGATGAGGCGCGCGAGCGAGGCACGATAGCGGCCCCCGCCATCCAGCACACTGACGCGCAGGACGACCTCGTCGCCGGGCGATGCGTAAAGCGCATCGAGATAGCCGACGACGCCCGGCTTCGTCACGTCAGCTCCAGTGGGCGTCCCGCCAGCACCTGCCAGCGACGCCGGAACGCCGCCCACTCGCCGGCCTCACGGCTCTCGAAGACCTCGTCCATGAAGAGGGTCGGTGGCTCACCATTGATCCGGCGCTCGCCGAGCACCCATTTACCGGGCTCGATCGAGACCAGGATCAGGTGCTGGCAGTTCTCCGAACGGCGCATGATGTCGAGAAGCGCCTGCAGCTCAGGACTGTGCCGGCCGAACGGCCGGGCGCGGAATTCGGCGGCAAGGTCGAGGCGCCTCGGATCGATCTGCGGCGCGGTCATGCCGCCTCGAAGGTCGCTCCAACGCTCTTCGCGGCCTCGCCGATCTCGGTCCAGGTGGTGTCGTCGATCTCGATGCCCTCGGCGATGCGCTGGGCGCGCGCGATCCGCTCGGGCTCGCCGGGCACCAGGACCGGAAGCGCGGGATCCGCCGCCTGCGTCTCCTTCATATAGGCGATGAGCGCGTCGATCTCGGTGCGGATGAAGTCGGCGCCCGCCATCCGGCCGGGATCGATCACCACCGTCAGCATGCCGTTGAGGATGCCACGGTCGCGGGAATTGGCCGGCTGGATCGTGCCCGCGCCCGCGATGGCGCCCGCGAGCAGCTCCGCAATGAGCGCGAGGGCATAGCCCTTGTGCTCGCCGAAGGGCTGTACGGCGCCGCGCGGGTCCTCGTAGAGCACCGCGGGGTTGGTTGTGGGCTTCCCGTCCGCCGCGATGAGCGCGCCCTCGATCATGGGTTTCTTCTGGTTGTAGGCGACGCGCACCTTGCCGATCGCGACCCGGCTGGTTGCCATGTCCAGCACGATCATCGGCGTGTCGCGGGTGCCGGGTACCGCGACGCAGATCGGGTTGGTCGAGAGCCGACCCTCGCGGCCGCGGAACGGCGTCACGCGTGGCGGACCGGAATTGCCGTTGACGAAGTGGATCGAGACCAGTCCCTGAGCCGCGGCGATCTCGCCGTAGGTGCCGACCCGGCCGATATGATGGGTGTTGCGCAGGCCGTGGACCGCGACGCCGCGGCGGCGCGCGGTCTCGACGGCCCAAATCATCGCGTCGCGCGCGATGACTTGGCCGTAGCCGTTCTTTCCGTCCCAGACCGAGAAATTGCCGCTCTCGCTCACCACCTCCGGCACCTGGTTCGGGATCAGCGTGCCCGCTTTGAAGTTCCGCATGTAGTGCGGGAGCATCCCGACACCGTGGCTGTCGTGGCCCGCGAGGTTAGCGTCGACCAGATGATCGGCGACGGTCTTCGCCTCCGGTGGGCGGCTGCCGGTGGTCTCGAGGAGGGCGCTGGTGAGGCGGCGGAGCCGCTGATGGTCAATTCGCATGGACGGAGAGTGTTCGCTGGCCTCCGCGCGCGTCAAGGGCGGATTGGCCGCATCAGCCCCGCGAGAAGGACTTGGCAGCGCGCCTCCTTTGGGGAAAGCTACGGAAACGGCCAGGAAATACCGCTGCTTCGGAAGGGGCATCCATGAGCGCACTCTCCAACCAACGCGTCGCCTACTTCAACGGCAAGATCGTGCCGGAGCGCGAGGTGGTGATCCCGTTCCGCGACCGCAGCTTCACCAAGGGCGACGGCGTCTTCGATATGACGCGCTCGTTCAACGGCCGCATCTTCAAGATCAAGGAGCATATCGACCGCCTTTACCGCTCGCTCCGTTACACGCAGATCGACTGCGGACTCAAGCCCAAGGAGATGATCGAGATCAGCGAGGACGTGCTCAATCGCAACAAGCACCTCCTGGGCAAGGACGAGGACTACTGGATCGGTCAGCGCATCAGCCGTGGCGTCGATGCCGTCGGCGACGAGGGGTGGGAGCACGTGAAGGCCAACGTGATCGTCGATTGCGTGCCGCTGCCGCACAAGCAGCGCGCCAAACTCTATCGCGACGGCATGCGCGTCGTGGTGCCGCCGACGCGCCGGGTGGCGCCGAGCATGCTGAGCCCACGCGCCAAGATGCACCAGTACATGAACCTGATCCTCGCGGACATGCAGGCGAAGGCGGTCGACGCCGAGGCCTGGTCGATCCTGCTCGACGAGAACGGCAACCTCGCCGAGGGCACCGGCAGCAACATCTTCCTGGTGAAGGACGGCCGCGTGCGGACGCCGCGCGAGAAGTACGTGCTGCCCGGCGTCAGCCGCGCCACCGTGATCGAGCTCGCGGCGAAGCTCGGCATTCCCCTCGAGGAAACCGACATCGATCTCTATGACGCGCAGACCGCGGACGAGATCTTCGTCACCTCGACCAGTCTGGTGATCTGCCCCGTGTCGAAATTCACTGGCGCGACCGTAGGCGAGGGCACCGTCCCCGGACCCATCACCAAGCGCCTGACCCAGGCCTATATCGAGCTCGTCGACTGCGATTTCGTGCGCCAATACACGCGGCACCTGGCCTAGAGCCGGGACGCAACAGCGGAGGGGAGCGGCTATGCAAAATCGGGCGGGACTCCTGGCGGTCGCCATCGTGGCGGTGATCGCGATCAT
>DATEGF010000242.1:0-9076 GCA_035280245.1 Allostellaceae bacterium
CGCGACGCTCGACCAGCCCTCCACCCGCGTCTCCGGGAGCGCCATGAAGTTCGGTCTGGTTGCCGCCGGCGAGGCTGATCTCTATCCCCGCTTCGGTCCCACCATGGAGTGGGACACCGCCGCGGGTCAGGCCGTGCTCGAGGCGGCGGGAGGCAGCGTCACGACGCCCGATGGCACGCCCTTCCGGTACGGCAAACCTGGCTTCCGCAACACCGGCTTCTTCGCCCGCGGACGCTGAGCCCATGACCGAGCTCTGGAGCGCGGACCGTGTCGAGGCCGCCGCTCGATTGCTGCGCGCCGGAGAGGCCGTGGCGTTTCCGACCGAGACCGTCTACGGCCTCGGTGGCGACGCCACCAACGATCTCGCGGTGGCGCGCATCTTCGAGGCGAAGGGCCGCCCGCGCTTCAATCCGCTGATCACGCATGTGCAAGACCTCGCTACCGCGCGGACCCTCGCTGTCTTCGATGCTCGCGCCGAGCAAATCGCCGAGCGCTTTTGGCCGGGGCCGCTGAGTCTCGTGCTGCCGCGCGCGTCGCGCTGCCCGGTCTCGCTCCTGGCGAGCGCGGGACTAGACACGCTGGCGATCCGTATGCCCGCGCATCCGATCGCACACGCTCTTTTGCGTGCGACGGGTCGGCCGCTCGCGGCACCCAGCGCCAATCGCTCGGGCCGCGTGAGCCCCACCCGTGCCGCCGATGTGCTGGCGGAGCTCGAGGGTCGGATCGCGGCGGTGCTCGACGGCGGCCCGTGCCGGGTCGGGATCGAGTCCACGGTGCTCGACCTCTCCGGCGCGGTACCCACCCTGCTGCGCCCGGGCGGCGTGCCGCGCGAAGCACTGGAGGTCGTCATCGGGCCCGTGGCGACCGCGGGCGTGACCGACGCCGCGCCGCGCTCACCCGGCCTGCTCGAGAGCCACTATGCGCCGGAGCGACCAGTGCGGCTCGATGCGCACGACCGGCGACCGGGCGAGGCGCTGCTCGCACTCGGCCCCGGACTTGCGCCCGAAGGCTTCCTGGAGGTGCGCTGGCTCTCGCGGAGCGGCGATCTCGCCGAGGCCGCCGCGAACCTGTTCGCATCGCTGCGGGCCCTCGACCGCCCCGATATCGCGGGCATCGCGGTGATGCCCATTCCGGAGCACGGGCTCGGCGCCGCCATCAACGACCGGCTTCGCCGCGCCGCAGCACCGCCGCGCAATTGAGCCTCATTGTCTCGAAGCATTGTTCCGCTTTTCTCAAGAGCCGAGGGCGCGTTAGATGCGGGCTGGTCAAGCAAGTTGAGGGGACTGCCACGGTGACACTCTCGCTCGAAGTCGCCCTCAAGGGCATCCGCGCGGCGGTCGGGCCCAAGGGCATCGTCGACGACGCGCAGGAGATCGAGCGCTACGTCACGGAGAGCCGCGGCATGTATCGCGGACGCGTGGGTCTGGTGGTACGGCCCGCGTCGACGCCAGAAGTGGCAGAGGTCGTGAAGCTCGCCTCCGCCGCGCGCCTCCCGATCGTTCCGCAAGGCGGCAACACCGGGCTCTGCGGTGGCGGCGTGCCGCAGGACGAGAACGCCATCGTCTTGGCGCTCGGCCGCATGAACCGCGTTCGCAAGATCGACCCCGTCGATTTCACGATCACCGTGGAGGCCGGCTGCATCCTCGCAGATATCCAGAAAGCGGCGGAGGCGGCCGATCGGCTGTTCCCGCTGAGCCTCGGGGCCGAGGGCAGTTGCCAGATCGGCGGTAACCTCTCGACCAACGCGGGTGGGATCGGCGTGCTGCACTACGGCAATACGCGGGACCTCTGCCTCGGTCTCGAAGTCGTGTTGCCGGACGGCCGGATCTGGGAAGGGCTCGGCGCGCTCCGCAAGGACAATACCGGCTACGACCTGAAGCAGCTCTTCATCGGCGCCGAGGGTACCCTCGGCATCATCACCGCGGCGACGCTCAAGCTGTTCCCGCGGCCACGGGAGATCGAGACGGCGTTCCTGGGCTTCGGCAAGGCTGGCGACGCCATGGAGCTCTTCGCCCGCGCGCGGGCGGCGAGCGGCGACCAGCTCACTGCTTTCGAGCTGATCCCGCGCCGCGGCCTCGAGTTCTCTGCGCGCCACGTCGCGGGGATCGTCGATCCCCTGCAGCAGCCCCATGCGTGGTACGCGCTTCTCGACGTGTCCTCGAGCCGGCCTGGCTCGAACCTGCGCGCAAGCCTCGAGACATTCCTCGGCGAGGTCGTTGAGGCCGGGTTGATCGAGGACGGCGTGGTTGCTTCCAGTGCGCAGCAATCGCAGCAGCTCTGGCGCATCCGCGAGGCGATGGTGGAGGCGCAGAAATTCGAGGGCGGCAGCATCAAGCACGATGTCTCGGTCGCGGTGAGCCGCGTCGCCGACTGCATCGAGCGCCTCACAGCCGCCGTCGAGGCGCGCATCCCCGGCTGCCGGCCACTGGCCTTCGGCCACGTCGGCGACGGTAATATCCACTTCAACATCAGCGAGCCCGTGCGTGCCGACCTCAAGACCGATCCGGCCCCGACGAAAGCCTTCCTCGCCCACCGGCCGGAGGTCAACGACATCGTGCACGGCATCGTCGGTCAGATGGGTGGCTCGATCAGCGCCGAGCACGGCATCGGCATCCTCAAGCGCGACGAGCTGCCGCGCTACAAATCCGCCGTGGCGCTCGACCTCATGCGCGCCGTGAAGCGCGCCCTCGATCCCGACGACATCATGAACCCCGGAAAGATCTTCACTCTCGAAGAGCCGAAGAGCGAGGCCCAGCCGAGGCGGCGCGTGCGTTGATTCCTCTTGCGTAGCCGGAAGCGCCCCCTCACCCAGCTTCGCCTAAGCTCGCTGCGCTCGCCAAGCCTACGCAACCCTCTCCCCGAGGGGAGAGGGAAGGGTGAGGGGGAGCCGCTTCACCCATCTAAAAACTGGTTCACTCCGGCAGCGGGATGAACTCGGTCTCGTGGGGGACCGGTCGGAATTTGCCGGCTTTCCAGTCAGCCTTGGCCTGCTCGATGCGCTGTTGCGAGCTCGAGACGAAGTTCCACCAGATGTGCCGGGGGCCGTCGAGCGGCGCGCCGCCGAGGAGCAACAGGCGCGCGCCCTGCGGCGCTGTCACCGCGGCCTCGATGCCGCGCTTCAAGACCAGGAGCTGGCTCGCGCCGAAGGAGCGGCTCGAGAGATCGACAACGCCCTTCACCACGTAGATGGCGCGCTCCTCGTGCTCCGCCGGGAAAGCGAGCCGCGCCCCCGCCGCGAGCGTGGCGTCCGCGTAGACCATGTCGGAATAGGTCGCGACCGGCGAGCGCGCGCCCATGAGCGACCCCACCATCACGCGCACCCGGCTCCCCTTGCCGTCGATCACCGGGAGCGACGCCGCGGCGTGGTGGACGAAGTTCGGCTCGACTTCCTCTTTCGCGCGCGGCAGCCCGATCCAGGCCTGGATCCCGAACACCGGCGAGGGCGCCATGCGCAGGTCCTCGGGCGTGCGCTCGGAATGCACGATGCCGCGGCCCGCGGTCATCCAGTTGACCTCGCCCGGCTTGATCGATTGCACGTTGCCGAGACTGTCGCGGTGCTGGATCTCGCCGTCGAACAGATAGGTCACTGTGGCGAGGCCGATGTGCGGATGCGGCCGCACGTCGATGCCGGTGCCGGCCTTGAAGGTGATCGGCCCCATCTGGTCGAAGAAGACGAAAGGCCCGATCGCGCGCCGCTCGCCCGAGGGCAGCACCCGGCGGACCTCGAACCCGCCGAGATCGCGCACGCGCGGGACGACGACGATATCGAGCCCCGCCCCCGATCCCGGCGTCGCCCGCGGCTCCTGCGCCGGCTGCCAACTCATGAACGCCTCTCCTCCCGATCCGGAACCTATACTAGGCCAGCGGCGCGGCAAGGCCAGCCCTAGACAGCGCTCGCCGCGCCGATAGGATCGCCGCAATCCCGAGGGAGGCCTCATGTCCGACTACGCCGCGCCGCTCGCCGACATGCGCTTCGCACTTAACGAAATTGTGAATCTCCGGGATGTCGCGGCGCTGCCGGGCTGCGAGCAGGCGGCGCCCGATCTCGTCGACCAGGTCCTCGAGGCGGCCGCGAAGCTCGCGGGCGACGTGATCGCGCCGCTCAACGTGGTCGGCGATCGTGAGCGCTCTCGGCTCGAGAACGGCGTCGTGCGGACGCCAACGGGCTTCAGCGACGCCTATCGAAGCTATGTCGAGGGCGGCTGGAATGCGCTCCCCTTCGATCCCGAGTTCGGCGGCCAGGGCCTGCCGCAGGTGGTCTCGACCGCCGTCTTGGAGATGTGGACCTCGGCCAATCTGAGCTTCTCGCTCTGCCCCATGCTGACGATCGGCGCGGTCGAGCTCTTGCAGGCCCACGGCTCACTCGAGCAGAAGCGGCTCTATCTCGCGAAGATGATCTCCGGCGAGTGGACCGGGACCATGAACCTGACCGAGCCACAGGCGGGCTCGGACGTGGGCGCGCTCCGGACGCGCGCGGTCAAGAAAGGCGACCACTACGAGATCACGGGACAGAAGATCTTCATCACCTACGGCGACCACGACATGGCCGCCAACATCGTGCACATGGTGCTGGCGCGATTGCCCGATGCGCCCGCGGGCACGCGCGGCATCTCGCTCTTCATCGTGCCGAAGCGGCTTGTGAACCCCGACGGCACGCTGGGCGAGAACAACGACCTCCGTCCCGTCAGCCTCGAGCACAAGCTCGGCATCCACGGCAGCCCGACCTGCGTCATGGCCTATGGCGACCGCGGCGGCGCCACGGGCTACCTCGTGGGCGAGCCGAACCGCGGCATGGAATTGATGTTCACCATGATGAACAACGCGCGGCTCAACGTGGGCCTGCAGGGTGTGGCGATCGCCGAGCGCGCCTATCAGCAGGCCCGCGACTTCGCGCGCGTGCGCGTCCAGGGCAAGCCGGTCGGCGTCAAGGCCGACGGCCCCTTGCCGATCATCCATCACCCGGATGTTCGCCGCATGCTCCTGGACATGCGCGCCTCCACCGAAGCCGCGCGCGCCCTCACCTACTATGTTGCCGCCGGCATCGACCGCGCGCGCCATCACCCCAACGCTGAGGAGCGCGCCCGCCAACAGCGCCGTGTCGATCTGCTCATTCCCGTGGTGAAGGCCTGGTGCACCGACATTGGCGTCGAGGTCGCCTCCACGGGCGTGCAGATCCACGGCGGCATGGGCTACATCGAGGAAACCGGCGCCGCCCAGCACCTCCGCGACGCCCGCATCGCGCCGATCTACGAAGGCACCAACGGCATCCAGGCGGCTGATTTGGTGGGGCGGAAGATCGCCCGCGACGCCGCCGCGGCTGTGAAGGAACTCATTGCAGAGATGCGTACGCTCGACGCCGAGCACCTTTCGGCGGGCGTCGACGCCCTCTCTCGCGCCACGGATTGGATGGCCGCAGCCCTCGCCAGCGATATGCCCCGCGCACTCGCGGGATCAGTCCCTTATCTGCGGATGCTCGGCACGGTCGTGAGCGGCTGGCTCCTCGCGAAGGGTGCCCGTGCAGCCGAGCAAGCTGCCAAGCACGATGGCAAGACCGCGTTGCTGCAAGCGAAGGTGAATGTTGCCCGGTTCTTCGCGGAGCATCGGCTGGCCACCGCTCCCGCAATGCTGCCTGCCATCACCGCGGCAGCGACCACCGTCGGGTTCGACCCAGAACAATTGTGAAGACGTGACCGACGGATAGCGACGGCGTCACTTCTCGTTGACGCAGCGGAGCAGCTTCCAGTAGCCGAAGAGGTTGCTGGGCCGCGCCTCGCGCACGCGGAGGCGACCGGCCTTGAGGAACTCGTCGAGTGGGAAGTCGGCGTGGAAGCCGATCTTGCCGGCGAGCGGTGCGAGGCGCCGCTCGAGCCAGCGCATGGCGGGGTTGGCGCTGGTGAAGTGATTGACGATCACGATGGTGCCGCCGGGCTTGCAGACGCGGCGCATCTCCGCCACGAACCGCGCGGGGTTCGGCACCACCGAGGCGACATAGAGCGCGAGCACGGCATCGAAGGCGCTCTCCTCGAAGCTCATGGCCTCCGCGTCCATCTCCTGGAGCGCCTCGACCTGCTTCAGGCCGTCGCGCTCGACCCGGCGGCGCGCCTTCGCCAGCATCTCCTTGGAGACGTCGATCCCGGTGACGCGGGCGTCCTTCCGGAAATGCGGGAGCGAGAGGCCGGTGCCGACGCCGACCTCGAGGATGCGCTGGTGCGGCCGGTCGTTCGCGACCTCGACCGCCGCCTTGCGTCCGGGATGGAAGATCGGGCCGAAGACAACGTCGTAGGAGCCGGCGAACAGACGGTAAGTTCTAAGCGTGTCGTGCAGCTCCAACGCGCCCTCCACCGGAAGAGCCGGGCCCACGGCGAAGCCGCCTCGGGCCCTCTGAAAAAGCCCGGCGCCCGGGAGCGCCGGGAGCGGGGCTCAGATCAGCGTGACCCGGTCGGCTTCCAGGCCCTTGCGGCCGTCGACCACGTCGACGCGCACGCGCTGGCCGGGACCCAACGAGGTGACCCCGCTCCGGCGCAACGCGGTTATATGGATGAAGATGTCTTTCCCCCCGCCATCGGGCGAGATGAACCCGTAGCCTTTATCGGGCTCGAACCACTTGACCGCCCCCTCGAGCGTCGTGGCGGGCCCGGTCGGGCGAGGCGGTCCGGCACCGTACGCGTCTCCGCGGGGTGCCCGTCCGCCACCCGAGCCGGGCGCGACGGCGGTGCTCATATCGACGTTCAGCACGCTCAGCACCAGCGGGCCTTTGGCGCCCGTGCCCACCTCGCAGGTGACACCGGCGCCTTCTCGCACATCCTCATAGCCGGCGCGCCTCAGGACCGCCATCGGCAGGAAGGCGTCCTGGGATCCGTCCGTGAATGTCACGAAGCCGAAGCCTTTCGTCGCGTTGAACCACTTAACTTTGCCCTCGGCGCGGCGGCCGGTTTGGGCTTCATCATTCCGGAAGAATCCGGGGCGGCGGTCGTACATGGAGCCTCTGAGAACGGTCTACGAACAGTTGAGCATAACGACAATTTAATGCAGCACGCCAGCGCTAGCACCGCCGAAACGGTGCTAGCACGCGACTTCTCAACAGGTGTTGCTATAATGCCACTATCGGCGAAATCAGTGCCTCGGCGGCTCCGGTGCCCAGGCAACCGCACGCTGGCGTTGCTCGCCGAGCCCACTGATCCCCACGCGCATGGTATCGC
This sequence comes from Allostellaceae bacterium, assembly GCA_035280245.1. Lineage (GTDB taxonomy): Bacteria > Pseudomonadota > Alphaproteobacteria > ATCC43930 > CGMCC-115725 > DASZHJ01. The sequence goes on from DATEGF010000242.1 coordinate 7,200, forward strand.
CGGCCTTCAGGAACCGCTGCGGCTTCATGCCGAGACCGACGCCCGAGGGGGTGCCAGTCGGGATGACGTCGCCCGGGAGCAGAGTCATGAACTGGCTGGCGTAGCTCACGAGCTGCTTCACCGTGAAGATCATGTCCCGGGTGTTGCTGCTCTGGACGCGATCGCTATTCACCTCGAGCCAGAGGTCGAGGGCCTGGGGATCCGGTACCTCGTCGGAGGTCACGAGGTAGGGCCCCATGGGGGCGAAGGTGTCGCAGCTCTTGCCCTTGGACCATTGGCCGCCGCGCTCGATCTGAAACTCGCGCTCCGAGACGTCGTTGACGATGCAATAGCCGGCGACGTGCTTCAGCGCGTCCGCCTCGGAGACGTATTGCGTCTTGCTGCCGATGACGATGCCGAGCTCGACTTCCCAATCGGTCTTCTTGGAGTTCTTGGGAATGATCACGTCGTCGTTCGGGCCGTTGATGGCCGTGGTCGCCTTCATGAAGAGGATCGGCTCCTTCGGGATCGGCTGACCCGCCTCCTGGGCGTGGAGCCGATAGTTCAAGCCGACACAGACCAGCTTCGGCACCCGCGCGACGCAGGGCCCAATCCGCGGCGTGCCCGCCACGGCCGGCAACGTCCCGGGATCGACCCGGCGGAGCTTGTCGAGGCTCGCGGGCGAGATCGCCTCGGGGCCGATGTCGGAGACCGTGCCCGAGAGGTCGCGGATGCGGCCATCGCGGTCGAGGATGCCCGGCTTCTCCTGGCCCGCGGGCCCATAGCGCAACAATTTCATGGCGTTCTCTCCCTTTCTTGCCAGCGGATCAGAGGCTGAAACCGCCGTCGATGATGTGGATGGCACCGGTGGTGAAGCCGGATTCGTCGCTCGCGAGATGGAGCGCCAGCGCCGCGACCTCCTCGGCGGTGCCGAGGCGGCCCATGGGCTGGCGGGCGATGAAGGCCTTGCGCGCCTCCTCGGCATCGCCGAGGGCCGCGATGCGGTCGTCGAGTGAGGGTGTCTGGATGGTGCCGGGGCAGATCGCGTTGCAGCGGATGCCCTGCTTGATGAAGTCGGCCGCGACGGACTTGGTGAGCCCGATGACCGCGGCCTTGCTGGTGCCGTAGACGAAACGGTTGGGGATGCCGCGCACCGAGGAGGCGCCGGAGGCCACGTTGACGATCGAGCCCTTCCCCTTCTTCAGCATGCCGGGCAGGAAGGCGCGGATCGTGAAGTACATGCTCTTGAGGTTGAGGGTCATGGAGAAGTCCCAGTCCCTCTCGCTGGTGTCAAGCACCGTGCCGTGATGCACGAAGCCCGCGCAATTCATGAGCACGTCGATCGGACCGACCTCGGTCGCGAGCGCCGCGATCCCGGCGCTGTCGGTCGCGTCGAGCTTGCGGGTCGCAATACCCGCCCCGCCCGGCTCCTTGGTGAGCGCGCCGAGCCTCTCAGGGTTGAGATCGGTCGCGATGACGCGGGCGCCTTCGCGGGCGAAGGCCAGCGCCGAGGCGCGGCCGATCCCTTGCGCCGCCGCCGTCACCACCGCCGTCTTGCCCTGCAACCGACCCGCCGCCATGCCGCCACCCTCTCATGCGAAGGGGCGAAATTGCCACGCCGAAGAGCGGCCTGTAAAATTTATTTGAAGCCCAGAATTGGAGCACACGATGCCCACGCTCACGATCCGCCTCAGCACTGCCGATAACGTCGTGGTGGCGCGCGCCAATATCCTGCCGGGCACGGAGATTCCCGGCGAGCAGGTCACGGCCCGCGGACATGTGCCGGCCGGGCACAAGCTCGCGACGGCGCCGGTCGCGGTGGGCGAGGCCGTGCGCAAGTACAACCAGATCATCGGCTTTGCCACGGTGGCGATCGCGCCCGGCGATCACGTGCACAC
>DATEGF010000243.1:0-5570 GCA_035280245.1 Allostellaceae bacterium
TCGCCGTTGGCCTTGGCGACGCGCGGGCGGAGCCGCGCCCAGGCGATCCGGCCGGCAAGGCATTGCTCGTCGAGCCAGGCGGGGTCGTAGCCCTTGAGGCGTGCGGGCAGGATCTCGGTCTCCCAGGCGCCCGCCGGCGCCTCGAAGCCCTCGAGCTGGCTCACGACGACCTCGAGCGCGTCGGGCCCCGCCATCTGGGCGTCCGTCGTCACGCGCTGCCACGACAGGAGGAAGCGCAGGAAATCGCGGGCCGCCACCGGCTCGATCTCCGCGCGCAGCCGCTTCACCGTATAGCGATGAACGCGCGCCAACAGGCGGCGCTCGCACCACTCGTCGGCCTCGGTGCCCGGCGTGAAGCGGCCGCGCAGCACCGAGCCCTCGGTCTCGAAGCCCATGAGGGCGACGCGGATCTCGTCGGCCTCGAGCCCGAGCGGCGTCGCGAGCATCTCCGGCGTCACCGGACCCTGCCCATCGAGCCGGCCGCGGAGGATTTCAGTGAGCGCCTCCTCGGGCGCCCAATTTCGCTCGCTTTGGGCGGCGGGTGCCGCAATCGCCGGGCGAAGCGCTGCGTCGGGCCAAAGCGCACGGAATTCCGGCAAGCGCTCCGCGCTGATCCAGAGCGTCGCGCCTGGCGCCGTGAGCTGCGCGGCGCGCTTCTGGCGCGCGAGGTCGGCGAGCCACTCGCGCCAAGCCGGCTGCGCCGCGACCTCGTCCTCGCTCAGGAACCCGAGCCAGACCACTGCGTCGTGCAGCTCGTCGGCATTGGCGGCCTCTGGCCAGGCTTCCGCGCGCACACGGGCGATCGCCTCGGCGTCGAGCCGACCCAGGTCGCTTGCGGCCTCGGGCGCGAGCCAGCGCCGGCTGAGCACGGCCTGGGTCCGGCGCTCTTCCAGCGGCGCGTCGTCGAGATAGGCATAGGGCCGGGCCGACAGCACCTCGAGCGCGAGCGGCGAGGGCTGGGTCAGGTCGCAGGTACGCACGCGGATCGCGCCGGACTCGATGCCCTTCAGGAGCCGCAGGAAGCCCTCGACGTCCATCGCCTCGGTGAGGCAATCCTTGATGGTCTGCTCGACCAGGGGATGGTCCGGGATCTCGCGCTCGCCCACGAGGTTCTCGGCGCAGGCGATCTGGTCCGGGAAGATCGAGGCGATCAGGTCCTCGGCGTTCATGCGCGCGAGCTGTGGCGGAACCTTCTTGCCGCCGCGGAAGCGCGGCAGCGCCAGCGCCACCGCCGCGACCCAGCGCCAGCGCGTGATGAACATGGGCGCGTCGAGCAGCGCCGCGATCAGCACGTCGCGCGCGCTCGCGGAGTTGAGGTAGCGCGGCACCTCGTCGAGCGCGAAGCTGTGCGCCGTGGTGAGCGACAGCACGATATTGTCCTCGGTCGCCGCCGCCTGCAGCTCGAAATTGAACTTGCGGCAGAAGCGCTTCCGCAGCGCCAGGCCCCAGGCCCGATTGACCCGGCTGCCGAACGGCGAGTGGATCACCAGCTGCATGCCGCCGGCCTCGTCGAAGAAGCGCTCGAGCACGATCTCGCTGAGCGTCGGCAGCGTGCCGAGCGCCGCGCGCGCCGAGGCCAGATACTCGACGATCTGGCGTGCCCCGGGCTCGGCGATGCCGATCTCGTCGGTGAGCCAGGGCAGTGCGCTCTCGGGCTCATTCGAGAGCCGTGTCGAGAGCTCGGTTCGAAGGTGGGAGACGGACGTCGAGAGCTCGTCGCTGCGGCCCGGCGCCTCGCCGAGCCAGAACGGAATGGTCGGCGACAAGCCCGCCGCGTCCGCCACCCGCACGGTGCTGCGCTCGACCCTGATGATCCGATAGGCACCGTTGCCGAGCTGGAAGATGTCGCCCGCCATGCTCTCGACCGCCCAGTCCTCATTCACGGAGCCGATGACCTGGTTCTCGGGCTCGAGCAGGACCTGATAGTCGGCGGTGTCGGGGATCGTGCCGCCGGAGGTGAGGGCGGTGAGCCGCGCGCCGCGCCGGCCGCGCACGCGGTGATTGACGCCATCGTGGTGGACGAGGGCGCCGCGCCGGCCGTTGCGCGTGCTGAACCCGTCCGCCAGCATGGCGAGCGCCTCGTCGAAATCCTTGCGCTCGAGCGACCGGAAAGGCCAGGCGCGGCGGATGAGCGCGAAGAGCGCGTCCTCGTCCCAATCCTGCGCCGCCGTCTCCGCCACGATCTGCTGGGCGAGCACGTCGAGCGGTCGTTCCGGGATCGAGAGCCGATCGAGCTCGCCGCGGCGGACGCTGTCGAGGAGCGCCGCGCATTCCACGAGCTCGTCGCGGGAGAGCGGGAACAGCCGGCCTTTCGGCGTACCGTCGACGGCGTGACCGGAGCGACCGACCCGCTGCAGGAAACTCGCGATCGAGCGGGGCGAGCTCAGCTGGCAGACGAGATTGACCTCGCCGATGTCGATGCCGAGCTCCAGCGAGGCGGTCGCGACCAGCGCTCGAAGCTTCCCGCCCTTGAGCCGCTGCTCCGCATCGAAGCGCCGCTCCTTGGCGAGACTGCCGTGATGCGCCGTGACCTGGTCGGCGCCGATGCCCTTGGCCGCGAGGCGCTCCGAGAGCTGGCGCGTGACCCGCTCGGCCATGCGCCGCGTGTTGACGAAGATGAGCGTGGTTCGGTGGGCCGCGATCAGCTCAACGAGGCGATCGTAGATTTGCTCCCAGACCTCGGCGGACATCACGGCCTCGAGGGGCGACAACGGTACCTCGATCGCCAAGTCGCGGGCGCGGCGGTGTCCGCTGTCGACGATGCTGCAGGGCGCGGCGGGCTCGCCCGCGGCGTTCGCCCCGATCAGAAAGTTCGCGACCGCCTCGATCGGCTTCTGGGTGGCGGAAAGGCCGATGCGGAGCAGGCGGTCGCCGCAGAGGGTCGAGAGCCGCTCGAGCGAGATCGCGAGGTGCGATCCCCGCTTGTTGGGTGCCACCGCGTGGATCTCGTCGACGATCACGGTCCGCGTGGTCCGCAGCATCGCGCGGCCCGACTCGGAGCCCAGGAGAATGTAGAGCGACTCGGGCGTGGTCACGACGATGTGCGGCGGCCGGCGCCGTGCGCGGTCGCGCTCGCCCTGCGGGGTGTCGCCGGTGCGGACCCAGGTTCGGATCTCGACCTCGGGCAGGCCAAGCTCGCGCAGGCGCTCGCCGATGCCGGCGAGCGGCGCCTGCAGATTGCGCTCGATATCGTTCGAGAGCGCCTTCAGCGGCGAGACATAGACGATCTGCGTCTCGTCACGGAGGCCGCCGGCAAGCCCCTGGCGCACCAGCCCATCGATCGCCGCCAGGAAGGCCGCCAGCGTCTTGCCGGAGCCCGTGGGCGCGGAGATCAGGACGTGGCGGCCCGCGGCAATCGCGGGCCAGGCCTCCGCCTGGGCCGCCGTCGGCGCCTTGAAGCTCCGCTCGAACCAGGCGGCAACCGCGGGATGGAATAGGGAAGAAAGCGGCATTGACGGCAACAACGTTCTCTCCGGGGTCTCAACGACGGGGCGTGCCCGGTCCAGGGCTCGGCCTCAGTCCTCAATAAGGAATCGACTGCGCGACAAGATCAAGCCCGGCGATCAGGGCACCGCCTTAGAGGTCAAATTGTTGATGCAGCGCCGGAATTTCAATGCGCCCCGGCGGGAGTTTGCCCGCGAAAACTTTCATGGTGTCGCCCTCGCCGTGGACCAGGAACGTGGTCTGGACGCCCTTGATCGCCGCGTGCCAGGCGAGGAGCTCGGCCTGATCGGCATGGGCCGAGAAGCCGCCGATAGTGCACACGCTGGCGCGGACGGCGATGGGCTCGCCGAGCACTTGCACGCGCTTGGCGCCGTCGATGATCTGGCGCGCGAGGGTGCCCTTGGCGGCGTAGCCGACGAAGATGACCCCCGACTCGGGGCGCGCGAGATTGTGCTTGAGGTGGTGCAGCACCCGACCGCCCGTCGCCATGCCATTACCGGCCATGATCACCGCGCCGCCGCGGGTTTGATTGATCGCGACCGACTCCGCGCGCTCGCGGGTGAGGTGCAGGCCCGGCACCGCGAACGGGTCCTTGCCGCCCTGGAGCTGGCTCGCGGTGCAAGCCTCGGGGTGCCGACGAAAGATCTCGGTCGCCGAGATCGCCATCGGGGAATCCAGGAACACCGGCATGGAGGCGGGGAGGCGGTTGGTCTCGACCCCCTGGCGCAGGTAGAACAGGATCTCCTGCGCGCGCTCGAGCGCGAAGGTCGGAATGACGACATTCCCGCCGCGCCTGAAGGTGTCGGCGATCGCCTGGTAGAGCTCGTTCACGGAGCTGTCGAGCGGCCGGTGCAGGCGGTCGCCGTACGTGGTCTCCATCACGACGGCGTCCGCGGCGGCGGGCGGGTCGGGTGCGCGCAGCAGCGGGCGTCCGGCATTGCCGAGATCGCCGGAGAACACCACGCTCCGCCGCCGTCCGCTCTCCTCGACCTCCAGCAGGATGCTCGCGGAGCCGAGGATGTGGCCGGCATCGTGGAAGGTGGCGCGCAGGCCCGCCGCGAGGTCGAGCGTCTTCCCATACTCCGCCGTGCGGCGGAAGTGATCCAGGGAGCCCAGCGTGTCGACCATGCCGTAGAGCGGCTCCGCGCGCTCGTTGGTGCCGCTCCGGGCGGAGACGCGCTCGCGCCGGCGCGCCTCCTCTTCCTGCAGGTGCGCGGAGTCGAGCATCACCAGCCGCGCGAGCTCGCGCGAGGCCGAGGTCGTGATGACCTCGCCGCGGAAACCGCGCTTCGACAGCAGCGGGATGCGGCCGCAGTGGTCGAGATGCGCGTGCGTCAGCAGGAGGATATCGATGGCCCGCGGCTCGAAGCCGAAGGCCTCCGCATTCTCCTCGTGGAGCTCGCGGCTCCCTTGGAACAAGCCGCAGTCGATGAGGATGCGACGGCCCGCGGCCTCTACCAGATGACAGGAGCCGGTGACGTCGCCCGCGGCGCCGTGGAATGAGATTTTCATGTGTCCTACTCGGCGGTCTTTGAAAGGAGCGGCCGTCCGGCCGCATCGTACCAATGCAGGATGCCGCGCCAGATCTGCTCGGCGGTCTCCGCGAACCAGAAGAGCTCGCGGTCCTCGGGATCGACCGTGCCCTGCTCGACCAGGAAGTCGACGTCGAGCACCTTGCGCCAATAGGCCTCGCCCACCAGCACGATCGGCACCGGCACCATCTTGCGGGTCTGCACCAGTGTCAGCACCTCGAAGACCTCGTCCAAGGTCCCGAATCCACCGGGGAACGCCACCAGCGCTCGCGCGCGCAGCAGGAAGTGCAGTTTCCGGTTGGCGAAATAGTGGAAGCGGAAGCAAAGGTCGGGCGACGCGTAGGGGTTCGGATACTGCTCGTGCGGCAGCGTGATGTTGAGGCCGACGCTGTCGGCGCCCGCGTCATAGGCGCCGCGGTTCGCGGCTTCCATGATGCCGGGCCCACCCCCGGTCATCACCACGATGCGCCGCTGCGCCCCGTCGCTTCCGGCCTTGCCGACGATGCGCCCGAACTCGCGCGCGATCTCGTAGTAGCGGCTGTTGGCGACGATGCGCTGGGCGACCGCAAGGCGGCGGCGGAGCTCGGCATTCCC
>DATEGF010000244.1:0-27130 GCA_035280245.1 Allostellaceae bacterium
GCCCGTATCGGCGCGCGGCGCGCGCTGCTGACGGGCCTCGTACTGACGGCGCTGGGCTCTGCTGGGCGCGGCCTCGGGCCCTCCACGCCAATGCTGTTCTTGATGACCTTCGTGATGGGCGCCGGGATCTCGATCATGCAGCCCGCGTTGCCCTCGCTGGTGAGCGAATGGTTCGGGTCGCGGCCCGGCCTCCCGACCGCGGTCTACTCCAACGGCTTGCTGATCGGCGAAGTGCTGAGCGCCGCGCTGACCTTGCCAGTGGTGCTCCCGTTGGCGGGCGGCAGCTGGGGCGTGAGCTTCGCGATCTGGTCGGTGCCCGTCCTCGCGACCGCCGTGCTCATCGCAGCCGCGACGCGGGACCAACGGTCGCGGCGTGGTGCCGCCGCGCCGCTCTGGTGGCCGGATTGGCGCGATCCGCAGACCTGGCAGGTGGGCCTCATCCTCGGCGGCGGCTCCAGCATCTATTTCGCCGCCAACGCCTTCATCCCGGATTACCTGCACGCCACCGGTGCTGGCGAGCTGATCGGGCCGTGTCTCACGTCGCTCAACGCTGGACAGCTGCCGGCCTCTCTGCTGGTGCTCTTTTTTCCCGAGCGCATCACCGGCAAGAAGGGTCCGCTCGTCGCGCTGAGCGTGGTCACGCTGGGCGGGCTCGGGCTGATCCTCCTGCCCTTTGCCTGGGTACAGATCGCCGGCGCGGGCATCCTGGGCTTTGCCGCCGCTTTCGGGCTGATCCTGACGCTGGCGCTTCCGCCCATGCTGACGGAGGCCCATGACGTCCATCGGCTCTCGGCGGGCATGTTCGCGATCGGTTATCTCACGGCGTTTCTGGTGCCCCTGCTGGGCGGTGTCGCGTGGGATGCGACGGCGATCCCCGCGGCATCATTCCTGCCGATCGTGGTCGGCGCCGCGATGGTGCTGGCCGTCGCCGTGCGCCTCCAGCCGCACCGGCCTATTGGCCAAATACCGTGAGACCCGCCGCGGAGGCGCCCACCGAAAGCTGCGGGCTCGAGGGCAGCTCGCCCATGGTGCGCTCGCGCGCGGAGACGCACTGGCGCGTGCGGCCCATGAGATCGAGCCAGCGAATGCCGCGCTCCATGCTGTCTAGGATGCACTGATCGAAGACCGTGTAGCGCAGGCCGGCGTTGCACCCGAAGGACGGTCGGTCGGCGCGCGCCGCGGTCAGGATGGTGCGGTTCGCCGCGGGCATGACCCGGCCTTGCGCGAAGGTCCCGGAAAAGCACCCGGAGGCCACGACCACGGTCGGCCGGTTCCCGCAGGCGCCGCTCAACATGCCCGCGAGCGCGTTGGGCGAGATGAAATCGTTGCCGCGCGCGAGGTAAAGCCCGCGACCTTCGCCGCCGTGGGAGGTGACGAAGACAAAGCAGCCGTCCGTCGGCGCCGGACGCAGGTCGGCGAAGGCTCGGCCGATATTCGCTTGCGTCGCGGCATGGTTGTCGCGGGCGGTCGCCTTCAGGATCGAGATATCCGGGCGCGCCACACCGAAGCGAACGAGCGTCTCCGCCATGGCATCAACCGCATTGTCGAAAGCGGGCTCGTGATCGTCGCCGGCGATCAGCACCGCCTTCCAGTCGGCGGGCTGCGGTACGTTGACCGGCTTCGCTGACGCATCGGATGCGGTGTCGCAGGCGGTCAGCGAAAGGCTGAGCGCGAGCGCCAGAAGAATTTCTTTCACGCCGACGAAACCTCGATGCCTAGACGGACCCGGCGCCGGACGCACGGACCGTCCGGCCAGCACAGCGGCTTGCGAGGATTGACGCCAGTGACCGGGACGGGACCGCGGGCCTATTGGATGACGTGCCAGCGCCCGTCGCTCTCGAGGCAAGCGCGCCCATGGAACGGCTTACCGGAGGCGTCGATGGTCGCGTCGCCATGGAAGGTCCGGCAGTTCCCGGACGAGGCGGACGGCGAGACGGTGTTCGCGGGTGCACTCTGCGGGGCGCTCTGCGCGTAGGCGTCGGGCGCGTAATAGCCCTGCTGTGGCGGATAGTAGTAGGGCGGCGGGTAGTAATAGGAGTAGGCCGGCGGTGGATAGTAGTAGGCAGGCCCGAAGAACGGGAAAAAGGGGAACCCGAAGCTCACGAAGACCCGCGCATAGGCAGGCGCGCTCACCACCAGCGCAAGCAGCAGAACCACGAGGAACCGGATCACAGAATGGGCGCGCATGGCGAGCTCCATCAAGGGTTCAGCTGAGCCGACGATAGGCCCAATCTAGGACACAAGCCAGTCCGCTCATCCGGAACGGTCGCGACTTGGCGGAACGTCCTTCCCGAAGACGGGGAGGTCATCGACCCGGTCCTCGAGGGCTTTCGGACCCTCGGTCGGTACGGGAACGTAATGGTTCAGAGCGGCGTTGATGTCGCCCTCCCAGAGGCTGCGCGGCAATTCGTATAGCAGCTCGACGGAGTATCCATTGGGGTCGCGGACATAGACGCTGTGGGTCATCCCGTGTTCGACGCGCCGCTCGAATTTCACGCCGCTCCTCTGCAAGTAAGCGAGTTGCCGTAACCACGCTTCCCGATCCGGAAATCCAATCGCGATGTGACTGATCGCGCTGACCACCGTTCCGTCCGCCGCAGGCACCGGGAGCTCAGGAGCCTCGCAAAACGCGATATCGTGATGTGTCAGCCGTCCCTCGCCATGATCGCCGCTGTAGAACTGCATTTTCCGCTGCAAACCCGAGGGGTCACCGGAGTCGAACCGGCCCACTTGCTGGAATCCCAGCATGTCGGTCCAGAAGCGGTGTGTCTCCTCCATGTTCCGCACATTGATGACCAGATGATTGAGTCCGGACGGGCGAGAGGGCGCAGACACGACAGGCCTCCACGATCCTTGATGAGGTCAGTCGGTACAATACTCCAACCGGCCGCGGCGTCCCAATTTGGACTCGACCCCTCCGGAAACGCGTGACAAAGCCAGGGTTTGGTGGTCGGATTCGCCGAATTCCAGAATGGCTCGGAGATCACCCATGGCGCAGCAGTACGACCGCAGGGCCGAGGACCTCGGCAACGTCGTGGCCCTCGAGCACGTCAATGTCCTGATCCCGGACCAGCAGCTCGCGACGCTCTTCTACGTGACCGGGCTCGGCCTCACCCGCGATCCCTATCTCATGACCAGCACCGACAACATGTGGATCAACGTCGGGCGCAGCCAGTTCCATCTGCCCACTGGCGAGGCGCAGGTGCTGCGCGGCCGGGTCGGCATGGTGCTGCCCGATCGCGAGGCGCTGCTGAAGCGCCTCTCGCGCGTGCGCCGGCCGCTCGAGGGCACGAAGTTCGAGGTGCGCGAGCACAACTCCTTCGTGGACGTGACCAGCCCCTGGGGCAATCTTATCCGCTGCCACGAGCCCGAGCCGCGCTTCGGCCGGATCACCCTCGGCATCCCCTACGTCGAATTCGAGGTCGGTTCCGGTACCGCCGAGGGCATTGCGCGCTTCTATCGCGAGATGCTGGGCACCTTGGCCGACACCGGCGAGGACGAGCACGGCCTCCATGCCCGCGCCTCCGTGGGCGCGCAGCAGAATTTTATCTTCCGCGAGACCGACCGGCCGCTCCCCGACTACGACGGCCACCACATCCAGGTCTATATCGCGGATTTCTCCGGTCCCCATCGCCGGCTGCTGGAGCGCGGGCTCGTCACCGAGGAGAGCGACCAGCACCAGTACCGCTTCAAGGACATCGTGGATCCCAAGAGCGGCAAGCACCTCTTCACGATCGAGCACGAGATCCGAAGCATGCAGCATCCGCTCTATGCGCGGCCGCTGGTCAATCGCGACCCCGCGCAGACCAATCGCGACTACGCGGCAGGCCGCGACGCCTGGACCTGGTCGTTGCCGCACGGTGCCTAGCAGAACTCCGACATCGGTGACGCCCTCTCACCTCACCCTCCCACGGCTGCGCCGTGGGTCCCTCCCTCTCCCCTCTCCCGTCTCCGGGAGAGCGGAGAGGGATTCTGGTGGGCGTCTTGAATTGATTCCTCTCCTTTCGCCCCAACGGGGAGAGAGGAGAGGCAAGGTGAGGAGTGAGGGGGTCGGTCCGCTGTGACGCCACGAGAAAATGGCACCTCAAGCGCTGCGAACATCGCGCCGAGCATTGCCGAGCGCGTGCAGGCACTGCTGCCGGATATCGCGGCCCATACCAAGGAGACCGAGCGCGAGCGCCGCATCGCCGCCCCTCTGGTGGCGAAGATGCTGGATGCCGGGCTCTTCCGGATGCTGCTGCCGCGGCCGTTCAACGGTCTCGAGACCGATCCGCTGACCTTCACCGCCGCGATCGAGGCGATCGCAAAGGCGGACGCCAGCACGGCTTGGTCGCTCTGCCAGACCTCAGTCTGCGCGATGATCGCGGCCTACCTGCCGGCGGACGCGGCGATGGAGATCTTCGGCGGCGACCCCAAGGCTGTACTGGCCTGGGGCGCCGGACCGGCGGGCCGCGCGGTCGCGAGCGAGGGCGGCTACCGCGTCACCGGCAATTTCGCCTTCGCGAGCGGCGGCCGCCACGCGACCTGGATGGGCGCCCACTGCCCGGTTTTCGAGCTCGATGGCACCCAGCGCCGCACCGAGACCGGGGTGCCCGTCGTACGCACGGTGCTGTTCCCGGCCTCGGCCGCGCCCATGACCGACATCTGGCACGTCATGGGACTGCGCGGCACCGGCAGCGACGCCTATGCCGTGAGCGACCTCTTCGTGCCGGAGACGCACGCCGTCGGCCGCGACGATCCCGCCTACCGGCGATATCCGGGCGCGCTCTACGTCCTGCCCACCAACTCGCTTTATTCCTGCGGCTTCGCGAGCCTGGCGCTCGGCGTGTCGCGCGCGATGCTGGACGCCTTCAAGGCGCTCGCCATGGAGAAGACGCCGCGTGGGTACAAGAGCGCGCTGCGCTTGAGCGCGGTCACGCAAACCGAGATCGCGGAAAACGAGGCACGCCTGCGTGGTGCCCGCATGTACCTGCGCGGCACGCTTGGCGAGGTCTGGGAGTCGCTCCAGCGCACCCGCACCCTCGCGCTCGACCAGCGCATGGCCATACGGCTCGCGGCCTCACAGACCCTCAAGGAAGCCGTCGCCGTCGGCGACTTTGCCTACTACGCCGCGGGCGCCACCGCCATCTTCGAGAGCCACCCGTTCGAGCGCCGCTTCCGCGACCTCCACGCCGTCTCTCAGCAGCTCCAGGCCCGCCGCTCGCACTTCGAGACCGTCGGCAAGTATTTGCTCGACGTCGAGGTCGACCCGGCTTGGCTCTAGGGGCTAGTCCACCACGATCAGGTCGCGCGAATAGCGCGTGAGGGGCTCCGAGCCGGTCGCGGTCACGATCACGTTGTCGATTATGCGGGCGCCGATCTTCTCCTCGCCGATGAAGATCGGCGGCTCGATCGAGACCACCATGCCCGCTTGCAGCGTGTCGCGGCTGCCGCCGAACATGTTGACGGGTTCGCCCCAGGCGGGCGGGAAGCCCGGCGCGATGCCGTAGCCCGAGGTGTGGATGCGGCCGCGGTCGTAGCCGGCCTCGGCGATGATCCGCTTCGCGGCCTCATGGGCCTTGATCGCGGGCACGCCCGCCTTGATCTCCGCGATCATTGCGTCGCCCGCCGCGCGCACGATGCCGTAGATCTCTTTGATCCGCGCCGACGGCTTTCCGAGGCTCAACTGCCGGCCCATCGTCTTGGTGTAGCGCTTGTAGGCGGCGCCAAACTCGACATTGCCGCCATCGCCGCGCTGAATCTTGCGGAGCGTCGGCGCGCCGTGGCTGAAGCCGAGGCGCTCGCCCGAGACGAAGTTGAGGGTGCTGCCGGCGAGACCGCTGCCGGCCGCCATCATCGCCTGGTAGATAGCGCCGGCGACCTCGTGCTCGGTGCGGCCCTCGCGGAACGTGGCGACGCATGCGTCCATGCCAATATCCGCGATCTCGCCGGCCTTGCGCACCAGCGCCAGCTCCCGCGGCGACTTCACCATCTTGAGGTTGTTGATGAGGTTGGTGGGCTCGGCCACCAGCGCGCTTTCCAGCATGTCCTTGAGGCGGACGTAGTGATGCGGATGCAAATAGTAGGCGGGCACCTCGAGGCCGACGCGCGCCCGCTTGAGTCCGAGGCGGTCGGCGAGCCTGGCGAAGACCTCGACGGGATCGGCGGGCTCGCTGCCGCCCCAACCCACGACCTCATCGGCGAGCGTGTCGGCCTCGAACTCGTTGCGCTCGGACTCGCGCGTGAACATGACGAGCGGGCCGGGCTTCACGGAGACCGCCAGGCACTGGAAGGCCTGGTAGCTCTTGCCGTCGGCGCCGATCAGCCAGTGGATCGACACCGGATGGATCGCGATCAGCCAATCGAGCTTGGCCTCGGCGATCGCCTTGCGCGTGCGCATGAGGCGCTCCGCGAATTCCTCGGCGGGGAAGTCGTGCTTGGACATCGATGGACTCCGTCTAGAGCAGTGCCTTGGCTTGATCGCGGTTCAAGGGCGGGAACACCTGCGACAGGAGCACCGCGAGATCGTTGCGGTCGGGATCGCCCACTTTGGCGCGCGCCCAGGCGAGGTAGGACTTGAGATTGCTCGCCGCCGCCGGCGCGCTCGATGCGCCCGCGGGCACGGTCACCGCGGCTTCCATGAGCCGCTGCTGCACGCCCTCGGACTCGATCTCGAATCCCAGCACGCCGCGGCGGAGCTGATCGCTCGGGGCCTTCTCGAGGAGCTGCTGCTCCTTGAGCCAGCGCCTGACCGCTCGGAGCGGATGGATGACATTCTTCCGCCAGGGCGCCACGCGCTCCTCGATGCGCGCGAAATCGTCGGTGCCCAGCTTGTGGCCGCGGGACCCCGCATAGAGGCACAGCAGGAGGAAGTTCACGTCAAGGCCGAGGCGGTCCTGCAGCGCGATGCATGCGGGTGAGACGCCCTCTTTCTGATAGACCGCGAGCGTGAAGGTCCAGAACGGACTCGCCGGCAACTCGAGCTTGTCTGCCATCGTCGATCTCCCACGTCTCCGTCGCGCACCGACAGCCTACGGCCGCCCGCGACCGAACGTCTAAGGCATAAAGCTCATAGGCGTCATAACCGGATCGCCGCCGGTCGGCTCTGCCTTGTGAGAACCGATCCGGCGGGAGGCGCGATACCGCTAGGCCGAGAACTTCTCCATGTTCCAGAAGACCGGGTTCACCATGCCGATGACGCCCTTGAGGCGGTCCTTCCGGTAGGCCATGGGCGGGAAGTACTGGCCCGCGTAGGCGTAGGGTGCTTCCTCGAAGAACTCGGTCTGGATCTGCTCCAGGACCTTCTTGCGATCGTCGGCGTTGCGCGCGGCCAAGTAGTCGAGCCGCAGCTTCTGCATCTTGTCGTCGCAGGGCCAACCGAACCAGTTCTTCTGGTCGCAGCTCGAATCGATGGGCGCGTTGATGATGGGGTCCATCATGGCGCTGCTGGGCCAAGCCGTCGGGAAGATGTTCCAGCCGCCATGGTCCTGGGACGGCGGCGCCTTGATCGAGCGGCGGCCGACGAGCGTCGCCCAATCCATCGCCTGGAGATCGACGTTCACGCCGACCTCCTTCAGCTGTTCCGCCAGCACGAGCGCCTGCGGGTGGAGCGACGGCTGATCCGTCGGATCCATGAGCACGATCGGCTCGCCGTTGTAGCCGCCCTCCTTGAAGAGCGCCTTGATCTTCCCGGGATCGAATTTCTGGAAGCGCTCGGTGCCGGTCTTGAGCTCGTTCGGCGAGCCGCAGACGAAGGGCGAGAGACACGCCTTGCCCATATCGCCGGTATAACCGGTCGCCGACAGGTAATCCTCCTGGCGGCTGACGACGAGCATCTGCAAGGCCTGCCGCGCCTTCGCATTGTTGAAGGGCGGGTTGAGCGAGTTCATGCGGATATGGAGTTGCCAGCCCAAGGGATCGAGGATCCCGACGGTGATGTTGGGATTGCTCCGCAACTGCGGGACCTGGTCGGGGACCGCGTTGGTGAGATAGTCGAGCTCCCCGGCCGCGAGCGCATTGCTCTGCACGGCAGCGTCGGGGATCACGGTCCACTCGACACGCTCGACATGGACGGCCTTGCCGCCCGTGTAGCCGTCGGAGGGCTCGGAGCGCGGCTTGTAGTCGGGATTCTTGCGGAATACCACCCGCGCGCCCGGCTTCCATTCCTCCTCGACGAAGATGAAGGGGCCGGAGCCGATCTTGGTGGTGATCTGGGTGAAGGGGTCGGTCTCCGCCACCTTCTGCGGCATCATGAAAGCGACCTGGATCGGGTTCGCGAGCGTCTGGAGCACCGGTCCGAACGGCTCCTTGAGCTTCAGCACGAAGGTCTTCTCGTCGGTCGCGTCGAGGCTCGCCGCCCGCTCCATCATGATCTTGGCCTCGCCGAAACGCGCGGCCCAGCGCCGAATCGAGGCAACGCAGTCCTTGGCGGTGACGGCGGTGCCATCGTGCCACTTGAGCCCGTCGCGCAGCATGAAGCGATAGGTCAGCCCATCGTCGTCGGCCTCGTGGCGCTCGACCATTTGCGGCTTGAGCTCGAGCTTCATGTTGACCGAGAACAGCGTGTCGTAGACGAGATAGCCGTAGGTCGTCGTGACGGTGGCCGTGGTCCAAATGGGATCGAACACCTTGAGATCGACCTCGGGCGCAACCTTCACGATCGACTTGGGATCGGCATCCGCGTAGGCGCTGCGCGCGCTCAGGCGGAGGATCGCTGGCATGGCGAGGAGGCCGGCGGTGCCGGCGCCTGCTCGGATCAAGGTCCGCCGGGTGAAGCCAGTCTTGTGCTGTCTCACGTGGCGTTTCATGGGGTCCTCCTCCTCTGTTGATTAACTCTACCGCTGCCGGGGACTCGCGCAAGGCTTGCCGCGTTTGCCGGTCGGTGCTGCTATGGCGCCGGCCGTTCGCCCAGGAGACCCGTCATGTCCCGCAAGCTCGGAGTCGCCGTCGCCCAGCTGGGCCCCATCCATCTCGCCGACGATCGCCGGTCCGTGGTGCGCCGGCTCCTGGAGATGCTACGCGAGGCGCACAGCGCCGGCGCCCGCTTCGTGGTGTTCCCCGAGCTCGCGCTCACCACCTTCTTCCCGCGCTACTGGATGACCGACCAGGCCGAGATCGACCGCTACTTCGAGCGCGAGATGCCGGGCCCGGAGACTCGGGTGTTGTTCGACAAGGCGAAGGAGCTGGGCGTCGGTTTTTACCTCGGCTACGCGGAGCTCACGGAGGAGGCGGGCCGCCCGCGGCGCTTCAACACCGCGATCCTGGTCGATCCCAAGGGCAATATCGTCGGCCGCTACCGCAAGATCCACCTGCCCGGCCATTCCGAGCATTTGCCGAAGGCGCCGTTCCAGCACCTCGAGAAGCGCTATTTCGAGATCGGCAACGAGGGGTTCAAGGTCTGGCGCATGATGGGCGGCATCTTCGGCATGTGCATCTGCAACGACCGCCGCTGGCCGGAGACGTTCAGGGTGATGGGCCTGCAGGGCGTGGAGCTGGTGGCGCTCGGCTACAACACGCCGACCGAGAACATCCATCATGACGAGCCCGTGCACCTCCGGATGTTCCATCACCTCGTCACCATGCAGGCGAACGCCTACCAGAACGGCACCTGGGTGCTGGCGGCGGCGAAAGCCGGCAAGGAGGACGGCCACGCGCTCATCGGCGGCTCCTGCATCATCGCGCCCTCCGGCGAGATCGTGGCCCAGGCGATCACCGAGGCCGACGAGGTCATCATCCACATGTGCGATCTAGATTTCGGGAACTACATCAAAGAGACCATCTTCAACTTCGAGAAGCACCGACGGATCGAGCACTACAAGCTCATCACCGAGCGCACCGGCGCGAAGCCGCCGCCGGAGGCGTAAGGCCCGATGCCACCGGCCAGCGCCGACGTTTGCGAGGAAATCCCGATCCTGGATCTCGGACCCTACTTGGCGGGCGAGCGGGGCGCGCTCGATCGCCTCGGCGCGAAGCTCCGCCGGGCCTTCGAGGAGATCGGCTTCTACTTCATTCGCAATCACGGCGTGCCGCAGCGCCTGGTCGACGCGGTATTCGAGGCGGCCGCACGCTTCCACGCGCAGCCAATGGCGACGAAGACCGCGCTCAAGATCAACGAGCACAATATCGGCTATCTCGGCATGCGCGGCAGCACGACGCGCCATTCCAAGCTCAACACGAACAACAAGCCCAACCTGAACGAAGCCTTCTTCGTCAAACGGGAGCTGCCGCCCGATCATCCGGACGTGGTGGCCAACAAGCGCTTCCGCGGCGCCAATCAATGGCCGATGGACCTGCCTGGCTTCCACGAGACGGTCGTCGCTTATTGCGAGGCGATGGAGCGGCTCGGGCTCGCCCTGCTACCGATCTACGCCCGCGCCCTCGATCTGCCCGCGGATTTCTTTACCGAAGCGTTCCGAGAGCCACAGTACACGCTTCGCATGTCGCACTATCCGCCGCAGCCGATCATCGAGGAGAACGAGTTCGGCCTCGCCCCGCACACCGATACCAGCTTCATGACCATGCTGGCGCAGAATCGGATTCCCGGCCTGGCGATCCGCCTCCCGTCGGGTCGCTGGATCGACGCGCCCGCCCTGCCCGAGACTTTTCTGGTGAATGGCGGCGACATGCTGCGGCGCTGGACCAACGAGCGCTTCCTCGCGACGCCACACCGCGTCATCAACCGCTCCGGCGGCGATCGCTATGCGATTCCCTTCTTCTTCGATTGCAACATCGACCACGTCATGACGTGCCTGCCGAGTTGCACCGCGGCCGAGAGCCCGCCGCGCCACCCGCCGACGACCTACATGGACTACATGATCTGGTATCAGAACCAGAACTACGACCACGTCCGAGGCAAGGACGCGGCGCTCGCGGCACCCTAGGCATGACCGCGCGTACCCTCGGCATCGCCGTCATCGGACAGGCCCCACGTCCGGAGATCATAGCGCTCTATGCGGCGGCCGTGCCCGCGGACACGCGGATCGTTCTGCGCGGATGCTTCGACGGCTTGAGCGATGCCGATATCGATGCACGTGCGCCCCAGAGTGCTGCCGACGCGCTCTATACGCCGCTCCCGAGCGGGCGCGAGGTCAACATCTCGAAACGCGCGGTGGCCGAGCGTGCACCTGCAGCCCTCGCGGCGCTGCGCCGTGACGGCGCGGACGCGATCGTCTTCAACTGCACCGGCGAGTTTCCGCCCATGGCGGGCGACGCCGGCGTGCTGTTTCCCTCACGGGTGCTGAACGGTCTCGCAGGCGCGCTGCTGCCGCGCGGCCGGCTCGGCTTGTTGATCCCGATCCCCGAGCAGGCGCAGATCCTGAGCGAGCAACGCGCTCGGCCTGGCGTCGATGTCGTCGTGGAGGTCCTGCGGCCGAGCGCCGATGGCGCCGCGGCCAGCGACGCGGCGCAACGCCTGGCCGCCAAGAAACCCGATCTCGTCGCCATGGACTGCATGAGCTACACGCCCGCGACCAAAGAGATCGTGCATCGCTGGATCTCGTCGCCCATTCTATTGGCGGTCACCGCCACCTCCCGCGTCCTCCGCGAACTTCTGGACTGAGCCTCCCATGAAATGGACTCCTCGGCGCGAGCGGTTTCGCGCGCTGCTCTCCGGCCCGCGCTGCGTGCATCCGGGCTCGGTGTTCGACCCGATCTCCGCACGCATCGCCGAGGATCTCGGCTTCGAGATCGGCATGTTCGCGGGCTCGGTCGCCTCGCTCACGGTGCTGGGCGCGCCCGATCTGATCGTGCTCACGCTCACGGAGTTCGCGGCCCAGGCCTACCGGATCAATCGCGCCGGCAACCTGCCGCTCCTGGTCGATGCCGATCACGGCTACGGCAACGCGCTCAACGCGAAGCGCACAGTCGAAGAGTTGGAGACCGCGGGAGTCGCGGCGCTCACCATCGAGGACACCGTGCTGCCGCGCGCGTTCGGCGCCGGCGGCGCGCCGCAGCTCGTCTCGACCGAGGAGGCCGTCGGCAAGCTCAAGGCGGCGATCGCGGGCCGGCAAGACCCGAATCTTGTCGTCGTCGGCCGCACCGGAGCGGTGCCGGTGAACGGTGTCGAGGACGCAATCGCCCGCTGCCGCGCCTACGAGGCCGCCGGCGTCGATGCGCTCTTCGTCCTGGGCATCAAGACGAGGGCCCAACTCGAGCCG
Organism: Allostellaceae bacterium; assembly: GCA_035280245.1. Lineage (GTDB taxonomy): Bacteria > Pseudomonadota > Alphaproteobacteria > ATCC43930 > CGMCC-115725 > DASZHJ01. Next base: position 12,135 of record DATEGF010000244.1, read on the forward strand.
ATCGCCGCCGCGGTGAAGCGCCCGCTCATCCTGGGCAGCCCGGGCCTCGAGATCATGGATCTCGACTATCTCGGCAAGCACGGCGTGCGTATCTGCCTCCAGGGGCATCAACCCTTCATGGCCGCGGTCAACGCCGCCTACGAGACCCTCCGCGCGCTCCGCAACGGCACGCCCACCGCGAAACTCGCGGGCCTACCCTCGGACGACCTGATGAAGCGCGTCACCCGCGACGCCGACTACGCTCGCTGGACCAAGGATTATCTCGGCGACTGACGCGGATCGAGCGACCTACCCGGCCAGTCGCCCGATGCCGCGAGCTCGCGGGTCACCGCGCGCAATGTCCGGATGAACGCTGCCACCACCTCTGAGCGCGGGCCGTTCGCGGGCGCTACCAAGGCCAGCGGCCAGTAGGCGCGCGGGCGGAACGGCACGGCCTCGACCTCACCATGGCGGAGATCGGCGTCGAAGGCGCCTTGGGTCAGAAGCGTCACGCCGATCCCCTGGCGCACCAGGCCGCGGATCACGCTGTGGTCGTCGACCTCGAGCTTGATGTCGAGCGAGATCCCCTTCTGCGCGACCCAGCTGTCGAGGAGGCGCCGCGACGCGTTGGGTCGGCTCGGCAGGATCAGCGGAAGCTGTGGGAGATCGCCGATGCCGACGGACGGGCGCTTGGATAGCGCGCCGCCCGCTTTCCCCACCAGATAGACCTGTTCACGGATCAGCGGGATCACCTCGAAGCCGCGCTGGGGCAGCGGGTCGTGCGCGCAGGCAAGATCGACCTGGCCGCGCACCAGCCATTCGTGGATGTAGCCGCTGAAGCCGCCGATCACCTTCAGGAACACGTTCGGGAATTCCGCACCGAAACGCGCAACCAGCGCCGGCGCCAGGAAGTATCCGGCGGCTGGCGGCACCGCGAAGGAGATCACCCCGGAGGGGCTGGTGCTGCTGCCGCTCTGTATCTCGGTCTTGGTCTGCTCGAGCTGGCGGAGCGCCACCTGGCTGCGCTCCAGCAGGATGCGGCCGGCGTCGGTGAGGCTCACGCCGTGACCGTGCCGTTTGAAGAGCGGCTGGCCGAGTTCCTCCTCGAGCTTGCGAATCTGCCGGCTCACCGCCGGCTGGGAGATGCGCAGGAACTCGGAGCCCCGGCTGTAGCTGCCGAACTCCGCGACGGTCTGGAAATAGCGCAGCGAGCGGGTTTCCACACGCCATCCACGTCAGGACGATTTGTTTATAACACCTATACGCCTTATGCCTTGGACGCAAGAATGGCCCAATCATAGGATTTACCCATGAAATTCGGCCTGATGACCCAATTGCAGGTGCCGCGCCCGTGGCGGGAGACGTCCGAGCGCGAGGCGTTCTGGCATGCGATCGAGCAAGGCGCCGCCGCCGAGCGAGCCGGCTTCAAGTATTTCTGGATCACCGAGCAGCATTTCTACGCCGAGATCGGCCACTGCTCTGCGCCCGACCTCGTGCTGGCGGCGCTGAGTCAGCGCACCAAGACGCTGCGGCTCGGCTTCGCGGTGATCCTGATGCCCTGCCACAATCCCTTCTATGTGGCCGAGCGCGTTGCTACCGTCGACATTTTGAGCAACGGCCGCGTCGAGTTCGGCGCGGGTCGCGGCACCTCGGGCTATGTCGTCGAGGGTCTGGGTTTCGATCCCAAGATCGGCCGCGAGGTCGGGCGCGAGGCGATTGAGGCGGTGCTCAGCATGTTCGAGCACGAGCGCTTCCCCGGTTACAAAGGCAAGCACTTCGACCTGCCAGCGCGCCACGTGGTGCCGCGGCCGATCCAGCAGCCGCATCCGCCGCTCTGGGTCGCGGCGTCGAATTTCGATACCTACGAGTACGCGGGCCTCCAGGGCGTCGGCGTGATCGGCGTCTCCCGCAACACGCCCGCGGAGACCAAGCCCGCGATCGCCGCCTATCGCCGCGCGATCCGCAGCGGCGACCGCTCGAAATACGTCGGCAAATTCGGCAACGAGGGCGCCGGCATCTACGCGATCGCCTGCGTCGACCAGGACGATCGGCGCGGCCGCGACCTCGCTTGCGCCGCCGCCCGCTGGTACTACGGCGACAACGATGCCGAGGTGAACAAATATCGCTTTGGATCCGCCAAGGAAGGCGGCAAGCAGATCGCCGACAAGATCGCCAACCGCAACAACGACGAGCTTATCGCGGATGCCATGGCGGTGGGCGGCAATGCCGACACGGTCTGCCGCCAGGTCGAGCAGTGGGCCGAGGCAGGCGTCGACCAGTTCATCTTCATGCTGCAGGCGGGCCACACCACCCACGAGCAGGTGATGCGCTCGATCGAGATCATCGCGGAGAAAGTGATCCCGCGGTTCCCGGACTAGAGGATTGATGGCGCCGATCCCGCACTGGCGCGACCTCACCATTGCCATCGTGGGCGGAGACGCCCGCGAGGCCGAAATCGCGCGGCTTGCCGCCGAGACCGGCGCCGCCGTGCGCGCTTTCGGCTTTCCCTGGCCCGAGGGTGGCATTCTCGGCGTCAACCAAGCGGCCTCGGCGCCGGCCGCGACCACCGCCGCGGATATCGCGCTGTTTCCGATCGCCGGCATCAAGGACGGTTGCCTCTACGCGCCGAGCCTCGGCACGCCCATCCGCATCGATGCCCCGCTGCTCGCGGGCATGGGGGCGGGCGGGCACATCGTCTGCGGCAGCGCGGACGCGACGCTGACCCGCGAGGCCGCCGCGCGCTCGCTGACGATCCACACCTACGAGCACGACCAGGAGTCGCGCCTCCTGCGGGCGCCCAGCGTGGTCGAGGGCGTGCTGGCGACCCTAGTCGCCAACACCCGTCATTCGCTCCACGACTCCGAGATCGCCGTGCTGGGCCAGGGCGTGCTCGGACACCTGCTCGCAGTCACGCTCCACAAGCTTGGCGCCCGCGTCCACGCGGTCGCCCGCGACCCCGTGCAGCGCGCCGAGGCGGTGGTCCAGGGCCTCGATGCCTGCAGTTTCGAGAGCTTGCCGACGATCGCGCCGTGTCTCGACATCCTGATCTCCGCCGTACCGGTCAAAATCGTGGACGCGGCGCTGCTTCGACAGTTGCGGGCGGGAACCCTGGTGGTCGATCTCGCCTCGCCGCCCGGCAGTGTCGACCTCGAGGCGGCGAAAGCGCTCCCGATCAAGGCGATCTGGGCGCGCGGCCTCGGTGCGCGCGCGCCCATTACGGTCGGCCAAGCCCAGTGGCTCGCGATGCGCCGCCGGATCGTGGCAATCTACGGGCTCTGACCCTGGCTCATAGCCAGCGGCGACGCCTCCTGAGGAGCCGAAGCGCCAACAAAAGCAGGATCGCACCAACCGTTGCGGTGAAGATCCTCGACACCATTCCGGAAGCGAGATAGATGCCGAGCTGCGGGAACAGCCAATCTCCGATCAGAGCCCCGACAATGCCGATTGCGATATCGGGGATGAGCCCGAAGCCAGTGCCGCGCACAAAGTGACCGGCAAGCCAGCCAGCAATCAGTCCCACGACCAGGATGACGAGGAGACTCTCACCAGCCATGGCGTCTTGCCTTTCATGTTATCTATATTAGGACCGTCACGACCTTGGGATGTTGAGCTCGAGGCTTCATGATCGTGCGCTAGAGATCTGTGGCCTCGCGCCGCAACGCGCGGTGGTGAGTTCGGAGCTTTTTCGTGCTCCCTTCTTTCTCGACCAGCCGCGCCAGCTGCACGCACTCCTCGGCCAGCGCCAGCACACGGTCGCGGATGCTCCGCACGTCGATCGTCTCCGCGACATCGCGCAGCGCCGCAGCTCTTTCCCTGAGATACGTGGTTCGCGCTGCGGCGCGGCTTGGGACCGTGCGGTTACTCGTGCGAGGCATCGTCAGAGTACCTCTGTACGGTGATGCATTAGGACAACGACTCAGCGGGCGGATGATGGCCCGTGTGCTAATTGTGACCTGCCATTGGGGGCGGCCGCGCAATGTTCGTGGCCTTTGGGCGGGGTCACGCGAGAGACGAAAACCGTCCGGGTTTACGAGCTCATGATCTCGCCCCTATCGACAGGTGCTTGCGAACACCACACACTCGCCAGACCCGCAAGCAAGGTTCTGGCGAATGACCGCCCTGCCGCTCTCCCGCTTCAAAGTGATCGACCTCACCCGCGCCCGCGCGGGCCCAACCTGCGCGCGCATCCTCGGCGACTGGGGCGCCGACGTGATCAAGGTGGAGGCGAAGCCCGGCGCCGGCGGCGACGACCTCTCCGGTGCGCGCCACAACTACGACTTCCAGAACCTGCATCGGAACAAGCGGAGTCTCACCCTCGACTTGAAGCAGGAGGATGGCCGGCAGGTGCTCTACCGCCTCGCCGAGACCGCTGATGTGGTGGTCGAGAACTACCGGCCCGATGTGAAGCGCCGGCTCCAGATCGACTACGAGACGCTGCGTGCGATCAATCCGCGCCTCGTCTACGGCAGCATCTCAGGCTTCGGCCAGACCGGTCCCTACCGCGACCGCCCTGGTGTCGATCAGATCGCCCAGGGCATGGGCGGTCTCATGTCGATCACGGGCTTGCCGGGCCAGGGCCCGGTGCGCGTGGGCATCCCCATCGCCGACCTCACCTCCGGCATGTTCCTGGCGATCGGCATCCTGATGGCGCTGCTCGACCGCGAGAGGACCGGCGAGGGTCGCTGGGTGCAGACTTCGCTTCTGGAAGCGCAGATCGCCATGCTCGATTTCCAGGCGACGCGCTGGCTCATTAAAGAAGAAGTCGCAGGCCAGGCCGGCAACAACCACCCCAAGAACATTCCCATGGGCCTGTTCCGCGCGAAAGACGGGCATATCAACATCGCAGGCTCCAGCAACGAGCTCTACGGCCGGATGTGCCGCGCGCTCGAGGCGCCCGCGCTGCTCGAGAACCCGCGCTACCGCACCGAGGACAGTCGCGCGCAGCATCGCGACGAGCTCAACGCCGTAATCGAGGAGTACCTGAGCCGCCGTACCTGCGCCGAGTGGATCGAGATCATGAACCGCGCCGGCGTCCCTTGCGGCCCCGTCAACCGGATCGACCAGGTCTTCGCCGACCCGCAGGTGCAACACCTCGGAATCGCGCAGCCGGTCGCGCATCCGAAACTCGGCGAGATCCGCCTCGTCGGCGAGCCCGTGGCGTTTGATGGAACGAGGCCGGAGATCCGCTCGGCCACACCGGAGCTCGGCGAGCACACGGAGGAGGTGCTGCGGGGGCTCGGGTACGACGAGGCGGCGATCAGAGATTTGCGGGGACGCAACGTCGTCTGACGGACCGCCCCCTCACCTTTCCTCTCCCCGACGGGGAGAGGGATGCGTAGGCTTAGCGAGCGAAGCGAGCTTAGCCGAAGCTGTGTGAGGGGGTGCTACCATAGTCCGGACTATCCCGCCAACCTCATCACCCCCACCGTGCAGCCCACCGCGAAGATCGGGATCGGCTCGTAGCACCAGATCTCGCCGGTCGAGCCCTCGCAGGCGCCGGCGACGGCGATGAAGGTGCGGATCTCGAAGCCGCCTGGGCCACCGTCGCGATAGGTCTCGGCGTCGGTGTAGGAGATGAGCGCGTCGCGCCGGTTGGCGGTCCAGCGGTCGAGAAAATCGCGGTCCCAGGCCTCGTTGATCTTCCCGGAGTTGGGCGTCGCCGGCCAATGGGAGATGCCACCGGTGCCGATGAGCGCGATCCGCTCCGGCGCCTCGTCCGCGGCGTGGCGGAGCGAGCGGCCGAAGGCATAGGCGCGATGGAGCGGCGTCAGCGGCGGTCCCTGGCAATTGATGTTCACGGGGATCACGGGCAGGTCGTAGCGCGGCGTCAGGAGATGGAGCGGCACCATGATTCCGTGATCGAAGAGCCACTCTTCCGCATAGGCGATATCCACCTCGTGCATCATCCGCGCGATGAGGCGCTCCGAGAGGGCACGGCTCCCCGGCACCCGCCGCCGCACGATGCGGAGCCACGCCGCGTCCTCGATCGGACCCTCGTAGCGCTCGGCCATGCCCATGGCGAAAGCCGGCATGTTGTTCATGAAGAAATTGGCGAAGTGCTCGGCGGCGATGACGATCAGCGCGTCGGGCCGGGTGGCCTCGATCGCGAGGCGCAGCCGCTCCATCGCCGCGAGGAACCGGTCGCGCTGGGCGGGATCGGCGCGCTCGGCGCGGGCGGTGATGCCGGGCGCATGGCTGCACACACCCGCGAAGACCAGCGGCATGCTCTAGTCCTCGACCAGCGCGTAGATGCCCGCGCGCACGGGTCCATGCTGCCGCACGCCCTCACGCATCGCCTCGAGATAGGCGTTCCACGCGAAGCCGCGGTAAGCCGCGTAATGCATGAGAATCTGGCCGTTGACGCCGAGCACATAGAGCAAGCCGATATCGGGCCTGCGAATGGCCTCACATTCCTCGGCCGTCAGCTCGTAGGACGCGAGCACCGCCTCCGCATCCGTCTCGAAGCGCTGCCGCAGTCCCGGGTCCCGGTTGAGCTGGTAGAGCGCCTTCTGGAGGTTATAGAGACTCATCGAGAGAAGTCTAAGGCCGCGCCCGCGGACCGCGCAACGCGGGTACTCAGCCGCGCTCAACCGCGGCGATGTCGGCCTCGGTCTTGGGCAAGCTCGCGAGCTCGCCGACTGTGATTGGTTTCACCGGCGGACGCAGGCGGTAGTAGCCGACCTCGTCGGGCGAGCGACCGTGGGCGTCCGCCAGGATCTCCGTGACCGTGAGGCCGCAGAGACGGCCTTGGCAGGGACCCATGCCGCAGCGGAGATAAGCCTTCAGCTGGTTGGGACCGACACGCTCGAGGGCGGCGGCGTCGCGCACCTGCCGCGCCGTTACCTCCTCGCAGCGGCACACCAGCGTCTCGCCGCGCGGCAGGCGGAACCGCCGCGCCGGCCGGAACATCCGGTCGAGGAAGCGCCGGCCGAGCTGTGCCTGACGCAAGGCCGCGAGATACGGGGCCGCCGTCTGGTCTCGCACGACCTGGTCGATGTGGCCCAGCTGGAATGCAGCACCCAACGCAGCGAGGCGCCCGCGCTGCTCCGCCGCGACCGCGCCCGCGATGCCGGCACCGTCGCCCGCGATCGCGACCGTCGCGACGGAGCTCTGGCCCCAGGCATCGAGGGCCGGCACGAAGCAGAGCTGCGTCTCGTGCCAGACGTGCTTGCAGCCGAGGACAAGCGCGAGATTGACGTTGGGCACCACGCCCTGGTGCAGCAGAAGCGTATCGGCGCGCACGGTCACCTCGAGCCCGGCGCCCGTGCGATAGGTGACGTCGGTCAACCGATCCTCGCCGCGGGCCCTGAGCGCGATCACCGGGCGCACCACGCTCGCGTGGCGGCGAACCTCGGCTATCAGCTCGAAGCCCTCGCGCAGATAGCTCGATCGCAGGAAGCCCGGCAGGAACGGCAGCGCGCGGCCGAGATTGCCGCGCGGCGTGGTCTCGAGAATGGTGGTGAACGTGCCGCCCGCGCGCAGGTACTGCGCCGCAATCAGCCAGAAAAGCGGCCCGGTCCCTGCCAGCACCGCGTGGCCCGCGCCCACCATGGCCGCCGATTTCAGCAGGATCTGCGCAGCGCCCGCGGTCATCACACCCGGAAGGGTCCAGCCCTGGATCGGGAATGGCCGCTCCAGCGCGCCGGTCGCGAGGATGATCCGTTTCGCGCGCAGCATCCGAACCGAGCCCGCGACGGCGACGCCGATTTCGCCCTCGGCGGAGGCCGTCCAGACAGCCGCCTGCGGAACATAATGCGCGGCACTCGCCTGGAAGGCCTCGACCAACCCGGCACCGCGCCAATAGGCCTCGCCGAGGACGGCGGGATCGCGCAAGGGCGTCTCGCCGATCGCGCGATAGATCTGGCCGCCGGGCGTCGCCTGCTCGTCGAGGACAATGGTGTCGATACCGAGATCGGCCGCGGTGATCGCCGCCGCCATTCCCGCGGGACCCGCGCCGATCACTGCGAGCTCGTAGCGGTCCTTGAGGAGCGGCCCGCTCACGGCCCGACCGGCCGGCGGCCGCGTTGCGTCTCGACGCGCATGCCCTCACGGACCTGCACCAGGCAGGCTTGCCGACTCCCGATGCCATCGATCGCGACCAGGCAATCGAAGCACACACCCATCAGGCAATAGGGGCCGCGCGAGGCACCCGAGACCCCCGTCGTGCGGAAGGTCCCGAAGCCCGCCGCCAGCAGCGCTGCCGCGACGGTGTCGCCCACCCGTGCCGGGACGAAGTGCCCGTCGACGGCAATGGTCACCGCTGCGGCGGCCGCGTCAGGCAGCCGTCTGAACATCGAACCTCCGCGCACTGAACACGTCGAGGTCGGAGGAGAGGCTGCCCGCCGCGATCATCGGCGCGAGCGTCAGCGCGTGCCCCGCCGCGAGCGTCACGCCGCTGTGGCAGGTCGCGAGGAAGGCGCCGGGCCGGCTCGAGGATTCGTCGTAGATCGGGAATCCGTCCTGCGTCATCACGCGGAGACCCGCCCAGGTTCGTACCACGTTGAGCGATTTGAGCAGCGGGAACATGCGCACGGCGCGGCTCGCGATCGCCGCGGTGACGCCGAGGCCGACGGTCTCGTCGAGCCCGGCCTCCTCCTGGCTGTCGCCCAGCATGACCGTGCCCTCCTCGGTCTGCCGGATGGTGACGAGGGGATGCCCGAGGAATTTCTCCACGCGCTCGGTCACCACCAGCTGGCCGCGCTGCGGCCGCACCGGCGCTTTCAGCCCGACCATCGGCGCCAGCCGCGCATTGCCGATACCCGCCGCCAGCACCACCTTCTCGGCTTGAACGACAGCGCTCGAGTTCCGGAGCAGGAAGACGCCGTTCTGGTAATCGATCGCGTGCACGACATGGCCCGGCCGATACTCCGCACCCAGCTGGCGCATGCCGGTGTGGAACGCGTAGAGCAGGCGAAGTGAATTGCATTGGCCGTCGAGCGGACAGTAGCTCGCGCCCACGACCTCCGAACCGATCCGCGGCAACCGCGCGAGCAAGGCGTCGCGGTCCAGCATCTCGTAGGGATAGCGAACCATGTTGGGCTGGTTGTGCAGGCGCTGGAGCTGTTGAGCCCGCGCCTCCAGCTCCGCGTCCGAGAGTGCGAGAGTGAAGCCGCCCGGTCGCGAGAACCCCACGTCGACGCCGGTGCTCTGCTCGAGCTCCTCAGCGAGACCTTGCCAAGCATCCGACGAGCGCTTGGTCCAAGATGCGTATTCCGGCATGCCGAGCCCTTTGCTCTGCACCCAGACGAGCGCGAAGTTGGCGCGGGAGGCGCGGTGGGCGATATCGCCTTCGTCGAGCACCACGACCCGCTGATGGGCGCGGGCCATCCCCCAGGCCAGCGCCGCGCCGACGAGGCCGCCGCCGATCACCGCCACATCGAACTCTGCCGTCATGGCGCCCTCGAAGGCCCGTCAGCTTACGCGGCAGCCGAACTCCAACGCGGCATCGATCACGGCCTCAAAGGCCGATACCGCGAAGCTACGGGGCAGGAAGACATCGAATCCGTCATGCAACCGGCAATATAGCAGGACGCCGACTTGGCCAAACTGCGTCTGGGCGCAGGTGGCCGGGGGGAAGACCGTGGGGTCGACATCGAGTATCGAGAGCTTTGCGAGCAAATCCCGCACCTTGAGCCCCTCGACTCTCAGCGCCGCCCGCGCGTGACTGAGGTCCGTCACGGTCGCGGCATCGCTAGGGCAGTGCTGCCTGAGCAAGGATGCCAAGTCGCGCGACTCGGGCTCGATCACGAGCCAACGGCCGGGGCCGGTCCACAGAACAGCCGCGGCGCCGGCGGTCGCCACACCGTTCCGCGCGGATGGCGCGGGCGTACCAAGTGCCTCGCCGATCGCAGCCGCCGCGCGATCGGCATCGAAGGCCGCGACTTGAACGACGGTCAACGGCCCGAGCTCCCGGATCTCAATGCCCGGCCCCGCCGGTCCGGCCGCGCCATAGACGCCGGGCTTCACGGCATCGGCCAGCGCGGAGCGCCGCTCAGCCATGGAGGCGCTTCCCCTCGGGATCGACGAAGGCCGGGTCGACCACGCGCACCGGCACCGTCGCCCCGCCCTCCTCGAGGAAATAGGCGGCGTAGAGCGTCTCACCCTTGCGCGTGGCGCCGCCGCTCACCAGCGCCAGCGCCACCGAATGTCCCAGCGTCGGGCTGTGGGCGGTCGACGTGATGTGGCCGAGGCTCTTTCCCGGCAAGGTCGGCGCGGCGTCCGCGACGATCTGCGCGCCCGGTCGCAGCTTCGATGTGCCGTCGACGGGAACCAGACCGACGAGCCGCAAGCGGCTCTCGTCCTTGAGACCCGGACGCTCGCGGAGATGCTTGCCGATGAAATCGGGCTTCTTCGCCGACACCATCCGGCCGAGACCCAAGTCCTCGGCGGTGGTGCGGCCGTTGAGCTCGGGCCCGGCGACGTGGCCCTTCTCGATGCGCAGCACGCCCATGGCCTCGAGGCCGTAGGGGATGATGTCCTCACCGGCGCCCGCCGCGAGGAGCGCCTCCCAAAGCGCGAGCCCGTGATCGGCGGGCGTGTTGATCTCGTAGGCGAGCTCGCCGGAGAAGCTGATGCGGAAGATGCGCGCGGGAAGGCCCGCGATGTGCGCCTCGCGCGCACCCATGAACGGCAGGCTCGCGTCGGAGACATCGAGACCCTCGACCACGCGCGCCAGCACCGTTCGGGCGCGCGGGCCCGCGAGCGCCATCGCCGCCCACTGGTCCGACTCCGAGGTCACCTGCACCCGAAGCTCCGGCCACACGATCTGGAGGAGGTACTCGAGGTGCATCAGCACCGGCGCCGCGTTGGCGGTGGTCGTGGTCATGAAATAGCGTTTGTCGGCGATCCGGCTGGTGGTGCCGTCGTCGAACACCATGCCGTCCTCGCGCAGCATGATCCCGTAGCGCGCCTTGCCGACCGGCAGATTGGCCCAGCCATTGGCGTAGGCGCGCTGCAGGAACTCCGTAGCGTCGGGGCCTTGCACATCGATCTTGCCGAGGGTCGAGACATCGACCAGACCGACGGCATTGCGGATGTGCGCGGCCTCGCGGCGAACGGCTTGATCGGGCGTCTCGCCCACGCGCACATAGCAGCGCGGCCGCATCCAGAGCCCGGTCTCGATCATGTGGCCGCCGTGGGCGCCGTGCCAGTCGTGCATCGGCGTGCGCCGAACCGGCATGAAGTGCAGCCCGATCTCGCGGCCCGCGAGCGCGCCGATGGTGACGGGCGTGTAGGGCGGTCGGAAGGTCGTGGTGCCCACCGCGGGGATGGCCTCGCCGCGGAGCTGCGCCATCAAGGCGAGGCCGTTGACGTTCGCCGTCTTGCCCTGGTCGGTCCCCATGCCGAGCGTGGTGTAGCGCTTCAGATGCTCGACGGAGACATAGCCCTCGCGCGCGGCGAGGCCGACATCCTCCACCGTAACGTCGTCTTGAACGTCGACAAAACGCTTGCTGGCCTTGCCGGCTCGCGCCGGCACGGCCCAGAGCGCCTGCGGCGGACGGACCGCCTCGTCCGTGACAGCCGGCGCCGTCACGCCAGCCGGTGCGGAGAAGCCCACGGCTGTCGCCGTCTCAGCGCCGGCGCGAGCCCCCTCGGCAAGGCAAGCACCCAGCCCGAAGGCACCGCCGGCGGCGCCTGCCGAGCGCACGGTGGCTCGGCCCGTGCTGGGCACGAAGCAGAGCCGCGCGTCATCCCAGGCGAGCTTGCCGCCGGCGTGACTATGCAGGTGCACGGTCGGCGTGAGGCCACCGGACACCGCCAGCAGGTCGCACTCGATGCGCCGCACCGCCGAGCCCTCGCCAAGCGGCGCCACGTCCACGCCCGTCAGGCCGAAGCGGCCATCGGTCGACACCACCGCGTGCCCCGACAGCACGGGGATACCGGCGAGCTGGGTCGTGCCCGTGGACGCGTCCGCAATTCGGCTATCGACAACCGCCGCAACGGTTACGCCCGCCGCCGCGAGATCGGCGGCGGTGCGATAGCCCGCATCGTTGTTCGCGAACACCACGGCGCGGCTGCCGGGCCGGACGCCGTATTGATGGATGTAGGCGCGGGCCGCGGAGGCCAGCATCACGCCGGGCCGATCGTTCCCGGCAAAAATCAGCGGCCGCTCGATGGCGCCGGTCGCGAGCACGATCTGCCGCGCGCGCACGTTCCAGCGGCGCTGACGCGGCACGTGCTCGGGCGGCGTCGCCACATGATCGGCGACCCGCTCGATCAGTCCCGCCATGTTGTGATCGAAGAGACCGAAGGCGGTGGTGCGCGTGAGCAAGCGCAGGTTCGGCAAGGTGCCGAGCTCCGCCCCGATCCGCCGCGCCCAGGCGGCGCCCGTCTCCTCGCCGATCATGCGGTTCTCGCGCAGCAGCGATCCCCCGAGCTCCACCCGTTCGTCGCAGAGGATCACCCGAGCGCCCGTGCGTGCCGCCGCAAGCGCCGCCATCAATCCGGCGGGGCCGCCGCCCACCACCAGCACATCGCAATGGGCGCTCCGATGATCGTAGCGATCGGGATCGCGCGCGGTCGGCGCGGTGCCGAGACCCGCGGCGCGCCGGATGTAGTGCTCGTAGGTCAGCCACGCCTTCGGCGGCCACATGAAGGTCTTGTAGTAGAAGCCCGCCGGCAGCAGCGGCGAGAGCCGGTCGTTGATGCCCATCACGTCGAAGCGGAGCGACGGCCACCGGTTCTGGCTCTCAGCGTCGAGCCCCTCGTAGAGCTCGACCATGGTGGCGCGGGTATTGGGCTCGTGCCGGTCGCCGCGGCGCAAGCCGACCAGCGCATTAGGCTCCTCGGGTCCCGCCGTGAAGATGCCGCGGGGCCGGTGATACTTGAAGCTCCGGCCCACGAGCCGGACGCCATTCGCCAGCAGCGCCGAGGCAAGCGTGTCGCCCGCGACGCCGGTCAACCGCTTGCCGTCGAAGCGGAACGAGAGCGGCCGCGCGCGATCGATCGCGGTGCCGCCGGAGGCGAGCCGAAAGCGCTCTGTCACTTGGACACCTCGGGGGCGGAGGTACCGAGAATCTCGTGGGTCAGCACGTTGCGATGGACTTCAACGAAGCGCCGGCAGCCCGCGGTGTGGTGCCAGAGCTCGCGGTGCGGTCCGCGCCGGTTGTCGCGGAGAAAGACATAGTCGGCAAATGCCGCCTCGCTGGCATCGGGCGCCGGCCGCTTGACCGTCGCATCGCCCGCATAGGTGAACTCCACGTGGCCGCGCGGCCCGCACCAAGGGCAATCGATCAGCATCATGGGCTCTGCCCTCTAATGCGCATTGGGCGTGGGTCCGGCGCCGCGCTCGTCGATGGCGGCGCCGCGATCGAAGCGGTCGAGAGTGAAGTGCTCGTTGAGCTTGTGCGGACGATCCTGCGCGATCGTGTGCGCGAAGACGAAGCCCGAGGCGGGCGTCGCCTTGAAGCCGCCATAGCACCAGCCGCCGTTGATGTAGAAGCCCTCGATCGGCGTCTTTCCGATGATCGGACTCCCGTCCATCGACATATCCATGACGCCGCCCCAGAGCCGCATCATGCGGAGCCGGCTCATCATCGGCAGGATCGCGAGCCCGGCCGAGAGCGTGTGCTCCACCATTGGCATGTTCCCGCGCTGGGCGTAGCTGTTGTACATGTCGATGTCGCCGCCCATCACGAGCTCGCCCTTGTCGGACTGGCTCACGTAGAAGTGCCCGACGCCGAAGGTGACGACGGTGTCGATGCAGGGCTTGAGCGGCTCGGAGACGAAGGCCTGCAGCACGTGGCTCTCGATCGGGAGCCGGAGCCCCGCCATGGCGGCGACGTGCCCCGAGTGCCCCGCGACCGCCATGCCGACCTTGTCGGCCGCGATGTAGCCGCGGCTGGTCTCGACGCCCTGCACGCGGCCGTTCTCGACCCGGATCCCCGTCACCTCGCAATTCTGGATGATGTCGACGCCGCGCCGGTCCGCGGCGCGCGCGAAGCCCCAAGCGACGGCATCGTGCCGCGCCGTGCCGCCGCGCCGCTGCAGCAACCCGCCATAGATCGGGAAGCGCACGTGGTCGGAGTAGTCGAGGATCGGCACCATGCGCTGCACCGCGGCCCGGTCGAGGAGCTCACAGTCGATGCCGTTCAAGCGCATCGCGTTGCCGCGGTGGGCGAACTGGTCGAGCTGCGAGTCCGAGTGCGCGAGGTTGATGACCCCGCGCTGACTTACCATGGCGTTGTAATTGAGGTCGCGGCTCAGGCCCTCCCAGAGCTTGAGCGAGAACTCGTAGAAATGCGCGTTGGGCTCGAGCAGGTAGTTCGAGCGGATGATGGTGGTGTTGCGCCCGGTATTCCCACCGCCGAGCCAGCCCCGCTCCAGCACCGCGACATCGGTGATGCCGTGCTCCTTGGCGAGGTAATAGGCGCTGGCGAGCCCATGCCCGCCGCCGCCGATGATGATCACGGAATAGCGCGGCTTCGGCGCAGGATCGCGCCAGGCCCGTGGCCAGTGCCGATGCCCGGTCAGCGCATGCCGGGCGAGCGAGAGTGCTGAATAAGCGAGAGACATACCCCGAGACTCCCTGCCGCCTCTTTTGTGCGGATCAGGACAAGGGCATGCTAATAGGCCTTGGGGCCTGTGCCATCAATATTTTTCGCGGGGCGGTGCGGCCGAGTGTGGGGCTGGCGGACCCTCGCCCTCCCCGCGCTGCGCGCTGGGTCCCTCCCGCTCTCACTTCGTGGGCGAGGGGCCTCTGACTACCCCTCTCCCGCGCTTGAGCGGGAGAGGGAGGGACCTGTGCTCCGAAGCGAAGCGCAGGAGCATGGGAGGGTGAGGGTCCCTACCCCGTGCTGACCCGGTCGATCGTGCGGCGGAACGCGGCGGAAATGCGATCCTCCGCGGCGTGGTGGCGCTCGCTGACGACCCAGCGGCCGCCGACCATGACGTCGCGCACCACCGAGGTCTCGCTCGCGAACACCAGCGAGTCGATCAGCGCATCCCCGGCGCGCCGGTAGAGCGACGGCGCGTCGCGATCGAGCACCAGCAGGTCGGCGCGATGGCCGGCCGCAAGC
>DATEGF010000245.1:0-4533 GCA_035280245.1 Allostellaceae bacterium
CGAGATCTTCACCCACTCCCCCAAGGGCTGGACGCGGCCGCCTTACGTTTAGGTTCCAGGACCCAAGAATCAGGGGAGCCAGGAACCATTGCTGGTTCCTGGCTCCCGGTAGCTTGTGTCTGCGGGTTCAGCGGATGTTGAACGAGAACCCGACAGACGGACCGTAGTAGTAGGGGCCGTAGCCGTAGTAAGTGGGGTAGTACGGGTAAGGCGAATAGTAGGGCGCCGGCGGATAATAGTAGCCGGGGCCGTAGCCGTAGCCGTAGCCCGGGCCCACCCAAACGTAGGTGGCACCGTTCCAGTGCCAACGCGCCTCGGCCGGCCGCGGCGCCGCCACACCAATCACGATGGCGACCGCCAGCCCCAGCGCACCAAGGCGCGCGACGCGCCAAAAGGCATTGAGCTTGGTCATGGTCACTCCTCTCGTTGCTTTCGCGAAATTTCATATCGCACTCGATAACGGCGAAAGTGGGCCGTCCCCTCCCGATAGCCTGTGACATTGATTGGCATTCCCCCTATCTATTTGGGGTTGCAGCGAAGGTCACACTTCCGACCGCGAGTCGCATGCGCGCTCGCTCGCGTGCGAGGCCTTTAAGCCGATGTTCCCGTTAAGTCGCTGTAATGCCTCACGCGGAAAACTCTCGCTCGTGGTATGGTTTTCGCGGTTCCAGGGGAGCCAGCCCATGCGGCACGCGCTCTTTATCGACTACGATTTCTGCGACTTTGTGACCTTCACGCTCGCGGGCATGGCGTTCGCGCTCTGCCTCTACGCCGCCGCCTAGATCGCGGGCCAACGTTTTCTAGCCTGATGCGTGCGCCCGCGCGCCGCGTTAGGCTCCTGTGATGGCCGATCGGGGGGACGAAAGCGGCAGCGCCGCGAAGGCGGGGGCGGCAAAGCCGCATTTCCACGGACATCGCCAGCGCCTGAGGCAGCGGTTGCTCGAAGGCGGTACCGAGTCGCTCCCGGACTACGAGCTGCTGGAATTCCTGCTGTTCACGGCACGGCCGCGCCAGGACATGAAACCGCTCGCCAAGGCGCTCCTCGAGCGCTTCCGGGGCATCGCCGGCGTCTTGAGCGCCGAGCCCGAGTCGCTGCTGCAGGTCCCCGGCATGGGCGAGGCGTCGGTGGCGGCGCTCAAGGCCGTGCGCGAGGCGGGCCAGCGCCTGCTGCGCGCCGACGTCGCGAACCGCCCCGTGCTCTCCTCCTGGACGCAGCTCCTTGCCTATTGCCAGGCCGCCGCTGGGCACGCCGAGGTCGAGGAATTCCGACTGCTCTTCCTCGACCGCAAGAATGCGCTGATCGCCGACGAGCGGCAGCAGCGTGGCACCGTCGACCACACGCCGGTCTATCCCCGCGAGGTCGTGAAGCGCGCCCTCGAGCTCGGCGCTTCCGCCCTCATCATGGTGCATAACCATCCCTCCGGCGACCCCACTCCCTCCAGGGCAGACGTCGAGATGACGCGCGAGGTGCAGAAGGCCGCGGCGGTGCTGGGCGTCACGCTGCACGACCATGTCATCCTCGCCCGCGGCCGGCACACCAGCCTCAAGTCGCTGGGGCTGATTTGAACTTTTTTGAAGACGCCGACACGCTACCCGACCGCGGGTCTCCGTGCCTCAATGCGCAGTCGGACCGACATCGTCGCGAAACCAACCAGACTCGCCAACTGCACCAGCTTTAATAGGGTAGCGCCGCATTCATCTCAGCGCCTATGAAAGCGATTGCCTGCGCGCCGGGGCGACCGAGTCATGGGGCGTCCAAACGCGCTTGCCGAACCACATCCGCCGAAGCAGGTGATCGCGGAGAATCAACGTGTGGTAGAGGGCGCCCGTTACGTGCAACGCGATCACTGCCATGAGCAGGCGCGAAATGACGTAGTGGACGGAGCGCATGGGAAATACCCAGAAATCAGCTGGCAACGCCCCGTGACCGCGGAACACGACATCGGGCAAACTGGCCTGCAGCGCCATGTAGAGGCCGCTGCTGGCTTGGGCGAGCACCAGTACATAGAGCAAGCGGTGCGACAGCCATGCCACTCGATCGAGAGCCGAACTGCCGGTCGAAGCTCGGGCCGGATGCGCCGTACGTACTCGTACGACCAGCCGAATCAGCGTCAAGACAAGGAGCAGCATGCCGCCCATCATGTGCTGGCGCAGCGCGCCGACTTTGGCCGGGTCGGTGTTCGGGATCTCCACCAGAACGAAGGCGCCGCCGACCAGAGCTATGGGGAGCATGATAGCCAGCAGCCAGTGCATCACCACCAGTAGCGGCTGATATCTGGTGACGCCCTGCATGCTTGACCTCCGGCGATACCGAGAGTCGGCCCGGGATCGGCTGTTACGACCACGGCGACCATGCCCCGGCATCCTAAGCGCAGGCAGTCCAAAGTCAAATTGAAATTTCTATTTCAATGTCATATTTCTATCCGGCTCCCGTTCACCGAGCCGTCTTCGGCGACCCTTTGGTCGCTCTTTCGCGCGCTCCGATCGCTGCCAGACCTGCGATCGCGAACTGAACGAGATGCTGGGCCATAGCCGGAGCGTCGCCTGGGCCGAGTCCAAGGCTCGGGAGCGCTCGCTTCATCCTGCGGCGGTCGGCGAGAATCAGCATGCAGAAAGGCGCCATCACGCTGACACAGGCGCGTGCGACGGCCGGATGCTCTTCGGGTAGGCCGACGAACTCAGCGACAAAGCGTCTTAGGATCAGCGCCCGCGGCAGAATGAGCTTCTCTTTTGCCGCATCGCTTGCCGCTGTCGGCGTCACCATATCCCGCCCAAGCACACGCAATACCCATGACGACGACACCGGACCGAAGAGCGTTTGGATTACGAGCCCGAAGATCGCCTCGAGCTTGGCCTTCGGGTCTGTCTTTCCGGCGACCGCGCTCTCGATCGCTTGGTCGGAGAAAATCCGATTCCGCGCCTCTTCGAGTACGGCTGCATATAGGCCCTCGATTCCTCCGAAGTAGTAGTTCACGGCAGCGGTGTTGGTGTGAGCCCTCTCCGAAATTTCCTTTGCTGTCGATCGCTCAAAGCCTTTCTCGGCGAACACTTGCCCGGCAGCTTCGAGGAGATGCTCGCGCGCGCCTTGACGACGCTCCCCGAGCCTCGGCCGCAACGCGGGACGCCCATGGGTGATTCGTCGCACCATCGTCAAGTCATCCATCTATAGAGGCTCGATATCGATTCACCCCCAAGATACTGCGCCTAATGCCCGCAATCAAATCTTGTTCGCAGCGAGGGGATCGGCCGCCTTCTTCTTCATATTACAATTTCAAATTTCACTTTGACACAAATCGGCATTGCCATATAGTCGGTGAAGGAATCGCTGTCGAGCATGTAAGGTCGCATGCCCGCAGTGATGCTGCGGGAGAGCGAATGGTCATGCGCTCCGATCCGTCGACGATGGTCGGGAAGAACGTCCTTATTACCGGGGCCAACAGCGGCCTCGGTTTCGCATCGGCTCGCGCCCTCGCCGCTCTTGGCGCCACGATCATCATGGCTTGTCGCAATGAGAGTCGTGGAATTGCAGCGCGAGACGAAATAGCCAAGATCGCACGCGGCGCCCCACCGGTCTTGCTCGTTTGCGATCTGTCCTTACAGGCTGCAGTCCAGACTCTCGCCAAAGAAGTTCACGCTCGAACCGAGCGATTAGACGTACTCATGAACAACGCGGGCGCGATTTTTGCGCGACGCGAACTCACGGCAGACGGCATCGAGAAGACGTTCGCCGTTAATCACCTCGCCCCGTTTCTCCTGACCAATCTGCTGCTCGATCGCCTGCGCGCGGCTCCCGCGGGGCGAGTTGTCAATGTGGTCGCCGATCCCTTCATCACTACTCTCGACTTTGACAACCTCCAGAGCGAGAAGGGGCATAATTTCCTGGCAGCGTATTTCCGCTCCAAACTGGCGAATATTCTCTTCACCTATGAGTTCGCGCGGCTCTTGGCTGGCACAAGTGTCACAGCAAACTGCGCCAGTCCGGGGCCCGCCCTCACCAATTTCGGCGCGAACTTGCGTGGCATGCCGGCGCTCTTTCACCTGATCCTGGCGCCAATAAAGCGAATCCCCTTCCTCTTCTATGGCGCTGAAAAAGGGGCCGAAACACAAGTCTACCTCGCATCCTCGCCCGAAGTCGCGAATCTCTCGGGGCGTTACTTCTTTAGAGGTCGGGAAAAATCCACGAAGGCTGCCACCCACGACCCTCAAGTGGCCGCCCGGTTATGGGAGATCAGCGAAGAACTCTGCTCCACACGAGCGCCGCTGCCGCGGAGCATGGCGCGTGGCTCCTAGATCAAGCTCGCACGGGGAGGAAATAACGTCGCGTCCGTATCTCGATCACCATCTTCACTCGAGCCGTTCTGGCCTTGTCAACAGTTCTGCTCGCACTGGTAGGTCGGGAATTCATCGCCGATCCCGTTGGCGCCACGGCGGCCTCGACGATGACACTGGGATCTCCGCTCGCGATAACGAACATGCAGGGCGAGCTTTGGCGCTTTTCCCCTCGGCTGCGCCATCTTCACGCGGGTCTCCGCG
>DATEGF010000246.1:0-4201 GCA_035280245.1 Allostellaceae bacterium
GCCGCGAGCATCGCCATCCTGGTCGACAAGCTCAAGCTGGCGAGCAAAGAAGCCGAGCGCACCTACGAACTGCTCATGGACCCCGCCTTCGGCTTCACGCCCGACGCCGCCTTCGACCGCGAGGGATTCAAGAACGTGCTCGCGCTGCGCGCGGAGGTCGAACGCAAGACCCAAGCCGACGTGCCGCCGCCGGAGCGCTACGTTGATCTCAGCTATTACGAGCGCGCAATGGAACTCGCGGGACGGTGAGATCGCTTGCGAATAGCGAATAGCGAATGGTGAGTAGCGAATAGAAGTCAGGGTGTCTCGCTACTCGCTACTCGCTATTCGCTACTCGCCGCGCGGCGCCGCGCCTTTGACGGCCTCGGCGCCCTTGATCTGGATCGCGCGCCGCACCTGTTCCAGCACCGCGGGCGGCGTCCCGATCAGGTCGGCGACCATCTTCTGCAGCTCCTCCCCGCTCTTGGGGCCAATCTCCAGGCCCTGCCGCGCGGCGTCGTCCAGGAAGGCCGGATCGGCGAGCGTCGCATCGAACGCGCGGCGCAGCGCCGTAACGCGCTCGCGCGGCACGCCGGCATTGGTGACGACCGGCCGCGCGATCACGACGGCGTTTGACAGGAAGTCGAGGATTTTCTGCTCGTCGCCGGTCCGGGCAAGATCGCGCAGGAGCGGCACCTCCTCGAACTGCGGAATCTTTCGCGTTCCGGCCTGAATGAGGAAATTGTACTTGGCGAGAATGTCGGCCTTGGTCGGCCCCAGCACCTGCGGATTGCTGGTGCTGCGGCCCTCGACCTCGCCGCGCTCCATCGCGAGCGTCATCTCCGGGCCGCTCGGATAGCCGTAGATCACCTTGAATCTGGTCCCGAGCACGTTGTTGTAGACCGCCGAAAGCTGCGTCACGATCGAGCCGATGCCGGTCGCCGCGATGACGGTTTCGCGCCGCCGCGCGTCATCGAGGGTGCGGGTCGGCGACGACTTGGCGGTGAACAGGAACTCGTTGGTGTTGCTCATGTTGCCGATCCAATGGAGCGACCGCATGTCCACCTTGAGGTTGTTGTCGAGACCCAAAGCCTGGTCCATCGGGAACGACTGCGTGATCATGGTGATGACGGTGCCGTCGCGCGGCGCCGCGTTGGCCACGTAGTTGAGCGCGATGAGCCCGCCGCCGCCCGGCATGTTGAGCGGCACCACCACCGGATTGCCCGGAATGAAGCGCGCGATGTGGCGGCCGAGCACGCGCGAATAGACGTCGTAGTTGCCGCCCGGCGCGGCGCGGATGTACATCCTGATCTGCTTGCCGCGGTAGAAGTCCTCGACCGGATCGGCCTTGGCCGGCGCCGCGGCGGCGAGGCTCGCTGCTGTCAACGACCCGACCGTGTATATGGCGCACAATTTCATGTGATGCCCTTCCCCGCCCTCATCCTGCGGAGCCCGCCGAAGCGCTTGCGAAGGCGGGCGTCTTGAAGGATGGGGGCGGCCCCATGGTTCGAGACGCCCGCCGTTGCGCCAAGCGGGCTCCTCACCATGAGGCCGATCGAGGTCACGCCGCGCGGACCCATTTGTCGGTGTCGACCTCCCACCCGCGCTGCGAGAGGTCGCAGCCGTTGCCTTCCGGATCACGCATGCGGATTTCCGATTGCGTGCGGTGCGCCGGCCGCGCCTTGACGGTGGCGCCATGGGCTTGAACCCGCTCGGCCATGGCGCTCGAATCCGGCACCAGAAAGCCGAAATGGGCGATGCCGAAGCGCGCCTCATGGCCGTCCTCGCCGCTGTAGAACGCCTGGATGGCGACGTTGGAATGCCCATCGCCGACATGCCTGTTGCGATAGCCGGGACGCTTGCGCGCCTCCCTGTGGGCCTCGAACAGCTCGCGGAAGCCGAACACCTCGCGGTAGAAGGCGAGGATCGCCTCGGTATCGAGGGCATTGATCGCAAGATGCGCAATGCGCGGCACGCGCGGCTCGCCCCCGCCCAACCCGAAGCCGTTTTGCGAGAGGGTGACCGGATTGCATTCCGGGTCGTAGACGCGCGCCTGCCCGTGCTGCAGGTCGCCGCTCTCGGCGACCACCGTGCCGCGCGGATAGCGCGAGCGATAGCGCGCCACGGCCGCGTCGACGTCCTCGACCGCAATGCCGAGATGGTGGAGGCCAAGTTCCATCCGCGGCTCGCGCAGCTCGGGACGATGGCGGAACAGCGCAACGTTGAATCCGCCGTCGGTGAGCGTGACGTCGCCATCGGCGCTGCGGCCCAATTCGTGCAGACCGAAATTGTGCCGGTAGAACGTCGCGAGCGCGGCAGGCTCCGCGCAGAGAAGGGCGAGATAGCGGATCCGCGCCATGGCGCCCGCTCACTTGAGGAAACGGTCGCGCTTGGTCATTCGGATCTCCATCCAGCCGGGCGCCGTTAACCGCAGCCCTTCTTTCCAGCACGAATACGGAGGCTTTGAAAGCCGTCCGCCTTGACTCGGAGGGCAGCAGGACCTATGTCCCGCGCAGCCGTTGGCACTCGTTCGTCTTGAGTGCTAATCGCGTCTCGATCGACGTTTCCGATCAACGGCTTAGCCGGCTCCAACACGAGGAAGATTATGGCCAAGACCAAGTTTCGTCCATTGCACGACCGCGTGGTCGTGAAGCGTATCGATGCCGAGGAGAAGTCCAAGGGCGGCATCATCATCCCAGATACCGCCAAGGAGAAGCCGCAAGAAGGCGAGGTCGTCGCGGTCGGCCCGGGCGGTCGCGACGAGGCCGGAAAGTTGATCCCGATCGACGTCAAGCCGGGCAACCGCGTGCTGTTCGGCAAATGGTCCGGCACCGAGGTCAAGATCGACGGCGAGGAACTCCTGATCATGAAGGAGTCCGACATCATGGGCGTGGTCGCCTGAAAACTCGATCCTCGTCCTCAAGAGGCCGCGCAGCGGCCGTCTCGAAGGACGAGGGCACAGTATCACGGGCCTCATCCTTCGAGACGCTCCGTGCGAGCGCTCCTCAAGATGAGGGTCAAAGCAACAACCGGAGTGGATTAAAATGGCTGCCAAAGACGTGAAATTCGCGACCGACGCGCGCGACCGCATGCTGCGCGGCGTCGACACCCTCGCCAATGCGGTGCGCGTGACGCTCGGCCCCAAGGGCCGCAACGTCGTGCTCGACAAGAGCTTCGGAGCTCCCCGCATCACCAAGGACGGCGTCACCGTCGCCAAGGAGATCGAGCTCGAGGACAAGTTCGAGAACATGGGCGCGCAGATGGTGCGCGAGGTCGCCCAGAAGACCAACGACCAGGCCGGCGACGGCACCACCACCGCGACCGTGCTCGCCCACGCCATTGTCAGGGAAGGCGCCAAGTCGGTGGCCGCCGGCATGAACCCGATGGACCTCAAGCGCGGCATCGACATCGCGGTTGGCGCGGTGGTCAAGGACATCGAGAAGCGCGCCAAGAAGGTCGCCTCTTCCTCCGAGGTGGCCCAGGTCGGCGCCATCGCGTCCAACGGCGACGCCAAGGTCGGCAAGATGATCGCGGAAGCGATGCAGAAGGTCGGCAACGAAGGCGTGATCACGGTCGAGGAGGCCAAGGCGCTGGAGACCGAGGTCGAGATCGTCGAAGGCATGCAGTTCGACCGCGGCTATCTGTCGCCCTATTTCATCACCAACGCCGAGAAGATGGTGGCCGAGCTCGAGGACGCCTTCGTGCTGCTGCACGAGAAGAAGCTCTCCGGCCTGCAGGCGATGCTGCCGGTGCTGGAAGCCGTGGTGCAGGCCGGCAAGCCGCTCCTCATCGTCGCCGAGGACATCGAGGGCGAGGCGCTCGCGACCCTCGTGGTCAACAAGCTGCGCGGCGGCCTCAAGGTCGCGGCGGTGAAGGCCCCGGGCTTCGGCGACCGCCGCAAGGCCATGCTGGAGGACATCGCGGTCCTGACCGGCGGGCAGCTCATCTCGGAGGAGCTCGGCATCAAGCTCGAGAGCGTCAATCTGCAGATGCTCGGGCGCGCCAAGAAGATCATCATCGAGAAGGAGAAGACCACGATCGTCGACGGTGCCGGCAAGCGCAAGGAGATCGAGGCGCGCGTCGGCCAGATCAAGGCGCAGATCGAGGAAACGACCGCGAGAAGCTGCAGGAGCGTCTGGCCAAGCTCGCGGGCGGCGTCGCGATGATCCGCGTCGGCGGCGCGACCGAGGTCGAGGTAAGGGAGCGCAAGGATCGCGTGGAC
>DATEGF010000247.1:0-10103 GCA_035280245.1 Allostellaceae bacterium
TGCGACGCGCTCGGCCGGGACTACAGCTACCCGCCATTTTGGATGGCGCTCTCCTGGATCCCGCTGGGGATCAAGGACACCACCGTGGTTGGCTGGGCGCTCGATTTTTCCTTCTTGGTCTCCCTGGTGTTTCTTCCGGCCGCGAAGCGATGGTGGGAGCCGGTGCTCATCGTGTTGGCGACCCTATCAACCATGGTGGTGTTTGCCCTCGAGCGAGCGAATCCCGATCTTCTCATGTTCATCCTGGCGCTGGTTGCCGGCTTCCTCGCGATGCGTGCTTCGCTGGCGCGCTTCCTCACCTATCCGATTGCGCTCTTCGCAGCAGCCGTGAAGTACTATCCCATCACTGTCATGATCCTCTCCGTTAGGGAGCGCATCGCCAATTTCGTCGCGATCAATCTGGCGGCGCTGTGCGTGGTCGCGCTTTTCGTCACAGTCTATTTGTCCGACATCGAGAGGGGCATCCCCCTGATCGCGACCGGCTCCTACTTTCTCGATTTTTTTGGTGCAAGGACGCTACCCTCCGCGGTGGCGCAGATCCTGGAGCACACCGCGGATGCGTCGTCATCTTCCGTTCCGGCAGCGAACGACGTGGCCGTCCGGCTCTATCTGATGCTGGTCGCGCTCGGCGGGATCATCTGCTGGGCCGTGCTGAGATCCGGTCGATTGCGCGGGAGCCTGGCTCTGCTCGCCCCCGACGAGCACATATTTCTGGTGATCGGCAGCGTGCTCATGGTCGGCTGCTTCTTCGCCGGTCAGAACCTCGGCTATAGAGGGATCTTCTTTCTGTTCGTCCTGCCGGGCCTCCTCGCATTGTCGCGCATCGGGTCACACCGCCGCATCAGGGCGCTCGGCGCGCTTACGGCCGTAACCGTCGTATTCTTGATGTGGGGCGAGTGCATTCGGCAGAATCTATCCTTGGCTCTCGGCGCGCCCGACGCGCCCCACGACGCGATCGTCACCGCCTTGACCCTGTTCTGGTTCCTGCGGGAGCTCCTGTGGTGGTGGCCGGTCAGCGTGATGACCGCCATCCTGCTGGTGTTTCTATGGGAGTCCGAAGCGAGGCGAGGCCTGTCGGAGGCACTGACGCGCCGGCTCGCGGGTTTCCGAAGGTCCTGACGAGCGGGGTCCGGCAGCCGAGGCCTCGTCTATGCGCGGCATTCCGGCGCCGGCTCGGCACTCGTGATATCGCAAATCCAATAACCGTTCTGGTGATAGAGCACGCGCGCGCCCTTTGGCGCCGTGACAACGTCGAGCGGGTCTACCAATACCACGTATATCGCCGTGAAGCGGTACTCGGGGCATGAGGCCTGATCCCGGATCCGTGCCACCCAGCGCTCCAAGTCCTGCTGATCATCGAGCCAATGGGCGTCGTCGCCCGACCAAGGATGGACGGCATCGCTCTGCAGCGACTTCAATCGCCTGTAGGGCTCCAGCATCCGGGTGGGCTGCTGTCCCGGGGTCATGAGGGTCTCGGGAACGAATACCGGCTGGTGCAGAAGGGCCGTCGTCGAGAACTGGCCCAGCGGAAGCGTGTTGCGCCGCGCCGTCAACCCCAGCCATCTGTCGGGCATCAAGTTGCTGAAGGCTAGCGGCGTATGATCGAAGGTTCCCGTGAACAGGACCGATCCGGGCCTCAGCGAGTCGAAAGCTCGCCCGATGTCGGCGGCCTCGCGGCCAGCAACGCCAAAATCGATGGCGAGACCCGACACCCTGAACAGGAACACACAAGCCACCGCGCCCGCGAACGCTATCCTCAACGTCGGTGACGTTACCTCGAAACGGCAGGCCGCGAACGCCAGGAATATGGCGGCGATCGGCAGACGAAAATCCGCCAGATAGGTTCCCATGAAGCTGGTCGGGATCGCCATCACCAGCAGCGGCATAAGCACCAAGACCAATCGCATCTCGCGCTTGACGCGGATCATTCGCGTTGCCAAGCCGAAGATGGCGATGACGACCGTGCCCAGACTGAGCCAGATGTCGTATGCCGGATAGTTGCTGACGAACGGTGAGAAAAAAGCCAGCACCTTGAGGATGAAGTAAGAGTCCGGAAAATAGTCGATCGTCACCTTGGCTTGGTCGAGGGTGCGGCTCGAGAGCAGCAGCAGCAGGGGAACGATGAACGGCGTTGCCACCGCGGCCACGCGTTGCAGGGCCAACCGGACCGAACGGGCTCGCCACAGCGCAGGCAATTCAGCGGTGCCGATCACGAGGCCGTAAAGCACCACGGCGAAGAGGTGGCTGAGGTAGAGCAGCACCGCGAGGACAACGCCGGTCAGGATCTGAGCCGAGGAGCGATCCTCGAAATAGAACCACGCTGCCAGCGCCCACAACGCGAGGCCGATCCCGAACAAATAATTGAGGAAGCCAAAGAAGAGGACTTGATTGTAGATGAAGAGACACGCACCGAGCGGCAGCCATGACAACCTGCCGTATAGGGCGTAATGCAGTGCCAGGACTCCGCTGAAGGTGAGGAACAGCGTCAGACCGACAAAAGCGTTGACGGCCGGTAGCGTCCCGACGAGCGACGCAAGCGGCGGCACGATGATGTCGATGGCGAGATTCGGCATGACGGCCCAGTCGGCCTGGTACCAATTGCGGGCATAGGGTGTATCGGGGTGCTGCAAGACGAACATGCGCGCCGTATGAAAGAAGAGATCGTTCGATGGCACGATCGGCGTCACGCCTAAGGGAACGAGCAGGCCAATCATGAGCGCCGTCCACGCCTGAATGATCCCCCGCGGCGCGCTCGCCAAAAAAATCATGTCGCGACTCTCCGGCATCCCCGGCGCGAGTCTAGGAGCCGTCATCCGAGTCGCGCAACAGAAGCGCCAAAATTTGCGAAACGCGGCGTGGCGGTACAAGTTAGCAGGGCATGACCAAAGTAGCGTCGCCCGGTGTCGACCTTCCAGTAGGGACAGCGCGCCTCTGGCGGAGTTGGTGGGCGTTCGAATGGGCCACGATCGTCGCGGTGATCGCGATCGATCTCATCTGCGCTGCTGTCACGGGACTCCCGATGGAGAACCTCCGCAGCGGGTATCCGGCGATGGTGGCGCTGATGATTGGCATTTGGGCGATACTCTCGCTCGGGAGCCGCCTCACCGGCGTGGGTCGCGGCACCGCGTGGATCGCCGAGATGCCCGCGAAGCTCTCCCTTGCGCTCGCGGGTCTCGCCACCCTGCAGTATTACGCGGTGTCGATCTCCGCTCAGACGCCGCTCGCCGATGACCTCCTGATCCGGATCGATCGCGTCATGGGCTTCGACTGGCTGACGGTGTGCCGCTGGCTCGCGTCGCACCCGCCGGTCGTGCGGGTCTTGATGCTGGCTTATGAGGCGTTGCTTCCGGAAGCCGCAGCCGTTCTTCTGATCCTCGTGTTCATCGCGCCCCACCGTGCCCGACGATTCTCGACCGCACTCATCGTCTCGCTGCTCCCGACGGTCGCGATTCTTTGGTTGCTGCCGGTCGAGGGTGCATTCGCCCACTACCAAATATCGTCCCCGCCGGATTTCGTGGTCACGTTCCAGAAACTGCGCTCGCACGAACTCACGCTCATCCCGAGCGTCTCGGACGGCATCGTCAGCTTTCCCTCATACCACGCCTGTGCCGCCGTGCTGCTCACCTATTTCGTCCGCGATATCCGGATCGCTTTTCCGGTCGCGGTCACGGTCAACGGCTTGATGATTGCGGCCACCCCTCTCTTTGGGGGCCATTACTTGGCGGACGTGCTCGCGGGGATCATGGTTGCGGCTGCGACGATCGCGTTCCTCGAGCGCCAGGCCAGATCAGCCCGATGAGCGACGGGCTGCAAACTGCGGCCCAGGGCCGGTTATTCGAATCCTATAGGGTCAAACACGCGTCTGAGCCTGCCGGGATCCGCCTCGGCTCGGGGGCAAGCGGCAGGCGAGTTTCGAGAAGGAGGAGCCGGGCAGGCTATATCGCGCCGAATAATTCTGCTGAAACGATGGTCAAGCCGAGCCATTAATGTATTTGTATTCTAGCGCGCAACGATCGCGCCCGGAGGGGGAAGAAAATAATGCCCGGTGCCAACACTCCAGAGGTCGGGGCCCTCATCAGGGCCATTAGGGCTCAGGAGGAAGCGCTCTCGGAGTTGGCGGCCTCCAACGAGAAGCAGGCTGATACGGTCGCAGGCGTCGTTCTGGTGCTTCGCGCCCTCTTAGACCTTGTTCTCAGCGAGGAGCAGCGCCAGGCCCTCGAGACGCATCTGACCATCAGCGCGGCAGGCGATGCTCGACGTGCTCGTCGGACGATCGTGAACGCGCTACTTGACTGAAGCAAGGCGCAGCTCGGTGCCATTCCGGCTGCCGAGGGGGGAGCTACTGCGGCCAGAATGGACCGACTCCCTCAGGTATTGGCGGGCCCGGGCGAGGTGACTGCGTACGGCATTCGCCGAGATCCCCATCGCGCGGCCGACCTCGTCGTAGGATTTCCCTTCCAGGCCGACCAATAGGACCGCTTGTCGTTGCGCGCTTGGCATCCGGCGCAGCGAACGATCGACATCTCGCAAAATGAGCCGGGCGTTGTCATCGCCCGAGAGACTGTGGCCCTGCGTATCGGCATAGATCCGCTGCGCATCCTCGCTCCGGCCGGATTTGGCCAGAGAGGCGAGGAATTGATTGCGCATGATGGTAACGAGCCAAGCACGCAGGTTCGAGCCTGGCTGCCAGAGATGTGCATTTGCGAGAGCCCGGACCAAGGTGTCCTGAACGAGGTCATCTCGGTCGGAGACGCGCTGATGCCATCGGCACGCGATCCGGCGCAGGAAGGGGAGCTGGCTCAGGATCGGCTGCGACAGGTCAGGGCCGGTGCTCGTCGGGTTCGGCGCGGGCCGTTCGCTCGGCACGGCGACGACACGCTCCGGTAGCGAGACCACCCGGGCCGCTGCACCAATCCGCTCCTCTCTTGTACTTTGCATCGGCACACGAGGGATGACCATTGCGTCGGCCACAGCGAAAGCTCCCCAATAAAGCGCCTGAGTGGCAGGTGTACCCGACCCGATCCTGCTCTATGCCTAAAGTTTTACTCAATTTTGATCTTTTGTCAATCTTGCGGTTTAAAAAAGGTCACAAGGTAAGGGCGTTTTTCCTTTATAGTTAACCAGTAATTGAAAGATTGTACGCTCGTATTTACCTTGAGCGCGTTGGCCTGATCCGAAATGATTAGGGCAGCGGTCGAAGGAGTGCCAGACGATCCCGATTATCGTGGGATATCAGCACCTGCGCTCGGGGAAGCGCCCCCTTCCCCTCCTGCTATGCCCAAGGCGCTACGCGCGCAGTGCTCTTCCCTCGAAGCGTAGGCACGACGAATAGCGTTCGGGGGTTCACAGACCGCGGTCATCGCCGCGGCGAATGGGCCAGTGTGCTCGTTGGTCTGGTTGTCGGTGCGGCCCTAACCGGCTTTTATCGACCCCTCAGCCGTAGAGTTGCACGCCTATGGTCAACGTCGATGCGGGGCCGGGGCCGCGTGCTCGAGGTCGACACATCAGCGCCGAATATAAAGAATTCGTAGAATGAATAGCTTACCAGTACAGCAGATTATTTGCCACGAGGGCGACCAGAATGCCGGCGACCAAATGGAATGGCCACCGCTTCCGGATCCGGCGCACAGCGATCATCGCGAAGGCCACGATCGCCACCTTTGGCAACCACCACATCGTCCCGAGATGCGTCATGGCGAGCGCCATAACAGGATTGGCCTCAACGGCCTCCGCAGCCGCGAGGCCATGATTCGTGGTCACCACGTCGGCCAGTTGGAGCGCAGCGAAGAGCAACAAGAAACGTCCCTGCCAGGGTGCGGGCGCCACCCATTGGCGGGATGGCATGACTGCGCTGGCCGGAACAGGAAACATCGGGGCACCTCGAAACGGCTTGAAGACCACTTCGCCGCACGCCGCTGCCGGCTTCGGACGAACCCCGGGGGCCCCCGTCCTCGTTCCGGCGCGCGATTGCCCGTAACCATCTCATCCATTCCCGAACAGCAGGTTAAAGGTAAAAAGCGGGGTATTTAATCCCGGGTCCCGCCGAAATTGCGCGGTCACGTACGCGTGAGCCCCTGGGGCATCGCCCTGGGAGGCTTAACAAAACCCTAAAAAATTTCTGAAACGGCCGGGGAGGCCATCGATTGTACAAGCACGGAAGTACGTTGTGCTGAGGGTTTGCAGGGCACCCGCTGAACTACGGGTGCGTTGCGGGAGGGCCTGAAGAAACATGATTGGATTTGTGAATAACAGCGTGACAAGGGCGGCGCGAACGCCATCGCGCGCGCACGTGTCATGACCCTCGTCGTTGTCGTCCCCTCGCGTCGGGGCACCAGGCAGAACGCTCTGTTTCGAAGTATCGGCGCCGTCGTCATCAACGCCTAACCGGGGTTCGTAACCACAGAGTGGGGCGTACACCCCTTAACATTGGAGAACACGATGCAGCAGCTTATCAGACGTTTCGCCCGGGATGAGCGTGGGGCAAATGCCATGGAATACGCCCTCGTCCTCATCCTCGTCGCCTTCGCCATCGTTGGCGGGGCGGCGCTGTTGGGCACGAATATCAACACGCTGTTCAGCGAGACCGGCACCGCTGTCGGCGCCGTCAGCGTTCCGAACCTGTAACGGACGGAAGAACGCGGCGAGCCCTCTGGGAGGGCGCACGCCAATTCCCTTAAACCCAGGAGAACGAATGCGCTATCTCATCAGACGTTTTGCCCAGGACGAGCGCGGAGCCAATGCCATGGAATACGCTCTCGTGCTGATTCTCGTCGCCTTCGCCATCGTTGGCGGGGCGGGCCTGTTGGGTACGAACCTCAACAAGCTGTTCAATGCCGCTGGCACCGCCGTCGGCGCGGTCAGCGTTCCGAACCTCTAACCGAGTGATGACCAGGCGCGCCCTGCGGAAGCAGGCGCGCCAATCCCTACGATTCTCAGGAGAATATCCATGCTGCAGTTCATCAAGCGTTTCGCCCAGGATGAGCGCGGAGCCAATGCGATGGAATACGCGTTGGTCCTGATCCTGGTCGCTTTCGCCATTGTCGGCGGAGCGGGGCTGTTGGGTACGAATATCAACAAGCTGTTCAATGCCACTGGCACCGCCGTCGGCGCAGTCAGCGTACCCAATCTCTAACGGTGTGTGGCCGAGAGGCCACACGCTGCCTTGAGTTCGTCGTCGTTGGGACCGGGAGCGGGGTGACATGAAGGGCCGTTCGATATTGCTATTGGTGATCTCGGCATTGCTCGGGGTCTTTGCGATCGGACTTGTTAGGGGCCTCAGTCACCCTGTCCCGGTCATCGTTGGAATGGATACCAAGAAGGTCGTGGTCGCGGCGGCAGACTTGAGGTTCGGGGACAAGCTTGCGCCCGCGAGCTTGCGCGAAGTGGATTTCCCGCCGGCCTCCGTGCCGGCGGGAGCATTCGGCAGCATTGCGGAGCTCACCGCAGGCGAGCCACGCGTCGTTCTGGAGTCGATCCGGACGGGGGAGCCGATCCTGGCGACCAAGGTCTCAGGGAGCGGCGGAAAGGCCAGTCTCTCGACCGTCATCGATCCGGACATGCGCGCGGTCACCATTCGCGTCGATGACGTTTCCGGCGCGGCCGGCTTCATAACCCCGTCCGATCGGGTCGATGTGATGCTGACTCACGGAGACAACCAACAAGGAATGGTGACGGACGTCTTGCTGCAAAACATCAAGGTCCTCGCCGTCGATCAAGAGGCGAACGAACACAAGGACAAGCCGACGGTGGTGAAGGCGGTCACGCTTGAAGTGTCGCCGGATCAGGCTCAGAAGATCTCGCTAGCGAGGACGGTCGGGACGCTGAGCCTCGCGCTTCGCAATCTAGCGAATGCCGATCCGGTACCGTCGCGTCCGATCTCGATCGGAGATCTCACCGGCGAATTCAAGAGACAGGACCAGCCCCAGGGGCGCAAGATCGAAGTCATCAGAGGTGCGGCCGCCACTGCCTATGAGGTTTCTCGCTGACGGGGTGCATCACCCTCGCCGACGAGGATCACATTCTGCCGAGAACCGGCAGCAGGGTCGGTAGCGAGGGGGAACTGACTATGGTGCGCAAGTTCATTGTTGCAATGGCAGGGCTCGCGATGATCCTGCCCTCGATCGCTGCGCCGGCGGCGCCGCAGCAGCAACAGCAGCAGCGCCGGGAGCTCGTGGTCACGCCACAGTCCGGCCTGCAGCCGACGCGGTCGCTGACTATTCCGATCAACAAATCGGAGGTCTTCCACGTCAACCAGCCGATTGCCAAGGTCGGGGTTGGCAACGCCGAAATTGCCGATGTCGTCGTGGTGAACAACCAGTCCTTCTATATCTTCGGCAAGAAATCCGGCTCGACCAATGTCATGGTTTTCGACCAGAACTCGCAGCTCCTGGCCGTCCTCGACATCATCGTCGGCGCGGATATCGAAGCGATCAAAAGGGCCCTCTATGAGGGCTTGCCGAAAGACCGGATCGCCGTCCGGGCCGTCAATGGCTCGTTCTCGCTGAGCGGGTCCGTCAACAGCCCGCTCAAAGTCAACCAGGCGATGGATATCGCCCGACGGTTCGTCGACAAGGACCAGACGGTGATCAACAACCTTCAGGTTACCGGCACTCAGCAGGTGATGCTCGAAGTCAAAGTGGCGGAGATGCAGCGGACCGTCACGAGGTCGCTGGGCTTCAAGCCGTTCCTTAGCATTGGCAAGCCAGGCAACAAGTCAGGATTCTCGTTCAGCACCCTTGATCCCGTGAACCTGACGAATTTCGCGCTGCTTGCCGGCACCGCGATCAGCGGCAATTTCGCGTTCACCGAGCTGCTCGACGCTCTCGAGCAGAAGGGAGCCGCCAAGGTTCTGGCAGAGCCCAATCTCGTGGCGATGTCCGGAGACACCGCGAGCTTTCTTGCCGGTGGCGAGTTCCCCGTACCCATCGTGCAATCGAGCTCCGGAACCGGGGGCCTGGCAACCGTCAGCGTCGAGTTCAAGCAATTCGGCGTCAGCTTGGCCTTCACGCCCACAGTGGTCGACGGCGACCTGATCAATCTCATCGTCGCGCCCGAGGTCTCTCAGCTCAATAGCAATGTCCCGCCGGCCGTTAACTTGAATGGGTTCAACATCCCTGGAGTCGATACGCGACGGGCGAAAACCACGGTCGAGCTACGCGACGGCCAGAGCTTCGCGATCGCCGGCCTGCTCTCGAGCGATTTCAACGATACGATCCGCGGCATTCCGGGCCTCATGGACGTGCCGATATTGGGCACCCTCTTTCATAGTAACCAGTATCAGCGGAACGAGACCGAGCTTGTCATCATCGTGACGCCGAGGCTCGTGCAGCCGGTACCCGCGGGGACGCTCGTGGCGCCGACCGACACCTTCGTGCCGCCGTCCGACACGGAGATGATCTTTTACGGCCGCCCCGAGAATCCGGATTCGGGACTGCCGCCGGCGGGCGGCGGGCTCACCGGCAAGTACGGCCACATCATTCGGTGAAAGGAACGCCCGACATGAAGCGCATGGTGCTCCTCGCCTTGTTCAGCCTCGCCGCTTGCGCCGACCCGCACCAGACGTTGTCACCCGACTTTGGCAATGCGGTGCGCACGAACATCGACGCTCAGGTGGTGCACCCGACCCCTCCGCCGGGCTTCGCCAACACGAACGGGCAGCGGGTCGAGAACGCGATCCGCCGGTATGAGACCAACTCCGTCTACCCGCCGCGTTCTGAAACCGGAACTCAGTTCGGTAGTGGAGGCTCCACTGGGGGCGGGGGTGGAGGTGGAGCGTCGGCGGGACAGTAAGCAATCCTCGTCAAGGTCGGAGGACCTAGTGGTGATCGCGCGGTTTTGCAGATGTACGCAGGGCGGGATAGCCGCCATGACGGCACTCCTGGCGACCGTTCTGATCGGGATCAGCGGTCTCGGCATCGAGCTCGGCTACTGGTACACGGTCAAGGGCTCGATGCAGTCGACCGCTGATGCGGCCGTGATGACTGCTGCCAGCGCGCAGGCAGCGGGAGACGTCAGCTACGCCAATGAGGCTTACTCCGTCGCAGCGCAAAATGGCTGGGTGAGCGGATCCGGCACGCCGACGTTGAATGACACCTGCACGCCGA
>DATEGF010000248.1:0-9486 GCA_035280245.1 Allostellaceae bacterium
ACCGGTACCGACACCGGTGGATCGATCCGGCAGCCCGCGGGCTTCTCGGGCATCGTCGGTTTGAAGCCGACCTACGGCCGCTGCTCGCGTTGGGGCATCGTCGCCTTCGCCTCCTCGCTCGATCAGGCGGGCCCGATGACGCGGAGCGTGCGCGACGCCGCGATCATGCTGGGCGCCATGGCCGGGCACGATCCCAAGGATTCGACCTCGGCGCCGATCGAGGTGCCGGATTTCGAGGCGGCGCTCACTGGAGACGTCCGCGGCCTCAAGGTCGGCATTCCCCGCGAGTATCGGATCGATGGCATGGCGGCCGAGATCGAGCAGCTCTGGCAGCAGGGTATTGCCTGGCTGAAGGCCGCGGGTGCCACGACCGTCGACGTCAGCCTCAAGATGACGAAGTACGCGCTCCCCGCCTACTACATCATCGCGCCCGCCGAGGCGTCGTCGAACCTGGCGCGCTATGACGGCGTGCGGTTCGGGCTGCGCGTGCCGGGCGAAAGCCTCGACGAGATGTACGAGGCGACGCGCGCCGCGGGCTTCGGCGCCGAGGTGAAGCGGCGCATCCTCATCGGCACCTACGTGCTTTCCGCCGGTTATTACGACGCCTACTACCTGAAGGCGCAGAAGCTGCGCGCGCTGATCGCGCGCGATTTCGCCGAGGCCTTCAAGACCTGTGACGTGATCCTAGCGCCGACCGCTCCCAGCGCGGCGTTCGCGATCGGCGAGAAGAGCGACGATCCCATCGCCATGTACCTGAACGACGTCTTCACCGTGCCGGTGAACCTGGCGGGGCTGCCGGGCATCTCCGTGCCCGCAGGTTTATCGGCGGACGGATTACCGCTGGGCCTGCAGGTGATCGGCCGCGCTTTCGACGAGGCGATGGTGCTGCGGGTGGGCGACGTGATCGAGCGCTCCGCCGGCTTCAACCACAAGCCCGCCTTCATCGCGGGAGGCCACGCATGAGCCTCATCGAGGGACGCACGGGACAGTGGGAGATCGTGATCGGCCTCGAGGTGCACGCGCAGGTCGTCTCGAACGCGAAGCTGTTCTCGGGCGCCGCTACCGCGTTCGGCGCCGAGCCGAACACTCAGGTCTCGACCGTCGATGCGGCCTTTCCGGGCATGCTGCCCGTGATCAATAGGCATTGTGTCGACCAGGCCGTCCGCACTGGCCTCGGGCTTGAGGCTGAGATCAACCTGGTCTCGGTGTTCGACCGGAAGAACTATTTCTACGCCGATCTGCCCGCGGGCTATCAGATATCGCAGTACACGCGGCCGATCGTCGGCAAGGGCAAGATCATCCTCGATCTCGCGGACGGCTCGACGCGCGAGGTTGGCATCACACGCCTCCACCTCGAGCAGGACGCCGGCAAGAGCCTGCACGACCAGCATCCCGAGCATACCTATGTCGATCTCAATCGCGCGGGCATCGCGCTGATGGAGATCGTGAGCGAGCCGGACATGCGCTCGGCCGAGGAGGCCGGCGCCTATCTCAAGAAGCTGCGCTCGATCCTGCGCTACCTCGGCACCTGCGACGGCAACATGGAGGAGGGGTCGCTGCGCTGCGACTGCAACGTCTCCGTCCGCAAGCCCGGCACGCCCCTCAACACGCGGTGCGAGATCAAGAACGTGAACTCGATCCGCTATGTCATGCAGGCGATCGAGCACGAGGCACGCCGGCAGATCGAGGTGCTCGAGGACGGCGGCAGCATCCGGCAGGAGACGCGGCTCTTCGACGCCAACCGCGGCGTCACGCGCTCCATGCGATCCAAGGAGCATGCGCACGACTACCGCTATTTCCCGGATCCCGACCTATTGCCGCTGGTGCTCGACCCCAAGCGGGTCGACGAGCTTCGGCAGGACCTGCCGGAGCTCCCGGATGCCAAGAAGGCGCGCTTCCAGGAAGAGCTCGGCCTCTCCGCCTATAACGCCAGCGTCCTGGTATCCGAGAAGGAGTCGGCTGCGTTCTACGAGCGGGTGCTATCGGAGCTCGAGAAGGCGGGGACCCGGTTGCCGCAGAAGCAGCTCGCCGTCGATGCCGCGAACCTCGTTATGGGCGACTATTTCGCGGCGCTCAACGCGTCGGGCAAGCCGATCGACGAATTTCAGGTGACGCCGCCGATGCTCGTTGAGCTGCTCAAGCTCCAGTACGACAAGACGATCTCCGGCCGTCTCGCGAAGGACGTGTTCGCGGCGATGGTGGAGACCGGCAAGAAGCCGGCGGCGATCGTCGAGGAGCGTGGGCTCAAGCAGGTGACCGATACCGGCGCCATCGAGGCGGTGATCGACGCCGTGATGAAGGCACAGGCGGACAAGGTCGGCGATTACCGCTCGGGCAAAGACAAACTTTTCGGATTCTTCGTGGGCCAGGTGATGAAGGCGAGCCAGGGCAAGGCCAATCCCGCGCTGGTGAATGAGCTCCTCAAGAAGAAGCTCGCGGGCTGAGCTTTCTCAGGCGATCGACCCCCATTCGCCATGGCTGGGCTTGGCCCGGGACTGCGTTAGTGCCGCAAGATCTTCGACAGGAATAGCGTCGCCCGCTCGCTCCTTGGCGCCCGGAAGAAGTCGTCCTTTGGCGCGTCCTCGACGATACGGCCTTCGTCCATGAAGACGACGCGGTCGGCGACCTTGCTGGCGAAGCCCATCTCGTGGGTGACTACGATCATGGTCATTCCGTCCTGCGCCAAGCCCACCATGACGTCGAGCACCTCGTTGATCATCTCGGGGTCGAGGGCCGAGGTCGGCTCGTCGAACAGCATGGCGATCGGGTCCATGGCGAGCGCACGGGCGATGGCGACGCGCTGCTGCTGTCCGCCCGAGAGGTTGCCCGGATATTTGTCCGCGTGCTCGGCCATGCCGACGCGCTCGAGGAGCTGCCGGGCACGCTCGGCTGCCGCGCTCTTCGGGCGCCTGAGCACCTTGATCTGCGCGAGCGAGATGTTATCGCTTGCGGTCATGTGCGGATAGAGCTCGAAGCTCTGGAACACCATGCCGATGCGCGCGCGGAGCTTCGGCAAGTCGGTCTTGCGATCGCCGACGGAGATGCCCTCGACGGTGATTTTGCCTTCCTCGAAGGGCTCGAGGCCGTTGACGCATTTGATGAGCGTGCTCTTGCCGGAGCCCGAGGGGCCGCAAACTACGATCACCTCACCCTTGCCGACAGAAGTCGAGCACTCGGTCAGCACGCGAAAGGCGCCGTACCACTTGCTGAGCTTCTCGATCTCGATCATAGGGCGTAGCGCCGCTGCAACCGGCCGACCGAGAGCGAGGCGCCGAGGCAAAGCACAAAATAGACCAGCGCCACCAGGACATACATGCCGACGAAGGTGTTGTCGCGCGTGCCCACCATGCCCGCGGTGGTGAGGAAATCGCGGACGCCCACGACATAGACCAAGGCCGTGCTCTTGAAGAGGTTGATGCTCTCGGTGAGCAGCACTGGCAGCATGTTGCGGAGTGCCTGCGGCAGGACGATCGCGCGCATGGTCTGGCGATAGGTGAGGCCCGTGGCGAGCCCCGCGAGGATCTGGCCGCGGCGCACGCTCTGGATGCCCGAGCGGATGATCTCGCAGAAGTAAGCTGCCTCGAAGAGGATGAAACCCGTGAGCGCGGAATAGAACCCGCCGACGGGATGACCAACGATCAGCGGTACGAGGAAATAGAACCAGAAGATCAGCAGGATCAGCGGCAGGGAGCGGAACAGGTTCACGTAGGCGGCGGCGAAAAGCGCCACGGGCTTGCTGCGCGAGAGCCGCAGCACCGCCAGCACCGTGCCGAGCGTGCCGCCGCCCACCAGCGAGAGCGCGGTCAGCAGCAGCGTCACCTGCATGCCGTCCCACAGCAGCGGCAGGATCTTCTCGATGTAGGCGAGGGTGAACCGGGTCACGTCACTGCGTCTCGGCGACGATCAAGCCGGGCACGCGGCCCCGCGCCTCCACGACACGCATGAGGGCAGTTACGCCAAGCGTCACCGCGCCATAGAGCGCGGTCGCCGTCAGGAACATCTCCATCGGCTGTGCCGAGAGCTCGGAGATCTTCCGCGTGGTGCCGGTGAGCTCGAGGACGCCGATGGTGAGCGCCAGCGAGGAATTCTTGAAGATGCTCAGGAACTCCGTCGTGAGCGCCGGCACAATGATGCGATAGGCCACGGGCAGCAAGACGTGGCGATAGACCTGGACGGGCGTGAGACCCGTCGCGAGACCGGCGTAGCTCTGGCCCCTGCCGATGGCGCCGATGCCCGAGCGCACCTGCTCGGCCACTCGACAAGCCGTGTAGATGCCGAGGCACACCACGGCGGTCCAGAATTCCGCGTGCGGCAGGTCGCGCTTGAGCCAGATGCCCATCGTGCGTGGCACCACTTCCGGCAGCACGAAGTACCAGAGGAACATCTGCACGATCAGCGGCACATTGCGGAAGAGCTCGACGAAACTGCCAGCGACGATCCGCATGCCGCGCGATTTGACCGTGCGCGCGATCCCGATCACCGAGCCCAGGCTGAAGGCAATCACCCACGCGGCCGCCGCCACGAGCACCGTCCATTCGAGCCCCGCGAGAATCCAGCCGAGATAGGGCTCGGTGACGATGACAGCCCA
Organism: Allostellaceae bacterium; assembly: GCA_035280245.1. Lineage (GTDB taxonomy): Bacteria > Pseudomonadota > Alphaproteobacteria > ATCC43930 > CGMCC-115725 > DASZHJ01. The sequence continues at coordinate 4,589 of DATEGF010000248.1, forward strand.
GTGCCAGTTGTAATGCACGGGACGAGGCCTTATCCGGCCGCGTCTCTTATGGCGGGAAGGCTTGCGCGGCCCAGACTGTCTTCAGCATGTCGCTGGGCGGGCCCGCGATGGGTGCCAGCCACTTGTCGTAGATCTTGTTGATCTCCCCGGAGCGGAATAGCTCCGCCAGCGCGCGGATGCCCACAAGCTTGAACGCCGCATCGTCGTTGCGGATGACGATGGAGTAGGGGTCGTAGGAGAGCAGCCGCCCGACCACCTCATATTGCTCGGGGTGCGCCGCCTTGGCGATGAGGCCATGCTCGACGATGGCGTCGGTGACGTAGGCGTCCACGCGATCGGTCTCGAGTGCCAGCCAGCCGTGCGGCTGATCCTCGGTATCCAGGAATTGGATGCCGAGATGCTCTTTGGCGTCGATCGCCTTGATGATCTTCTCGTTCTGCGTGCCCTGGTTCACCGCGACCTTCTTGCCCTTGAGGTCCTCGACCTCGTGAATGCTCGAATCCTTCTTAACCAGCAGCTGGTTCCCCGTGATGTAGGTGATGGAGAGGAAATCGATCTGCCTGCGCCGGGCGAGCGTCATCGTGGTGGTCGTGCAATTGAGGTCGGTGGTGCCGTTCACCATCAGCGGGATCAGCGTCGTGCCCATGACGGTCACGTACTTGACCTCGATCTTGTCCATCTTGAGCTCGGCCTTGATCGCATCGACGATGCGGAGGCAGAGGTCGATCGAATAGCCGACCGGCTCACCCTTGTCGTCGAGGTAGGAGAACGGCACCGACTGCTCGCTGCGGCCGATGGTGATCGTGCCGCTCTCCTTGATCTTCTTGAGCGTGCCCGTGAGCTCGTCCGCCGCCGCGCCCTGCGTGGTGACGAACGCGAGCAAAGCCCCAAGGGCGAGCGCAGCGAGATTTTTCCGCATGATCCTTCCTTCCCGATAACCGGTCGGCACGATAGACGATGCGTCGTCCCGGCGGCAACGCTCAGGGCGATTCCAAAAACGCCGGTCGCGTCGCGGGAATCGTCGGCTATGATGGGCGCGCGCTCAAGGCTCCAAGGAGACGCATATGGATACGCCACGCTCCGCTCGACGGCCGCGGCGATCACGGGAGGTCACGCATCTCGGCGCATCGCTGGCGGGCAAACCGCCGCTGCGCAACAGCTTCAAGCCCATCGAGGTGCTCAGCCAGGACCAGCTGACGGCGATCCACGAGGCATCGCTGACGCTGCTTGAGGAGACCGGCATCGAGTTCATGGGGCTAGCCGCGCGTCAGCTTCTGCGGAAAGCAGGGGCGAGCGTCGACGACGCGACCGGGCTGACGAAGCTCCCGCGCGAGCTGGTGCTGGACGCGATCAAGTCGGCGCCGTCCAGCTTCGTTCTGACGCCGCGCAATCCCGAGCGCCGCATCCATCTCGGCGAGAATTTCATCTCCTTCGGATTGGTCGCCGGACCGCCGAACATCCACGACGCCGTTCAGGGCCGGCGCGCCGGAAACCTCGAGGACTACGCCAAGCTGATCAAGCTCGCGCAGAGCTTCGACATCATCCATCTCATCGGCAACCAGCCAACGGCGCCAATAGAGCTGCCGGCTTGCACGCGCCACCTCGATTGCTATCGCGCCAACGTCACTTATGCCGACCGCGTCTATCACTGCACCTCGATCGGCCGCAACCGGGCGCTCGACGGCATCGACATCATGGCGATCTCCCGCGGCAAAAAGCGCGAGGAGATGATCGGCGACCCCGGCGTGATCACCATCATCTCCGTGAACTCGCCACGGCGCTTTGATGCCGCAATGTCCGATGGACTCATGACGATGGCGGAGTTCGGCCAGGCCGTGTGCGTGACGCCCTTCACGCTCATGGGCGCGATGACGCCAGTGACCATGGCGGCGGCGCTCACCCAGCAGAATGCCGAGGCACTCGCGGGCATCGCGCTGGTCCAGCTGGTGCGGCCGGGCTCGCCGGTGGTCTATGGCGCCTTCACCTCGAATGTCGACATGCGCTCGGGGGCGCCGGCCTTCGGCACGCCCGAGAACGCGCGCGCAACGCTCGCGGCAGGTCAGCTCGCGCGGCTCTACAAGCTGCCTTACCGCGCCAGCAATTCCTGCGCCGCCAACGCCGTCGACGCCCAGGCCGCCTACGAATCGCAAATGTCGATCTGGGCCTCCGTGATGGGCCACGCGAACCTGGTCTATCACGGCGCCGGCTGGATGGAGGGCGGGCTCACCGCCTCCTTCGAGAAGATCGTGATCGACGCCGAAATGCTCCAGATGATCGCCGAGACCATCAAGCCGATGGACGTGAACGCCGACGAGATCGCGGCCGGCCTCGAGGCGATCGCCGACGTGCCGACCGGCGGGCATTTCTTCGGCTCGCCCCACACGCTCGCCCGCTACGAGACCGCGTTCTACAAGCCGCTGGTCTCCAACTGGCAGAATTACGAGACCTGGCAGGAGGCGGGTGGCCTCACCGCGACCCAGACCGCAACCCAGATCTGGCAGAAGGCCCTCGAGATCTACGAGCAGCCGGCGCTCGACTCCGCGGTTTCCGAGGCGCTCGATGCCTTCGTCGCCAAGCGCAAGGAAGAGCTCCAGTCAGTCGACCACTGAGATAGAGCGCGCGGGCTAGCCTTTCTCGATCCGGCCGTAGGTGTCTTCGAGGCGGACGATGTCGTCCTCGCCGAGATAGCTGCCGGTTTGCACCTCGATCAGGTGCACCGGCGTGTCGCCGGGGTTCTCGAGGCGATGGGCCATACCGATTGGGATGTAGGTCGACTGATCCGCGCTCAGCATGGTGACTTCGTCGCCGCGGGTGACGCGCGCTGTACCCAGTACTACCACCCAATGCTCCGCGCGCTTGTGATGGTATTGCAATGAGAGCCGGCCGCCCGGCTTCACGACGATATGCTTCACCTGCACACGCTCGCCGTTGTGGATCGAGCGATAACTGCCCCAGGGCCGCTCGACCAGTGGATGGTTGTGGAGCTCAGTGCGGCCGTCGCGCTCGAGCTTGGCGACGAGCTGTTTGAGGTCGGCGCTGCGCGCGCGCGGCACGACCAGCACCGCGTCGGCCGTGGCGACCACGACGAGATCATCGACCCCGAGCGCGGTCACCAACCCATGGTCGGCCTGAAGGTACGAATTGCGGGAGTCCGCGACCACGATATCGCCGAGCATGACGTTGCCGTCGCCGTCCTTTCGCCCCGCCTGCCAGAGTGCATCGAAGCTGCCGACATCGCTCCAGCCCATCTCCACGGGGACGACAGCCGCTGCCTCGGTGTGCTCCATCACGGCGTAGTCGATTGAGATCGCACGCGCCGCGCCGAAGGCTGCGGCGTCCAGACGAACGAAATCGGTGTCTCGCTTCGCCTCCGCGAGCGCCTGGCGGCATGCCGCGACCATCGCGGCGTCGAGCCGTGTGAGCTCCTGCAAATAAAGCTTCGCCGGCAGCAGGAACATGCCGCTGTTCCAGTCGTAGCCGCCGGCCGCGAGCATCTGCTCCGCGCGCGCCGCGACCGGCTTTTCCACGAACTCCGCGACGGCGAAGCAGCCTTCGACCCCGGGCCACGGTGCGCCGCGCCGGATGTAGCCGTAGCCGATCTCGGCGCGGTCGGGCTTGATGCCGAAGGTCACCAGCGCGCCCGTGCGCGCGGCGGCGGCCGCGCGCTCGACCGCGGCGAGGAACGCCGCGTGGTTTCGGATCGCGTGGTCCGACGGCAACACCAGCAACAGCGCATCGGGATCTTCCGCGCTCAGCAGGAGCGCCGCGACCGCGATCGCCGGCGCGGTGTTGCGCCCCTTCGGCTCCAGCACCAGCGCGCGCGGTTTCACATCGATGAGCCGTAGCTGCTCGGCCACCTGGAAGCGATGCTCGTCGTTGGCGATCGCCAGGGGCGGCGCGAACCGCTCGGGGTCATCGATGCGCCGCACCGTCTCTTGCAGGAGGCTCTGCTCGGAAATCAGCGGCAGCAGCTGCTTGGGGCTGAGCGCTCGCGATAACGGCCAGAGCCGCGTGCCCGACCCGCCCGAGAGAACCACAGGGTGAATGAGCGCCCGCGCCATGCGCCCTCCGTCAATCGGTTTCGACACCAGAGCCTAGTCGTCGTCACGGCAGGACGCTACCCCGCCGCTTGCCGTGGGCCGGCCGGTCGGGTAAGGCTCGGCCCTCCTACGAATAGCGGAGACCGCGGACATGATCGACCTCTACACTTGGAGCACACCGAATGGACGCAAGGTCTCGATCATGCTCGAGGAGCTCGGCCTCGCCTATCGCGTCCACAAGATCGACATCTCCAAGGGCGACCAGTTCAAGCCCGAGTTCGTCGCGATCAACCCGAATAGCAAGATCCCCGCGATCATCGACGGCGAGGGTCCCGGCGGCAAGCCGCTCACGCTCTTCGAGTCCGGCGCGATCCTGATCTATCTCGCGGAGAAGACCGGCAAGTTCCTGCCGAAGGAACCGGCGGCGCGCTACGACGTGCTGACGTGGTTGATGTTCCAGATGGGCGGCATCGGGCCGATGTTCGGCCAGGTGCATCACTTCCTGCGCGCGGCACCGGAGCCGGTGCCCTACGCGATCGAGCGCTATAGCAAGGAGACGCGCCGGCTCTACGGCGTGCTCGATGCCCGGCTCGGCAAGCAGGCGTATCTCGCGGGTGAGTGTTCGATTGCCGACATCGCGACCTTTCCGTGGGTCGCGCGGCACGAGTGGCACAAAGTGGCGCTCGCGGATTTCCCGAGCGTGGAGCGCTGGTATCGAGAGATCGGCGCTCGGCCCGCGGTCGCCCGCGGGATGGCGGTGCCCGCCTGATCGGCGGGCCGAAGGATCAGGCGGCGATGCGTGGCCGGCCGACGCGGCGGGCGAGGGCCACCGAGGCCGTGGCGCCGTTGGCGATGCCG
>DATEGF010000249.1:0-11598 GCA_035280245.1 Allostellaceae bacterium
ACGAGCACGGGCTCCGCGGCGCCAACGATGCTGGGCGGCGGAGCGAGCGCTCCCGCTCCTCGTCGCACGGCGGTGGGCGAGACCGAGCCCGCGGGCGCGCCTCGGATGATGCGTGTGGAACCGGCCGTCGCGCCGGCTCCGGGGCTCGAGCCCATGCCGCAGAATTTCTCGGAGGTAGTGGCACTCTTCGATCGCAAGCGCGAGGCGCTGTTGCGCTCGCACCTCTTCGCCAACGTTCACCTCGTGCGCTTCGAGCCCGGCCGCATCGAGCTCAGACCCACGGAAGGCGCGCCGCGCGATCTCGCCAATCGGCTGGGCAAACTCTTGGGCGACTGGACCGGCGAGCGCTGGGTCGTCAGCGTCTCGCAGAACGAGGGCGAGCCCACGCTCCGCGAGCAGGCGGCGGCGCGGGACGAGACGCTCCGCCACGAGGCCGCCGCCCATCCGCTGGTGCGCGCGGTGCTCGACGCTTTTCCCGGCGCCCGCATCGAGGCCGTGCGCGACATGCGATCCGACGCGCCAGCGCCCGTCGATCCAGAGCCGTCCGCCGATGACGCGGATGAAGGAGAGCCATGAAGAACCTCGGTCAGATGATGAAGCAGGCGCAGCAGATGCAGGCCAAGATGGCGGAGCTGCAGGCGCGCCTCGCCGAGATGGAGATCGCGGGGCAGTCGGGCGGGGGCATGGTGCAGGCGACGCTCACCGGCAAGGGCGAGCTCAGGAGCCTCAAGATAGACCCGTCCCTCGCCAAGGCCGACGAGGTCGAGGTGCTGGAGGACCTGGTGGTCGCGGCGGTCAATGACGCACGCCAACGCGCCGACGCCATGGTCACGGAAGAGATGAGCAAGCTCACCGGCGGCCTGCAACTCCCGCCGGGGATGAAGCTGCCGTTTTGATGTTGATGCCGGGGTCGCATTTTCTCACCGTCATGGCCGGGTACGCATGTCGGACCTGGATGCGCTGATCCAACTCCTCGCCAAACTCCCCGGCCTGGGCCCGCGCTCGGCGCGACGCGCGGCGCTGCACCTCGTGAAGCGGAAGGAGAGTTTGATGCAGCCGCTCGCCGACGTGATGCGCGCGGCAGCGGAGCGGATCCGGGCCTGCGCGACTTGCGGCAATCTCGATACGGACGATCCCTGCGCACTCTGCCGCGATCCCCGCCGAGATCCGCACGTGCTCTGCGTCGTCGAGGACGTGGCCGATCTCTGGGCGATCGAGCGCACGGCGGCGTTCCGCGGCCGCTATCACGTGCTTGGCGGCACGCTCTCGGCGCTCGAGGGCATCGGACCCGAGGATCTCCGCATCGACGCCTTGATCGCGCGCGCGACCGGCGGCGAGGTCCGGGAGCTGATCCTGGCGCTCAACGCCACTGTCGAGGGCCAGACCACCGCGCATTACGTGACCGACCGCCTTGCCGGCACCAGTGTCGCGGTGACGCGCCTCGCCCATGGCGTTCCCGTGGGCGGCGAGCTCGATTATCTCGATGAGGGCACGCTGAGCGCGGCGCTCGCTCAGCGCCGGCCACTCTAGCGCGCTACTCCGCCACCAACCTCGGCGGGAGCTGCAGCTCGGGCTCGGGCGCGGACTCGGGCTCGACCTCGATGAGGGTGCTCTCCTCGGCGGTCTGGACCGCGAAGCTCGGCAGGCTTTGCGGCAGCGGCTTCGGCGGCTCGACGCCAAGCCGAGCGAGGCCGCGCACCCGCGGCAGGAGCCGCTGATTGATCGAGCCCGTGAATTTCATGAAGTTGTCGACGGCGTTCTTGAGGCCCGCACCGGTGCGCGCGGCGTGGCTCAGCACGACGCCGAGGCTCTCGAGCATCGCGCGGGTCTTGTCGACGATCTCCTGCTGGTTCTCCATCTGCCGGAGCCGGCGGATCTCGGTGCTGGCCATCAGGAGCGCCGAGTGCAGGCCCGCGGGTCCCGCCGGGATGATCTGCGCCGCGCGCGCGCGCTGGAAGAACTCGGCGTCGGCGCGGCGGAGGCGCTCGAGTGCGGCCTCGTTCGGCAGATACATGAGGCTGATGATGTTGGGGTCGTCGCGGCCGGCTTGCTTGCAGGCGGCATAGACGGCGTTTCGATAATCCTTTTCGGCGAGCGCCCGCAGGTGCTGGTTCATGGTGCGCGCGAGGCCGTCGTAGGCGGCGGCTTCCTGATCGGTGCCCTCATGCTTGGCGATCTCCAGCATGAATTTGGAGGCCTTGCAGTCGATCACCAGCACCGTGTCGGTGGGCAGGAAGACCACTGCGTCGGGCCGGAGCCGGCGACCGGTCTCCTCGTCGACCGTGGTCTGCTGGAGGACGAAGTCGCGGCCGACCTCGAGGCCGAAGGACTGCAGCGTATTCGCGAGGCCGATCTCCGCGAGCTCGCCGGCGCCGCCGGGGCTGGTCACCGCCCGCATCAGCAGCTCCATCTCGCCGCCGGTCTTGTTGACGCGGTCGTCGAGCACCGCGACCAACTGCGCCACCTCCGCCACCTGCTTGAGCAAGGTCTCGCTCACCCGCCGGACGCGGTCCTCGGTTTGCTGCTTCGCCTCGTTGGACTCGCGCTTGTGATCGTCGAGCAACTTGGAGGAGACCTGCGCCGCCGTCTCGCTCACTGCGCCCCTGGCGGCGTCGGTCATCTCTTTCCGCAGGCGCTCGAAGTCCGCGAGCCGGGTCTGGATCGCCGCGAGCTCGGCCTGGGCTGCCGCGGCGCCACGCTCGGCCGCGACTCGAGCCTCGACCGCGGCGTCGCGGTCATGCAGTGCCGATTCGATCCGCGACTGCGAGGCGGCGTAGTCGGCTTCCGCCTGGCTTTCGCGCCGGCGCAGCCAAAGCGTCGTCAGCGCCACGGAGGCGCCGGACGCCAGCACCACGAAACCCAGCGTCAGGTAGAGGTCCATCGAAGGCCCTTGCTGCGCAAAGAGGTGCCCAATTGCCGGTTTCATCCTAGCAGGACGAAACGGGAACGAAAGAACTTCCCGCGCGATTTTTAGGCGTATCGGCGCTACCGGAAGAAGGGGTTAGTGGCTCGGTACCAAGGGTTGACGCGTCCCGCCGCCAAGCCTACCTAAAGGGCCGATCTCCCTGGGAATTCAGCATGTCGATTCTGCCGATTATCACCGCGCCGGACCCGCGCCTCAAACTCAAGGCGAAGCCGGTGAAGGCGGTGGACGACCAGGTTCGGCGCCTGATGGACGACATGCTGGAGACCATGTACCTGGCGCCTGGCATCGGACTCGCGGCACCCCAGGTCGGCGTCCTGAGGCGCGTCCTGGTGCTTGACGTCGCCGGCGACGGCGACAAGCCCGCGCCGCTCAAGATGGCGAACCCGGAGATCCTCTGGAAATCGGAAGACCTCGCGACCTACAGCGAGGGCTGCCTGTCGCTCCCCGAGCACTATGCCGACGTGACGCGTCCCGCCGAGATCAAAGTCCGCTATCTCGACGACCAGAACGAGGCCCGCGAGCTCCATGCCAAGGGCTTGCTCGCGACCGTGATCCAGCACGAGATGGATCACCTCGAGGGCACGCTCTTCGTCGACCACATTTCGTCCCTCAAGCGTGGGATCATCCTGCGCAAGCTCGCCAAGGCCAAGCGCCAGGCCGAGGTTCCCGCCTGAATTTCCGCCTCGTCCGGTTTCGAGTAGGATGACGGCGTCTCAGCCACGGCGTTTTCCCCACCGGATAGGGCATCGATGGCACTCCCGCGCTTCCTCACGCTCTCGCTCCTTGCCGCGCTGACGCTGGCAGCGGGCTCGAACGCCGCCGAGGCCCAAGCCGCGAAACCGTCCGCGCCCGGTCCGCTCGCGCGTTTTCAATCCTCGCTCGCGCCACCGCCGGCGCCCGCGGAGATCAAGCTGCATCAGAGTGTCTACGTGCCCGCCTATTCGAGCCTCATGGGCTCGGGCGGTGCGGCGCAGCTCGACCTCGCGGTGACGCTCTCGGTCCGCAACACCTCCGCGACGCTGCCGCTGGTCGTGGAGCGGATCGACTACTACGACTCCGCCGGAAACCTGGTCGAGCATTACGTGCCGACGACGGTGGCGATCCGGCCCTTCGGCAGCATCGAGGTCCTCATTCCGACTCACGACGTACGCGGCGGCACGAGCGCGAATTTTGTCGTGGATTGGGGCGCCACCGCGCCGATCTCAGAGCCGGTGATCGAGGCCGTCATGGTGGGATCGAGCGGCAGTCGCGGCTTCTCCTTCGTCTCGCCCGGCCGCCCGATCCACGTCGTGGGGCAGTAGCGGGTCCAACGCCCCGGTCCCATGACGCTCCGCCTCGCCTTCATGGGAACGCCGGATTTTTCAGTGCCGATCCTGCGGGCGCTGATCGCGGCGGGACATGAGGTCATCGCGGTCTATACGCAGCCACCGCGGCCCGCGGGGCGCGGGCATCGGGAGCAGCCCTCGCCGGTACAGCGCGCGGCGGATGCCGCCGGTATTCCGGTCCACGCGCCGGCGAAGCTCGACGCGGCCGAGCAGGAGAGGTTTCGCGCGCTCGGGCTCGACGCCGCAGTCGTGGCAGCCTACGGGCTCATCCTGCCGAAACAGGTGCTCGCGGCGCCGCGGCTCGGCTGTCTCAATGTGCATGCCTCGCTGCTGCCGCGTTGGCGCGGCGCAGCGCCGATCCAGCGCGCGATCCTAGCGGGAGACACGGAGACTGGCGTCACCATCATGCAGATGGACGAGGGCCTCGACACCGGCGCCATCCTGCTCGCGGAGCCGGTGTCCATCGGCCGCGAGACGACGGCGGCCACATTGCATGACAAGCTCGCGGCGCTGGGCGCGCGGCTCATCGTGAGGACGCTCGCGGATCGCGCCGACGGCACCCTTGTCGCCCGTCCGCAGCCGGCCGAGGGCGTGACCTACGCGAAGAAACTCGCGCGCGATGAAGGCAGGCTCGACTGGCGTAAGCCCGCGGCCGAGCTCGAGCTGGTGGTGCGCGCGCTCAACCCGGCGCCGGGCGTCTGGTTCGAGTACGGCGGCGAGCGCATCAAGGTGCTGGCGGCGGTGCAGGCGAGCGGGAGCGAAGCGCCGCCAGGCACCGTCCTCGACGGTGCCCTCACGATCGCCTGCGGCGCGGGTGCGCTCCGCTTGACGCGGCTGCAGCGCTCGGGGCGCGCCGCGATGGATGCGGAGGCTTTTCTGCGTGGATATCCGCTGCCGCAGGGCACGCGGCTCTGATGCCGCGCTACAAGCTCATGCTCGAATACGATGGGACGGGCCTTGTCGGCTGGCAGCGCCAGGCGAGTGGGCTCTCCGTCCAAGAGATCCTGGAGACAGCGGTGGAGCGCTTCTGCGGCGCGGCCGTGCGCGTCAATGGCGCCGGCCGCACCGACGCGGGCGTGCACGCGCTGGCGCAGGTGGCGCATCTCGATCTCCCGCGCGAAGCTGATCCCGACGAGATCCGCGGCGCGCTCAATCATCACGTGCGGCCGCACGCGGTCTCGGTGCTGGCCGTTGAGCCGGCGGCGCCGACGTTCCATGCGCGGACCTCCGCGCGGGGCCGGCACTACCGCTACCGCATCCTGAACCGTCGCGCGCCGCCGGCGCTCGAGCGCGATCGGGTCTGGCACGTCGGGCCGCTGCTCGATGTTGCGGCAATGCAGGAAGGCGCGCGCCATCTCTTGGGCAAGCACGATTTCAGCACCTTCCGCGATTCGCTCTGCCAGGCGAAATCACCGATCAAGACGCTCGACTCCCTCGACGTCGAGCGCGTGGGCGAGGAGGTCGTCATCGAGGCGCGGGCGCGCTCGTTCCTGCACCATCAGGTGCGCAACATCGTGGGGACCCTGAAGCTGGTGGGCCTGGGCAAATGGTCGCCGCTCCGCGTGAAGCGCGCGCTCGAGGCACGCGATCGCCGCGCCGGCGGACCCACGGCTCCTGCCCAGGGCCTCGCTCTGGTGGCCGTGATCTATCCGGCCTAGCCGAGGAGTTCCAGGATCGCGAGGGCGCCGCCCGCGACCAGGGCGGCGTTCCATACGAGCGCCAGGATGCCGAATAGGAGGCCGAGGCCGAGCGCGCGGCTGTCCTCCTCCATGAGCCCCAGCGCCAGCACGATCAGCGCATAGGCGATCGCCCCATTGCCGAAGGGGATGGGCAGGGCCAGCACGACACTTTGGAGAATGACCGCGACGCCGATGATCCGCGTGCCGATCGGGTCGGTGAGCCACGACGGTCGCGGCCGAAGCCAACCCTCCGCCTTGCGGATCGTCGGCAGGATCCGGTTGAGGAAGCGGGCATATCCCGTTGACGTCACGGACCATCGGCGCACGCGCCGCGGGACCCACGGCGACGACCAGCCCATCGCGAGCTGCGCGCCGAGCACGACGAGAGCGATCGCGAAGGGAAGCGAGAAGCCGGGAATGTGCGGACCCGGAATCGCATTGAAGAGCGCGGGCACCAGGATGAGCAGACCGAAGCCGTGATCGGCGAGCGCATCGAGGAGCTCGCCCACGCTGATCCGCTCCGTCGTGTGGCTCACGAGAATCAGCGCGAGCGCCGCGGAGATCCGGCCGCGGGTCTCTGTGCCGGCCGGCGTCAAGCGAGCGCCGTCGAGAGGTGGCTCAGCCCAACCGCCATGACGAAGTCGAGCAGCACCACGATGATCGGCAATGGAATGCCGGAATCGAGCGCGACCCACGCCACGTACCATTCGTAGGCGAGGACGCCGAGCTCCAGCGTGATGGCAATCCCGATCGCGACGTGGGCGAGGGACCAGCCGAGCATCGGTACGTTGGCGGGATCGGCAGTGGGATCGACGAGCCCGCTCGCGCCCGCGAACAGCGCCGCGCTCACCAGGATCGCCACCGCGAGCGGCACCTGGATCCAGTTGTAGGTCGAGACGAAGAGCCAGAACCGATCCACGCGTCCGTGCCACAGCACGAGTGCGTAGATGACTGCGATCAGGATCACCCAGGTCGCGAGGGGCCCGACGATCTCGACCAGCGCGCTACCCGGCTCCGCAGTCTCGCCGCCGAGGATGAGTCCCTTGACCGCGAGGATCGCTGCGTTGAGCGGCAGCACGAGAGCCATCGCCCAGAAGGAGCGCAAGCCCCCGCTGCGGGTGCCGTCGAAGCCAGCGAGGCCACGCATGTCGAGGAACGCAAGCCGCCAGGCGCCGTGAAGCGCGCGCCAGATCTCGGCGAGGCTCGGCATCGCGCGGGGCTCAGGCCGCCGGGAAATAGAGATCGAGCACCGCGCGGTAAATGTCCGTGAGCGCCGCGAGATCGGCGACCGGTACGCGCTCGTCCACCTTGTGCATGGTGAGGCCGACGAGGCCGAACTCCGCCACCGGGCAGAAGCGGTGGATGAAGCGCGCGTCGGAGGTGCCGCCGGTGGTGCTGAGCTCGGGCGTGCGTCCCGTCACCTGCTTGATGGCGCGGGTCAGGATCTCGCTCACCGGGCCCGGCGGCGTCAGGAAGGATTCGCCGCTGACGTGGACCTTGAGGTCCCGATTGCCGCCGGCGTCCGCGAGCTTTCCCTCGATCCATTCGGTGAGGGTCTTCGACGACCAGCGGTCGTTGAAGCGGATGTTGAAGGTCGCGCGCGCCTCGCCGGGGATCACGTTCGAGGCGGGGTTGCCGACGTCGGTGGTGGTGACCTGCAGGGTCGAGGGCTGGAAGTGCTCGGTGCCGTTGTCGAGCGGCTCGGTGGTGAGGCTGTGCAGCACCTTCACCATGCGATGGATCGGATTGTCGGCGAGGTGCGGATAGGCCGTATGGCCCTGCACGCCCTTGACCGTGATGGTGGCGCTCATGCTGCCGCGCCGGCCGATCTTCACCATGTCGCCCAGCACCTTGGCACTGGTGGGCTCGCCCACTACGCAGGCGTCGAGCTTTTCACCCTGCTCCGCGAGCCAATCGAGCACCTTCTTGGTGCCGTTGATGGAGACGCCTTCCTCGTCGCCGGTGATCAGCAGGCTGATCGAGCCGTCGAAGGCGCCGTTGCGCGATCCCAAGAAGCGCGAGACCGCGGCCGTGAAGGCGGCAATGCCGCCCTTCATGTCGGAGGCGCCGCGGCCATAGAGCGTTCCGTTGATCACCTCGGCGCCGAAGGGATCGACCGTCCAGGACTCGCGCCGGCCCACCGGCACCACGTCGGTGTGGCCCGCGAAGCAGAAATTCCGGCCGGGACGGCCGAGGCGGGCGTAGAGATTGAGCACCGGCTCGGTGCCGGGCTCGGTGAACTCGAGCTTGGTGCAGGCGAAACCCAGCCGCTCGAGCACGCGCGCGAGGACGTCGATCGCGCCCTCGTCCTTGGGCGTGACGCTGGGGCAGCGGATGAGCTCCGCGGTCAGCGCCGCGGGATCGACGGCCTCCGGCTTCTCCTGGACGGTCATTCGCGCAGCAGCTCGTTGATCGCGGTCTTGGCGCGCGTCTGCGCATCGACGCGCTTGACGATCACGGCGCAATAGAGGCTCGGGCCCGGCTGCCCGTTCGGCAGTGCTCCGCCGGGCATCGTGCCCGGCACCACCACGGAATAGGCGGGCACACGGCCCCGGAAGATCTCGCCAGTCTCGCGGTCGACGATCCGGGTGGTGGCGCTGATGAAGACACCCATGGAGAGCACCGAGCCGGTCTCCACAACGACGCCCTCCACCACCTCGCTCCGCGCACCGATGAAGCAGTTGTCCTCGATGATGACGGGATTGGCCTGCACCGGCTCCAGCACGCCGCCGATGCCGACGCCGCCGGAGAGGTGACAGTTTTTCCCGATCTGTGCGCAGGAGCCCACGGTCGCCCAGGTGTCCACCATGGTGCCGCTGTCGACGTAAGCGCCGACATTCACGAAGCTCGGCATCAACACGACGTTCGATGCGACGTAGGCCGAGCGACGCACCACACATCCCGGCACCGCACGGAAGCCCGCGCCACGGAACTTCGCGGCATCCCAGCCCGCGAATTTGGACGGCACCTTGTCCCACCAGATCGCGGAGCCGCGCGCGGCGTCCGTGGGGCCGCCCGGAATCTCCGCCATGTCATAAAGGCGGAACGACAGCAGCACGGCCTTCTTGAGCCATTGGCGAACGACCCACTGGCCCTCGTGCTTCTCGGCGACGCGGAGCCGACCTTGATCGAGGCCCTCGAGTGCCTCCTCGACGGCATCGCGAACGGGTCCCTTGGTTCCGGTGGTGATGGTATCGCGCGCCTCCCAGGCGGCGTCGATGATCCCTGCGAGATCGGCGGTGGTCATGGAAAATGCCAGCTAGCTATTGAAAAGACGGGCGAAACATGCGGCGTGGCCGGAGCGATGTCAACGGGCCGCAAGGCAATTGGGCTGGATTAGAGGCACTGCGTCCTTCGACTAGGCGTTTCGCGCCGGCTCAGGATGAAGCGCATTCTTTCCGCTCGTACCAAACGCCTTCATCCTGAGCCGCGATGCACAGCATCGCGAGTCGAAGGACGCACTGTGGTGCCGGTCACTTGCGGTCGCGCTTAGCCGGCGACGACGGCACCTGCGCGAGCCACGCGGCCAAATCCTCGACCACGTGGTGGATGTGGGGCGCGTCGGGCTGCGCCTGCGTCCAGTCGGGGCCGCCGGGGATCCAGGCGGTGGTCATGCCGAGCGCGTGGGCCGGCACCAGATTCGACGCGATGTCCTCGACCATCGCTGCGGCGCGCGGATCGATTGCGTAGCGCCGTATGAATTCAGCGTAGACCGTGTGGTCGGGCTTCGGCCGGTAATCCGCCGCGTGGACGTCAAAGACCGCCTCGAACGCGTCGGCGAATCCCAGGCGCTCGAGGACGCGCTCGGCGTGCCGGATGTCGGCGTTGGTGAAGATGAGCTTGCGGCCGGGGAGCGCCGCCAGCGCGGCCTTGAGCGCGGGCGCGGGCTTCACGGGCGTCACGTCGATCCGGTGGACGTAATCGAGGAAACTGTGCGGATCGATGCCGTTCTCGTTCATGAGGCCGCGGAGCGTCGTACCGTAGGTCTTGAAATATCGCCGGCGCATGGCGTGCGCCGCCTCGGTATCGATGCCGAACTCGGCGCACATGAACTCCGCCATGCGCGCCTCGACCTCCGCGAAGAGGTTGCAGGAATGCGGGTAGAGCGTGTTGTCGAGATCAAAGATCCAGGTCTCGATCTCCTGCAGCGGTCGGCCGCCGCGGCTCTTGCGCGCGCTCATGTTCCCGTGGGCGGTGCCTTCGAGGTGGCGGGACCCTTGAGCTCAACCACGTTGCTGTCGGGATCTTTGAGATAGATCGAGGGCCCCATGCCCTCGGCGCCGTAGCGCTGCTCGACGGTGCCGGGATCGACGCCGTGCGCGCGGAGATGCGCCATGATGGCGCCGGCGTCGAACGGCTTCACCCGCAGGCAGAAGTGATCCATGTTGCGGCCTTCCACACCCGGCGCCGCCCCACCCATGCGGCCGAGCTGGCCGTCGACCGGCACGAGATCGATCAGCGAGTCTCCGGCGCGGAGCTGCAAGAGTCCGATCCTCTTCTGGAACACCTCGACGCGGCAGCCCAGCACGTCACAATAGAAATCGCGGGCGCGGTCGAGGTCGGTGACCCGCAGGACCACGTGATCGAGGCCGAGAATATTGGGCGGGCTCATCGGCGCCTGATGATGGTGCCGGCGCCGCCCTCGGCGAAGAGCTCGAGCAGGATTGCGTGGGGCACGCGGCCGTCGACGATGACCGCGGCCTCGACACCGTCCGCCAAGGCCTGGAGGCAGGTCTCGACCTTGGGGATCATGCCGCCCGCGATAGTGCCATCCTCGATGAGTCGGCGCGCCTCGTCGGCGGTGAGGTCGGGGAGCAGCTTCTTCGATCTGTCGAGCACGCCCGCGACGTCCGTCAGCAGCAGGAAGCGCGCGGCCTTGACCGCGCCGGCCACCGCGCCCGCCACCGTGTCGGCGTTGATGTTGTAGGTCTGGCCGTCCTCGCCCACGCCGATCGGCGCGATCACCGGGATGATCGCGGAGTTCCGAAGTGTTTCCAGAACCGTGGCGTTGATGCCTTCGGGCTCACCGACGAATCCGAGATCGAGAACCTGCTCTATGTTGGAGTCCGGATCGACCTTGGTGCGGGTGAGCTTGCGCGCGCGGATCAGGTTCGCGTCCTTGCCCGAGAGCCCGATCGCGTAGCCGCCGCGGGCATTGATCGCCGAGACGATCTGCTTGTTGATCGAGCCCGAGAGCACCATCTCGACGATCTCGACGGTGGCGCGGTCGGTGACGCGGAGCCCATCGATGAAGTCGCTCTTGATCCGGAGGCGCTTCAGCATCTGGCCGATCTGCGGTCCGCCGCCATGCACGACGATCGGGTTGATCCCGACCTGCTTCAGCAGCACCACGTCGGATGCGAAGCGCTCGGCCACGATCTCGTCGCCCATGGCGTGGCCGCCGTACTTCACCACCACGGTCTTCCCGGAATAGCGCCGGAAATACGGCAAGGCTTCCGAGAGCACAGCGGCGCGGGTGTTGGGTTCGACCGTCATGGGTGGCGGACTCCGCTGCGATTTGCCCGGGAAGCTACGCTGCGAGCGTGAGAGCGCGCAAGCGCACCCTCACCCCTCACCCTCCCAGCGCTCCGCACTGGGCCCCTCCCTCTCCCGCAAGGGGAGAGGGTAAATGAGGGCGCCTGAGCTTCCCCTCTCCCCCTGCGGGAGA
>DATEGF010000250.1:0-2480 GCA_035280245.1 Allostellaceae bacterium
GCGGCCCTCGCTCGCGAGCACGCGCTCCGCGTCGACCGCCTGCTCGACGATCTCGTGCGCCGTCAGGTTGCGGCCGAAAGGAAACTTACCGGTGGCGCAGAACGGGCAGCCGATCGGGCATCCTGCCTGCGAGGAGATGCAGAGCGTCGAGCGGTCGGCGTAGCGCATCACCACGGCCTCGACCGAGTGGCCGCCGTCCAGCTCGAACAACGTTTTCGTCGTCAGTCCGCGGTCCGCGACGGAGGCAGCGACCGCTCGCAACGAGGTGGCGCGAAAGTCGGACGCGAGGTCTGCGCGCAAGGCCGCCGGCAGATCGCTCATGGCGGCGAAGTCCGTGACGCCGCGCGCGAGCCACGTCCATATCTGCTTGCGCCGGTAAGCGGCATGGCCGCGCTCGACAAGCCATGCTTCGAGCTCGGGCGCGGACAGAGAAAGGACCGGGGCCGTCACGGCGTTCAGCTTACGGGCGCCTCATAGACATCCCCGTGCTCGCGCACCATGCCGTCCTCGACGAGCTTGCGCAGGTGCGCACGCAGCGTCATCTCGGCCGCGAGCAGGAGCTTTTCCTCGAGCTCCCCATAGACGCGCCGGGTGAGCTCCGGCGCGGTGCCCGGGCCGCGCCGCACCTCGGCCAGCACCTGCGCCTCCCGTTCGAGCCGGTGACTCCGGTACTCGGCGATCTTCGCGACGGCGTCGGTGACCGGATCCCAGTGGCCCGGAAACAGGATGCGGGGCTTCAGCGCCGCCAGGCGGTCAAGCGATCGCAGGTAGGCGGCGACGTCGCCCTCCGGATACGTGACCATCGAGCTGCCTTTGCCGAGGATGAGGTCGCCGGTGAACACGGCGCCATCGTCAGGCAGGAGAAAGCAGAGATGGTCCGCGCTGTGGCCGGGCGTGTGCAAGGCGGTGATGCTGATCGCGCCGATGCGCAGGACATCGCCGTCGGCGAGCTCCGGATGGCGCTGGACCGAAGCGTGATGCTCCGCAGCGAACCGCGCCGCCAGTGGGAGATGGTCGGGATGCGAATGCGTCACCAGCACCGTGCCCACCGCTTTGCCGGCCAATCGCTTGTCGATCGCCGCGAGGTGCGAGTCGTCGTCTGGGCCGGGATCGATGACCACGACGACCGGGCCGCCGTCGATGAGCCACGTGTTCGTGCCCGGACCCGTGTAAGGGCCGGGGTTCGGAGCGACGACGCGCGTTACGGACGGCAACTAACGCGCGGGTAGAGCGGGCATGTAGATGTCGACGTGCTCCGGGTCCGACGCGTCGAGCCAGCCGTTCAGCTGCGTGTCAACGATCAACCGCACGAGCGGCTCACCCAGCTCTGGGACCGACAGCGGCCTGCGCTCGCCCACGGCGATGACGCGGACCTTCCACCACGCGCCCGTCCGTTCGGCGCCCACTCGGAGCGAATCCGCCATCAGCCACTCGCGCGTCCGCGTCAAGGCCTCCACGATCACCGGCTCAGAGCCGAGCACGACCGCGTCACCGGGGACGGTGCTCGTCGCCGCCGGCATCGCGAGGTTCAGAACGGCGCCGAGCACAACGCCCCGCGCGCTGTCCTTCGGCTCGACCGCCGCGGCCTCCAGTCCCGCCGCTCTCCGCCCCACCTCCTGCGCCTGCTCGAACAGACCCTCGAGCATCTCCGGCCGCCCAAACGCGGCCTGGCGCGCCGACTCCTGCAGCGCAAGCACCGAGGACCGCAGCTTGTGGCCGAGCCGGCCCAGCAGGTGATCGCGCTGCTCGTTGACCAGGCGCTGGCCTGCCTCCGCGCTCTGGCGCGCGATCTTGAGGCCGCCGTGCTCGGCCCAGCCGACCAGTCGCCCGTTGAGCATCAAGGGCTCCCACGGACCGCCGGGCGACGGAAAGTCGGTATCTGCCGGGCCGTGGCGCATGCGGTCGGGAACCGATTCGAGACCGCCGCCGACGCGCACCCACATCGGGCCCACGGCGCTCATTCAGGTAGTAACGATGGAAGAGGCCGCGGCTGGCGAGTCACGACGGATCTTCGGCGCCCATCCAGCCCATCTGCGTTGTTGCGGCCTCCGCTCCTCGCTCACGCATCAACGAATGCGCTCGCTCCGGTGCTCGGCCGCGCCTAGCATCTGGGCCGTCTGGACGCCGAATCTCTCGCCGCGACCGCCACCGCGACCTCTCAGGTCCGAATCCGTGCGGGAACCGTGAACCTGAACGTGGTGCCGCGCCGGTCGCTCGCCGCGACCCAGACCCGTCCTCCGAACGAGCGCTCGACCACGAGCCGGCACAGGTAAAGCCCGAGGCCGAGGCCTCCCTGAGATCGGCTCCGGCCCGCCGGTCCCGTCTTCTCGAACACAGTGTCGAGCGTGGCCGCGGGCAGGCCCTGCCCGTTGTCGGCGACCGTGATCTCGAGCCAGCCGCGTTGCACCTGCCGAGCCTCGACCTGCACGGAGCCTGTGGTGTACTCCAGCGCGTTGCCGATCAGGTTGGTGAGCACCTGA
>DATEGF010000251.1:0-13627 GCA_035280245.1 Allostellaceae bacterium
TGGTTGGTGGCGTCGCGGGCGCGCGTCGCGGCTTCCTCGGCCGCTTGCGCCAGCGCCTGCGCCTGCCGGCGATAGAGCTCGCCGATCCCGTCGAGCCGCTCCACCGTCTTGTCGCTGGTGGCGTTGAGCTCGCCGGTCTGCTCGCGGAGCGACTGCCGCACGTCCGAGATCCGTGCGTTCGCATGATCGGCGGCGCCCTGGAGATCGCGCTGCTGGCGGCGGAGAGCCTCGCTCGCCTGGTCGCTGTGGAGCGCCACCGTCTCGCCGGCGGCGGCGAGCGCCAGCGCCTGGTTGCGCGCCTCCTCGCTCATGGCGGCGGAGCGGTCCGCCGCCTCCGCGAGGTCCTGGACCTGCTGCCGGAAGGCCACGGCGATGTCGCGCACTTTCGCATTGGCGCTATCGCTCTCGGCACCCACCTGCTGCGCGCGCTCCGCGAAGCGGTCGCCGAGTTCGGTCAGCCTCGCGATCGTGCGCTCCGTCATCTCCTGGAGGTCGCGCGCCCGATCGCGCAGGATATCGGCGATCTGCGCGAGCCGCTGCACGGCGCCGTCGCTGGCATTGCCCACTGCCTGGCCCTGCTCCGACAGGAGCTGGTTTACCTCGTCGGTCCGGCCGAGCGCGCGCTCGGCCGACTGCACGACCTCGGCAGCGCTGCCCTTGAGCATTTCGTTGATGGATGCGCCGAGCGTGCCGAGATGATCGGCGGTGCCCCGGAGGTCGCGGACCTGCTGCTGCACCACCATTGCGACCGCGTCGGTCTGGCTCAGTGCGTCTGTGGCGGCGTCCTTGAGCTGGCGCGCCTGCTCGCGGAAGGTGTCGCCGACCGCGGTAGAGCGCTCCAGCGCCTGGTCCGAGGCCCTCGAGAGCTCCTGGATCTGGTGCTGCAGTTGCGCACGGATCTCGCTCACCTGTGCGCCCGCCGCCGCGCGCGCGGTGTGGAGACGGTTGAGCTGCTGGCTGAACGCCTCCTGCATCTGCGCTACCTGCGCCGACGCATGGTCGGTGCCTGCCTTGATCTGCGTGACCTGCTGCGCGAGAGACTCGCCGATGCCCTGAATCCGCGAGTCCGCCTCGGCGGAGACGCCCGCGAGCCGCTCTGCCTGTAGATCGAAGCCCTCGCCGGCGTGCCGCACGCGCGCGACCGACTGCTCGGCGATCGACTGGAGATCCATCGCCTGGTTGCGCAGCCCCGAGGCCGCCTCGGTGACGCGTCCCGCCGCGGCCTCGGCGGCGGAATTCAGGCTCTCGCCGCTGTCACGGAAATCCTCGGTCGCCTGCCGGACCGCGCCCATCCCGCTCTGCGCGCTGGCGCTCAAGTCCTGGCTGCGCTGCCGCAGTTGCTCGCCTACGGTCTCGAGCCGGACCGCCACCTGCTCCGAGCTTGCAAAGAGCTCGCGCGCCTGTTGACGCAGCCCCTCGCCCACCTCCTCGACACGGGCGCTCGCCTGCCGCGTAATTTGGGAAACTTGATCCGCCTGTCCTGTCAGGCCGTCGTTAACTTCCTTGAAGCGCTGCAACGCCTCGACAGCGGCGTTCTTGAGCGAAAGCGTCTGCCGCGTCAGTGCCGCCGCGAGCTCTTCGGCCTGCGCGCCCGCCTGCTCGCTGAAACGCGAGAGCTCGCCGGTGAAGCTGCGGAGCGTGTGTGTCAGCACCTCGCTCTGCGCGGCTGCCTTGCCGCTCGCGACGGTCATCGTCTCCGCGCCGCTCTGCAGCACCTCGAAGCCGCGGCGTGCGCTGGTGGTGAGGCTCACGGCGGCCTGGTCGAGCCGCTCGGTGACGCCGGTGAGCTGTTGCTCCACCTCTCTGCTGCGCTCGAGCACGCGGTCAGTGGCGCTCTCGACCGCCGCCACCGCCTCGTGGCCGGCGGCATCGAGCTGCTCAGCGGCCCTTTGCCCGCCAGCAGCGAAGGCGCGGCTCACGGCATGCTCCACCACGGTGATCTGGCCCGCCAGGCGCTCGGTCGCGGTACCGAGGTCGCGTCCCACCACCTGCTCGATCGCCTGCGTATGCGTCCTGAGCGCGTCGGTGAGGCGCTCCACCGTCACCGAGGTGGTCACCAGCTCGCGCTCGGAGTGCTCGGCCTGCTCGGCCGCGGAGGTCACGGTATTGACGATGGTCTCGAGCCGGTCCGCGAGCCCGGTTGTCGCTTGCTCGAGCCGCTCCACGGCCTGGATCGAGGACGCGCTCAAGGCTTCCGACAGCACCCGTAGACTCTCGCCGGTCTCCTTCGCGCGGGCCTCGGCGACGGGCGAGGGGAAGGCGAGCGCCGCCGTGGCGTCGGCGAGCTTGCGCGCGCTCTCGCTCAGCTCCGCCGCCCGCCGGTAGAACCCGGTCACCACCCATATGAACGCGATCGGCGCCAGGACGCCGAGTGCCACGATGGCGATCTCGTGGGGCAAGAGCTGGAACAGAACATCCCAGCCCACCTGGGTCTGGATGTAGAAGCCCGCCACCAGGAGCCAGGCCGCCGACAGCACCGGCCCCGACAGGACAAGCCGAAAGATCCTGGACAATGCCTTCCCCCGCTATGACTTAGCCCTTGGCCTTCCCCCAATGGCGGCAAAGGCTCGCTCATCCCGGACTCGTCGTCAACGCCGGGATGACGAACCCAGTCAACGGCAGACAGCAGAGTTTGCGGCAATGCCCCCTCACCTTTCCTCTCCCCGAGGGGGAGAGGGATGCGGAGGCTTAGCGAGCGTAGCGAGCTTAGCCGCAGCTGGGTGAGGGGGATTGTCCGAGGCTGTGCGAGGCCGTATCCCGCACCAGCTTTGCCAACGCCTCGCGCATCGGCGCCGGGATCGGCACCGGGCGGCGGGTCTTGCGGTCGACAAAGACGTGGACGAAGTGGCCGGTGGCGGCGGGCTCCTCGTCGCCGCGGCGGAACAGGCCGATCTCATAGCGCACGCTTGTGTTGCCGAGCTTGCCCACCCTGAGGCCCGCATCGATGACGTCGGGGAATTCGAGCGAGCGGTGGAAGCGGCACTGGCTCTCGACCGCGATGCCGATCACGGCACCGGCGTGGATGTCGAGCCCGCCCGCCTCGATCAGGTACTGATTGATGACCGTGTCGAAGTACGCGTAGTAGACCACGTTGTTGACGTGGCCGTAGATGTCGTTGTCCATCCAGCGCGTCGGTATCTCGAGTATCCGCGGATAGTCCGCGCGCCGTTCTTGTTCACCCTCGGCCATACGTCCTCTCTGGTGTTGTCGCCACGGAGTGCGCGGAGGACACGGAGCCAATCACCCCTCTGTCCACCTCTCTGACGTCATGGCCGGGCTTGTCCCGGCCATCCACGACTTTCTTCTTTCTCGGGGGAACGCGTGGATGCCCGGGTCAAGCCCGGGCATGACGGTGGAGGGGTGGCGTGAGAGGGGCTCCGTGCCTTCGTGGTGACTCTTCACAAAACCGTCTTCAGCGCCGCCAGCGTCGCGCTGGGCGCTTCGATCATCATCATGTGGCCGACGCCCGGGAGCACCTCGACACGCGCGCCCGCGATACGCTCGGCGAAGGCGCGGCCTTTTGCGGCCGGCGTCATCCGATCCTCGGCGCCCAGGAGGAACAGCGTCGGACAACGCACGCGTGCCGCCGCATCACCCGCGCCTTTAAAGGAAGCGCACGCCATCAGGTCGGCCGTGAGGCTCGCGGCGGGCGAGCGCTCGAGGAGGCGCAGGGCCTCGCCGGTGAGCCAGAGACCGGGCGCCGGCGTATTGCCGAAGCGCCCTTGCGCGCCGAAGCTCCAGGCGACCATGAAATCGAGTGCCGCATGGGCGCCCGCCCGCGCGGCCTCGAGCAGGTCCGGATGCACGCCCATCTCCGGCACGAAGCCGAGGAGCGCGAGGCCCTCGATGAGATCGCCACCGCGCGCCGCCGCCTCGAGCGCCACCAGCGATCCCATGCTGTGGCCGGCGATCCGCACCTTCCGAGCCCCGGCGGCGCCGAGCGCCTCCAACACCCACTCGGCCATTTCCGTGATCCCGGAGAGCGGCGGCCCCTCGCTGCCGCCGTGGCCCGGCAGATCGAGTGCCAGCACGCTGCGGCCGTGGTGCGCGAAGGAGCGGGTCTGCAGCGCCCAGACCGTGTGGTCCATGCCGGCGCCGTGCACGAACACCGCCGCCGGCAGCGCCGGATCGAAGGCGCGGCCACCGCTGCTCGCGAAGACGCGCTTGCCTCGGACGCGGAGTTCCACGGCGGCTATTCCGCGGCCTTCGCGAGCGATTTCTGCGAGGCGCGCAGCGCCTGAGCCAGGTCCTCGATGATGTCCTCGGGCTCCTCGCACCCGACCGAGAGCCGGATCATGTCCTCGCCGACGCCCGCGACCTTGAGCTGCTCCGCGCTCATCTGTTGATGCGTGGTGGTGGCGGGATGGATCACCAGCGTCTTGGCGTCGCCGACATTCGCGAGATGCGAGATCAGTTTCACGCTGTCGATGAAACGCCCGCCCGCGGCGCGGCCGCCCTTGATGCCGAAGCTCACCATCGAGCCCGCGCCCTTCGGCAGGATCTGCTTGGCGAGCGCATGGTCCGGATGGCTCGGCAGGCTCGGGTGGATCACCCAGGCGACCGCATCGCTCGACGTCAGGAACTCGAGGACGCGGCGCGTGTTCTCCATGTGGCGCGCCATGCGGAGCGGCAGCGTCTCCACGCCCTGCAGGATGTGGAACGCATTCGTGGGGCTCATGCAGGCGCCGAAATCGCGCAAGCCCTCGGCGCGCGCCCGCATGACGAATGCCTGCGGTCCGAATTCCTCCGCGAAGTCGATGCCGTGATAGCCGGCATAGGGTTCGGTGAGCGTCGGGAATTTCCCCGACGCCTCCCAATCGAACCGACCGCCATCGATCAGCGCGCCGCCGATCGCGATGCCATGGCCGCCGAGCCATTTGGTCGCGGAATGAATGACGAGGTCGGCGCCGTGGTCGAGGCAGCGGCAGAGATAGGGGGTCGCGAAGGTGGCATCGATGAGCAACGGCAGCCCGGCATCGTGCGCCACCTTGGCGACCGCCGGCACGTTCAGCACTTCGAGACCGGGATTGCCGAGGATCTCCGCAAAGACCAGCCGTGTCTCCGGCCTGATCGCCGCACGGAAGGCCGTGGGGTCGCGCGGGTCGACGAAGCTCGCCTCGATCCCGAAGCGCGGCAACGTCAGCTTCAGCAGATTGATCGACCCGCCATAGAGCGAGGCCGCCGCCACGATGTGGCCGCCGGCGCCCATGAGGGTGGTGATCGCGAGATGGAGCGCCGCCTGGCCGCTCGCCGTGCAGATCGCGCCGACGCCGCCCTCGAGCGCGGCCAAGCGCTCCTCGAGCACCGCCACCGTCGGATTGGCGATCCGCGAATAGATGAAGCCGGGCTCCTCGAGGTTGAAGAGCGAGGCCGCATGATCGGTGCCGCGGAAGACGAAGCTGGTGGTCTGGTAGATCGGCACCGCGCGGGCACCGGTCGCGGGATCGGGCCGCTGCCCCGCGTGAAGACTGAGCGTCGAAAAGCCCGGAAATTTCGCCTCTGCCATGGCTGCGTCCCTCGCGTGTCGAGGCCATCACCATAGCCCAGCGGCGGGGTTGCGACAAAAGCCGCCGCCCACGACAAAAGAAAAAGACCTTAGCGCAGAGGTCGCGGAGGATTCGCAGAGGACGCGGTGGTCCCGGTGCCTCTGCGGCCCCTGCGAATCCCCTGCGACCTCTGCGCTAAGGCCTTTCTTTTTTTGACTTCGCCCCAGAACTCAGCTGTTCCGTGTCTATCTGAACCGTGGCATCACCTCTTGGCAGAGGAGCCGCAAGGCGGTCAGGACGCGGTCGTGGGGGATGAGGCCGCCGGGGTTGAGCTCGGCGAGGACGCCGTCGATGCCGATCTCCTCGCGGAGCGCGATCAGGCGGTCGGTGACGCGGTCGGGCGTGCCGACGATCATCTTCTCGCGGAGCGCCTCGTCGTAGTCGATGGTCTGCAGCCGTTGCGCGCGGGCCGTGCGGTCCTCGATCGTGCGCGCGCCCGCCCGGTTCACGGAGTCCGCGAGCTGCGCGCTCATGTAGCGGAAGAACTGCATGACGCTTTGCTCGGGCTCGTCGCGCGCCTGCCGCTCGGTCGCCGCGACATAGACGGGGACCCTGAGATAGACCTCGCCCGCGCCGGGATGGCCGGCGGCCTTGTAGGCCTCGCGATAGCTCCGCACTTGCGGCGCCAGGTCCGAGAGCGAGCCGATCCGCGCGGCGACGAAAGCGGGATGCCCGAGCGCGCCGATCGCGGGAAAGGTGTCCGGGCTGGTGGCCGCGATCCGGATCGGCGGATGGGGTTTCTGCAGGGGCTTCGGCACCACCGCAACGTCGTCATAGCGGAAGTATTTGCCGCTGTAAGAAAAGCGCTCCTCGGTCCAGGCGCGCTTGACGATCTCGAGCGTCTCGGCGAACCGCTCGCGGCTCTCGCCATAGGGCACGCCGTAAGCCTCGTAGGTGCGGGGAAAGCCGCTCCGCCCGACGCCGAAGATGAGCCGCCCCTGGCTCAGCTGATCGACCGTCGCGGCTTCCTCCGCGACCCGCAACGGATGGCAGAGCGGCAGCACCTGGACCGCGATGCCGATCTTCATCCGGCGGGTGCGCTCGGCGAGGGCGCCCGCGAGGATCAGCGGCGCGGCCGCGACCGAGCGCTCGGGCGCGAAATGCAGCTCGGCGAGCCACATGACATCGAGCCCCCAGCGCTCCGCCGCGTCGATCAGAGCGAGGGACTGCGCGAAGGCCTCGGCCTCGCTGGCGCCGGGCGCCCGTTGAAACTCGTGGAACACGCCGAATTCCATTCGGTCCTCCTCGGACCTCGCCACGCTTCAGCCGGAGGAAGCTCCCGTCACCAACGCGGCTCGATAGTCGCCAAACGACATGCCGCTTCTACCGTGTTCGCTTCGATCGCAACGGAGTGCACGTCTCCGCCGATTTCCCGCGGCTCAGCCGGCCAAGGACCGCGCGATCGCGTCCGACGCCTTCTCGGCGACCATGATGGTAGCCGGGTGGATGTTGGGAGAGGGTATCACCGGCATGACCGACGCATCGACCACGCGCAATCCCTCCACGCCGCGAACCCGCAAGTCCGGATCCACGACGGCCTTCTCGTCCGCTCCCATCCGGCAGGTGCCGCAGGGGTGAAAGACCGTGCCCGCCACCTGGCGAATGAAGCCTCGAATCTCCGGATCTGTGACGACGTGCCCGCCCGGTCTGACCTCCGAGACGATGAGGGAGCGATAGGGCTCGGTCCCGCTGATCTGGCGGCCCATATGGAACGCCTTCACCGTACGACGCATGTCGTCGTCCTCGGGGTCGCCGAAATAGTTCGCAAAGATCCGCGGCTTCGATCGCCCGGTGCCGTCCGCTAGCTTGATCTCGCCCCGGCTCTTCGGGCGGCAGACGCAGAAGTTGAAACCGAATCCCGGCCAGCGGTCCAACCCCAACGTCAGGTGCTCGGTCGAGAAGTTGATCGCCTGGAACTGCAGATCGGCCACCGGCTCGGCCGGATCGGATTTGGCGAAGAGCGTCGCCTCGGTCGCGCCCACGGCAAGCTGACCCGCGCCCGACGTCAGCCACTCGAGCGCCATCCGCGCCTGCTGCCGCTTGGAGGTCAGAATCTCGTTCAGCGTGCCCGGTTGCCGCGTGAGGAACGTAAGCCTTCCCTGCACATGGTCCTGGAGATTCTTGCCGACGCCCGGGAGATCGTGATGCACCTCGATCCCGAGCTCCCGAAGCTCCGCCGCGGGACCCACGCCTGAATTCATCAGCAGCACCGGCGAATTGATCGCGCCGCCGGAGACGATGACCTCGCGCCGTGCCCCGATCCGCTTGATGGCACCGCCCTGCTCCACCTCGACGCCGACGGCACGCCGACCCTCGAACAGGATCCGCCGCACGAAAGCGCGCGTCATCAGCTCCAAATTCTTGCGCTTCAGATTGGGTTTGAGATAGCCCGCCGCCGTCGAGCAGCGCCAGCCGTTCCGCACGTTGAGCTGCACCATGCCCACGCCGTCGATCCGCTCGCCGTTGAAGTCGGCGTTGCGCGGATATTGCAGCCGCGTGCATGCCTCGATGAAGGCCTGCGCGGGCACCGAAGGCCTCTTGATGTCGGAGATGGTCATCGGCCCGTTCTGGGCGCGATAGGCGTCGGCGCCGCGGACGTTGTGCTCCATGCGCTTGAAATAGGGCAGCACGTCCTTGTAGCCCCAGCCCGTGGCGCCCGCGGCCTCCCACCCGTCGTAGTCGCTCGGGGCGCCACGCAGGAACACGAGGCCGTTGATCGAGCCGGAGCCGCCGAGCACCTTGCCGCGCGGCCAGCTGAGCCGCCGCCCGTCGAGATGCGGCTCGGGCTCCGTTTCGTAGCCCCAGTTGACAGTCGGGTTCGGCACCAGCTTGCCGAAACCCAAGGGGATATGGATCCAGGGATTGCGGTCGCGCCGGCCCGCTTCGATGAGGCAAAGGTTGATCGCCGGATTCTCCGTGAGCCGCGTCGCGAGCACGCAGCCCGCCGATCCCCCACCGGCCACGACCACGTCGAATTCCATGTCGAACTTGCGAACCAAGAAGCCCCCCTTGCGTGCCCGCCTTGGCGCTGTCCTGAGCCCAGCGATCAATCGGTCGTGACGAAGTCGTATTTGCCCAGTGCCTGGATCAGGAGATAGCGACTGGTGCCGTCGCCCGCGTTGCTCACATAGTGCACCGTTTTGGGCGAGATCTCGTAGCTCTCGCCGGGCCGTAACTCGAGCCTCTTGGACGGCTCCTGAATGTTCACGCCGATTAACCCCTCAAGGCAGTAGACCCGATCGGACACCTGGGAGTGATAATGCCAGGGGTTGCCGTCCCCGGGCTCGAGTGTGTACTCGACAATGCGCACATCTGCAGTCTGCACGACCACCTTCGCACCGCGCCTCACTTCTGCCATGGTCACCCTCGAGACACCTGACGAAATCGATCCGCGGCTAGACTATTCGATTACCGGGACGCAGACCAACTGGAGGCCCCCATGGAGATCGGCTTCAACGCGCCAATGGCAGGACCGTTTTCGGAGCCCGACACGCTCACGCGAATCTGCGTCGGGGCCGAGGCGCTGGGCTTCGCCTATGCGACCTTCAGCGACCACATCGTCATCCCCACGATCAGCACGGCGCATTATCCCTATTCGGAGACCGGCGAGTTTCCGGGCGCCTCGTGGGCCTCGCGCCATGAGCAGTTGATCGAGATCGCCTTCATCGCGGCCAGGACCTCGCGCCTGCGATTGGCCACCTCGATCATGGTCGTGCCGCACAGGCCGGCGGTGCTGTGCGCGAAGATGCTCGCCACCATCGACGTGCTCTCCGGCGGTCGCCTGATCGTGGGCGCCGGCGCGGGCTGGCTCAAGGAGGAGTTCGAGGCGCTGGGCGCGCCATCCTTCGCCGCTCGCGGCGCGGTGACGGACGAATATTTGCGGACATTCCAAGTGCTCTGGACCGAGGATGCGCCCTCCTTCGAGGGCGAGCACGTCAAATTCGCCGGTATCGTCTTCGCGCCGAAGCCCGTGCAGAAGCCGCACCCGCCGATCTGGGTGGGCGGGGAAAGCGGCCCTGCGTTACGTCGCGTCGCGCGCCTCGGCAGTACCTGGTATCCGATCGGCACCAACCCCGCGCATCCGCTCGACAGCCTCGCCCGCTACCGCGCGGGTCTCGCCCGGTTGCACAAGGCCGCGGGCGATGCGGGCCGCGATCCCCGCACCATCGGGCTTGCCTATCGCGTCGCACGCCATGGCGCGGATCTGTCGACAAAGGCCGACGACGGCGAGCGGCGGCTGTTTTCGGGCGAGCCGGCGGAGATCGCCAGCGACCTCCGCGATCTCCGCGCTCTCGGTGTCACGCACGTCGATTTCAGCTTCGCCGGCGGCACCGCGGGCGAGATGCTCGATGCGATGAAGCGGTTCCGCGATGACGTCGTCAGGCGCATCTGATCGAAAGCCTCACATGTTGCCGTGCCCGCGCTTGATGGTCTGGCGGATCACTGGCGCCGTGACCTGATCGGAGATCTGGATGTTCCACATTTCGCTGTCGCCCTGGGCAACGAAGTCGGCGAACAGCTTCGCGATTGCCGACACGTCGCGTATCTCGTGGCCGCGCAGGCCGAAGCCGCGGGCGATGTTTTCGAGCGCGGGCCGACCGAACACGGCCAGGCTATCGTCGAGGCCGTCCGCGCGCAGCTTGTGAAACTCCGAGCCGTATCCGCCGTCATTCATCGCGCAGATCAGGATGCGGAAACCCTGACGCTTCAGCGTCTCGAGTTCCTGGATGTGGAACAAGAGTCCGCCGTCGCCCTCGAACAGCACGATCTTGCCCTCCCGGCCCTGCCAGCGCGCCGCCGCAACCCCAAGCGCATACGACAGGCCGTTGCCGACCGCGCCGAATTCACGGACCGTGGTGTAGCGCTCCGCAGGCCTGCCACGCATCTGCGTGTTGAAATAGGCCTGATGGCCGCCACCGACCACAATGTCCCAGTCCTTCGGGATCACCTTGTCGAGGGCCTCGATCGCGGCTCGCGGATCGAGCACGCCCTGCGCGATGTCGAACGGCATCGAGTCCGCAGGCTCGGTCGCGATGCGATGCGCCAGCTCTTTCGTGCGGATCGCCGCCGCGGTCGGCTTGCCCACGCCCAGCTTCTTGTCGAGACCTGACAAGATCGCCTCGATGCCGATGAGCGCATCGGATCTGACGTAGATGTCGGCGGCCTTCTGTCCGTCGCGCAGGCCGCGGGGGGCATCGTCCAGCTGGATCTTGCAGGCTTTTGTGAAGTAGTGCCCGCCACCGACGTAGTAGGAGAGGCTCGTGCCGATCGCGAGCACGACATCCGCTGATTCGTACATCTCCCGACCCAACGACGTGAAGTAACTGCCGGTGGTGCCGAGCCCGAAGGGATGGTCGTGGAAAAGACCGCGCGCCGGCAGCGTATTGGAGACCAAGGCGCCGCAGCGATCGGCGAGCTTGATCACGGCATCCCGCGCGCCGGACCACAGCACGCCGCGACCGCCGAGCACGATTGGCCGCTTTGCCGCGGCCAGCCGCTCGACGACCTCGGCCACGACCTCGGGATCGGGGTGCATGCGTCCGACCTTGGGCCGATAGATCGCCGAGGTCTCGTAAGGCTGGTTGGCGACGTGCTCGACCTTCTGCAGATCGTAGGGAATGCCCAGCACCACCGGCTGCCGCTCGTGGTTGGCGATGTGGAAGGCCTCGCGCACGTAATCCATCATGCGCGGCACGCTATGCGCGGCGATGTAATGCGCCCCCGTCGCCGTCACCAGCGGCGCCTGGTCGATGCGTTGATTGTAGAACTTGGCGTTGATCGGCGGCTCGCCGGCGAACACCACCATCGGCAGGCGGGCGCGCACCGCGGCCGGAAGCGCCGTCATCAACTGGGTGACGCCCGGGCCGCACGTCACGGAGGCAACGGCGAGCTTGTTGGTGGCGATGTTATAGGCAGTCGCCGCCGCGACCGTGACGTGCTCGTGCCGGACGTGGACGGTATGCACGCCCGGCAGTTTGGCAAAGGCGGTCGACCAATGCATGTTGCCGTCGCCCATCAGGACGAACTGCGTGTCGACTCCCTCCGCTCGGAATGCTTCGGCGAGGGCCTCGTAGAGTTTGGGCATCTGCGCTATTCCCTTCGGTGGAGGCCCGCCGAACGCACTTGCCGCCGTTGCGACAATCGAGAGTCGGCAAGCAGAGGCTACATCAGGCCCGCGCGCAGGCGGAAGGGACGCCTCATCTTTTTGTTCCTCCCGGACCGGAGTCCGATCCTGGCATGAAGCGGCAGTCGGACAGAGAAGCTAGAATGTCAGATGTCGAAGGTGAAGCGGAGCGAGCGCGAACTGCCGCCGACGACCGCTGTTGACCCAACGCTGCCATCCAAGCGGTGGCGATCGCTCCCCTTATCCGCGGGCCTGAGCCTCGATCTGCTTGGCGCGGGAAATGTCGAGACGCATCTCGATATACTCGACCAGCTTCGCGCTGGGATAGCTGATGATGAAATAGATAACGGCGACCTCCGCGAAGATCTCAAAATGCCGGAAAGTGGCGGCAGCCAGGATCTGGCCCGAGAACATGAGGTCCCTCATCGTGATGGTCGAGACCAGCGCGGAGTCCTTGAAGATCGAGACGAAGAAATTGCCGATTGCCGGCACGACGATGCGGAGCGCCTGCGGCAGGATGATGCGCCGCAACAGGAGCCGGCGCGACATGCCGATGGAGAGTCCGGCTTCCCATTGGCCCTTGGGGATCGCCAGGATGCCGCCGCGGAACACCTCGGCCATGTAGGCGCTGTAGTTGAGGGTGAGACCCCAAACGGCAGAGGTAAACGGCGTCAAGATGAGCCCGGCGTAAGGCAGCACGTAATAAATGAAGAACAGCTGCAGCAACAGCGGCGTTCCGCGGATGAATTGCACGTACGGCGTCGCGAGCGCACGGAGCGGCCAGTACCGCGAGACGCGTGCCACGCCCACGAGCAGCCCGACGACGAGCGCAAGCACGTAGGAGAGCAGCGAGATGATAATGGTGAGCTCGGCGCCCTCGAGGAGTCGGGGCAGAAACGAAATCATATCCTCGATCGAGAAATACATTCCGGACCCCTTGCTTGCGTGGTGAAGAGCTCAGCATGAACAACAACCCGTCGGCGGCACCGCGCGAGGTGGCACCGCCGACGGCACTGCTGGCTAAGAACTGCGTGCTAGTTGTTGTAGCCCGTGAGATTCCACTTGGTGAGGATCTTCTTCATCTCGAGCGTATCCTGCATCCACTCGAGCGCGCCCGAGAACCCGTTGCACCACTGCGCGTCGCTCTGCCGGAAGGCATAGCGGCTGTAGCCGACCGGGTTCTTGAAGGTGCGCGGCTCGTAGCCCTCGGCAAGCTCGACGGGCCACTCCGGATGGTCCTTGAAGGACGCCGCCAGCACCGGCTGGTCGTAGATGATGCCGTCGACGCGGCCGAGCACGAGATCCTGGATCACCTCCTGCCAGTTCTTCACCACTTCCAGGTTGATGCCCTCGACGCCGCGCAGCCACTCGGCATAGTTGGTGCCGTTGAGGGTGGCGATCTTCTTACCTTTCATGTCGGCGAAGCCGTTGATCTTCTGCGGATTGCCCTTCTTCACCGCGAGCCACTCCGAGTAGTAATAGGTCGGGAAGCAGAACTCGACCACCTTGGAGCGCGCCAGCGTCCAGTGGATGGAGTCGCCGACGATGTCGAAGCGGCCGTCCAGCAGGCCCGGGATCAGGCCCGAGAACTCCACCGTCGAGACCGTGATCTTCGGAATCTTCAGCATCTTGGCGACGTACTTGATGATGTCGGCGTCGAGCCCGCTCCATTCCTTTGAGTTCGCGGGATAGAAGGAGTAGGGCCAATCGTCGGACGTGCCGACGACGATCTCGCCCTTCGCCTGGAGCTTCGCCAAAGAATCGTCGCAACCGATATTGGACAGGACGAAATCCTTGTACGAGGTGTCGACCGGAGGCACGGGTGTCGCCGCTTTCACGATGGCCGGTGCCGCGACCGCCGCGACGCCCGCGGCGGCGCCCGACGCCAAGAGACCGCGCCGGGTGAGCTTCGTAAGCTTGCTGTCGTCCTTCATGCTTAGCCTCCTTGGTTTGGCGA
>DATEGF010000252.1:0-3331 GCA_035280245.1 Allostellaceae bacterium
GGTCAGATAGGGCGCGTCGTTCTCGTAGCCACCGCGGCCAAGCAGCAGGATGTTGACTCGCTGGCCGTGCTTCAGCTTGTAAGCGATCGAGTCCGATGATGGCTCAACGACCTGGGCGATCTCGCCCACCGGGTTGAGCCCGTGGCCGGTCGTCGTGCGCACGAAATCGTCGAGTCGCTTGTAGGTCAGCGTCACTCCGCCGATGACCACGAGCAGGCAGATCGCGATGATCGCCGCGGGGACCGAGCGGGTCAGGCGGTAGGTGACGCGGTAGCGGGATCGCCTGGCCTTTTTCGGCCTGGCCCGTGACATGAGCACCGGGATTTTATCAACGGCGCCCGCGGATCGACGGTTACGCTAGGGGCCCCCACGAAATCGCGGCGAAGCCTCGGATTTCGTGGGGATCTGTCAGCGCGGCGCGGTGGCTGTGTTGTTGCTCAGGGAACCCGCGTAAATCCAGCCGAAAAACGCCGCCACACCGAGCACGAACCCCACCACGCCGAGGATCAGACCGACGAGCGCGAGCGTTCCGCCGCCGAGGGCGCCTCCGCTCGTCTGGATCCTCTGCCGCGAGATGAAGCCCATGATCGCCGCGGCCGGACCCAGCACGATGCCGAGGCAGAAGAGGTCACACAGGATCGAGACGATCCCGACGATCAGCGCCGCGATGGCGAGCCCGTCGGTGCGCGGCTGCGCGTAGCCGGCGTAGCCGCCGGGCATGTAGCCGCCCGGAGGAGGCGGCGGCACGTAGCCACCCCCAGGCGGTGGAGGCACGAACCCGCCGGAAGGCGGTGGTGGTGGCGGCGGCGGTGGAGGCGAAGGCGGGAACTGGTTACCCGGCGGGGGCGGAATGTCCGACATCTAGCGCCTCCTTTGGTGATGAGCCGACCTCGTAGCTGCGGACGATCCAGGCCTCCATCGCGAGCGAATACGGGATGGTGAAAATGGTCCCGACGAAGCACAGGACGTACCCGCCCAGGCTGCCGATGAATCCGGCGGCGATCAGCATAAGGCCCGCGATCAACGTGTCGGTCGGTGTTGCGCGCAGCCGGCGCACGATGCCGGCGACGTCGAACCCGCCTTCGATCCCTCGGTGGTCGACGGCGAGGACGATCGCCGCCCTGGATGCGAATGCAACCAGGAAGCCGGCCAGGGCCAGGCCGAACGCGAACAGAAGCAGCAGCACGCCGATGGCTTGGAGGGCTCCGTTCTGCGTGTTCAGCATGATCACCGCGGGAACGAAGAACACTCCGGCGATCACCACGATCAAGAAGCCGTAGACGAGAAAGACCACGAACAGCTGCAGGCCCTTGCCGAGGTAGTCGAAGTTCGCGGGCGGCAGCGTCTCATCGCCCGCACGCAGGCGATCGATGGCCGCGAGCATCCAGCCGAGGTTGTTGATCAGGCCGACGATCGGGATGAGGCCGATGAGACCGACGATGACGAGCTTCTCGACCCATTTCGGGTCGCGAAACGGCCAGGTGAACGCTTCGCCGACCCGCTGCACCGGCGGCTAGACCGGGGGTGAGCCGAACGTGGCGACCAGGAAGAAGGTCAGCCACGCGAGCGAAGCCGCGGCCCCGAATGCGGTCGCTGCGACGCCGATGATCCACGCGGCGACCGCGGTGCTGCGCCCGCCGAGCTGGCCGTTCGAGCCATCGATCCGCGCCAAGGACGACCTACCGAGGAAATACGCGATGGGTCCAAGGATCATCGCCGGCAGGCCAAGGAAGAAGAGGAGCAGGCCGAAGATCCCGGCCAGGAGCGCGACCAGCGCGCGGTTGTCGCCGCGAACCTGCGGCCGAGGCGCGTAGACCGGGTGGGCGTAGTAGGGCACGGGCGGCGGCGGAGGTGGAGGCGGTGGCGGCGCCGCGGGCGGCTGGGGGTCGGGGGCGCTCATCGCAGCAACGACCTTGCGATCACTACGCGCTGAATCTGGTTCGTGCCCTCGTAGATCTGCGTGATCTTCGCGTCCCGCATCATTCGCTCGACCGGGTAGTCCTGGATGTAGCCGTAGCCGCCCAGCAGCTGCACGCAGTCGGTGGTCACCCGCATCGCCATGTCAGACGCGAAGAGCTTGGCCATCGCGGCGATCTTGGTTAGGTCCTTGGCCTTCGCGTCGACCTTGGTCGCGGAGAGAAACACGAGGTGCCGCGCGGCCTCGATCTGCGTCGCCATGTCGGCCAGCATGAACTGAATGCCCTGAAAGCTCGCGATCGGTTGGCCGAACTGCTGCCGCTCCTTGACATAGTTCAGCGCGTAGTCGAACCCGCCTTCCGCGATGCCCAGCGCCTGCGCCCCGATCCCCGGACGTGAGCGGTCGAGCACCGCGAGGGCTAGCTTGAAACCCCCGCCCTCTTCGCCGAGCCGGTTGGCCGCCGGCACCTTGACGTCTTCGAGCACGATCTGCGCCGTCGGCGAACCGCGGATGCCGAGCTTGTGCTCGATCTTCGAGACCGTCCATGGACTCGTCTCGCGCTCGAGCACGAAGGCCGAGACTCCTTTGCTTCCGTTCCCAGGCTCGGTCTCGGCGAAGACCACCAGGGTGCCCGCGATGCTGCCGTGCGTGATGAACTGCTTGGTGCCGTTCAGCACGTACTCGTTGCCGTAGCGCTTGGCGCGCGTCGTCATCGCGGCCGCGTCGGAGCCGCTTCCCGGCTCGGACAACGCGTAAGCGGCGACCTTCTCGCCCGAGGCAAGCGGCGGGCAGAGTCGCTTCTTCTGCTCCTCCGTGCCGGCGATGCTGCCGTGGGTGATGAACTGCTTGGTGCCGTTGAGGATGTACTCGTCGCCGTAGCGCTTGGCGCGTGTCTTCATCGCTGCCGCGTCAGAGCCGCTGCCTGTCTCGGACAGCGCGTACGCGGCGACCTTCTCACCCGACGCGAGCGGCGGGCACAGGCGCTTCTTCTGTTCCTCGCTGCCGGCGACCAGGATCGGGTAGCTGCCGAGGGCCTGCACGGCGAGGATCAGCGACGAGGTCGCGCAGGCCTTGGCGATCTCCTCGATGCCCATGCAGATGGTCACGCTCGAGCCGGAGATCCCGCCGTACTGCTCGGGGAAGGGGATGCCGAGGATGCCGTTCGCGGCGAAGAGCTGCTCGATGTCCTTGGGGTACTCGGCCTTCTCGTCGATCTCGGCCGCTCGCGGCGCGACCTTGTCCTGGACCAGCTCGCGGATCGTGTCGCGGATCGCGAGCTGTTCCTCGCTGAACTCGAAGTCCATCTTTTCGAATTATCTCGACTTGAGCAGATCGCGGCTGATGACCACCCGCTGGACCTGGTTGGAGCCCTCGTAAATCTGCAGCGCCTTGGCGTCCCTCACGTGGCGCTCG
>DATEGF010000253.1:0-14714 GCA_035280245.1 Allostellaceae bacterium
CCGCGGGACGCAGAAGGCGATCCCAGCAATCGTCGCGGCCGCGCGAGAGCCTGTGCTTCATGATGCGCTGGCTGGGCGTGCGCTCGAAACTCGTGACGATCGCGATGTAGCGCGGGTTCTGGTAGGGCGCGAGGCGCTCGCTGAGCCAGGCAGAGAGCATTGCCGGCTCGATCCGCTCGCCGCCGCGCGGCTGCACGAAGAGCTTGATGTCCTGCTCGCCGATGTCGGCGGCGACGCCGATCATCGCGCAGTCCTCGATCGCCGGATGGGTCCCCGCGACTCGCTCGACCTCCCACGCCGAGACGTTCTCGCCGCGGCAGCGCACGCTGTCGGTCATGCGGCCGAGGAAGGCGAGGTTTCCCTCGGCATCGAAGGTGCCGAGATCGCCGGTGTGGAGCGCACCATCGCGGAGCGCCTTGGCGGTTGCTTCGGGATTCCGAAAATAGCCGGAGAACAATGCCTCGGGCCGGTGGGCGCGCACCACGATCTCGCCGCGCTCGCCGGGCCTGTCGACCCGCCGTCCCTCCCCGTCCCGCAGCTCGACCGCGAGCCACGGCACCGGCCGTCCGACGGCGCCGACCGCGCGCGTGTCATTGAACGTGGTGATGCTCGAGGCCTCGGTCATGCCGTAGCATTCGCGGATCTCGACGCCGAAGCGCTCCTCGAAGGGACGCCACACCTCCGCGGCACAACCCCCGCCCCAGGCGACCCGCACGCCGTGACCGCGATCGAGTGGACCCAGCGGCTGCTTCAAGAGGATCTGCAGGATGCCGCCGAGGTAGTGAATGTGCGTGGCACCGGTCTCGACGACCTGCTGCCAGAAGCGGCTGGCGCTGAAGCGCGCCACCATCGACAGCGTCACGCGGCGGATCAATGGGAGTACCAGCAGCTGCATGCCGCCGATGTGCGCAAGCGGCTCCCAGAGGAAGAGCACGTCGCCGTCGCGTGCCGCCGAGACGAGCGCCGCGCCCTCGCCGGAGAACCGCAGCATCGCGTGGGTGAGCAGCACGCCCTTGGGCGCGCCGGTGGTGCCGGAGGTGTAGCAGATCGCGAAGCAATCGCTGGGCGCGGAGGGCGGCTCTGCGAAATTCACGTCGCCCGCAAGCAGAGTCTCGAGCTCGTCCTTGCCGTCTCCGCCATGCACAACCACGGCGGCGCCCTCCAACCTGGCTCCACTCTCGCGGACGGTGCTGACGAGGTCCGCCTCGGCCACCACCAGCCGCGGCTCACAGTGATCGAGGATGTAGCGCAGCCCCTCGCCGCGCTGCTGCACATTGACCGGGACCCAGATCGCACCTGCGCGCGCGAGGCCGAAGGCGACCGCCAGGGCCGCCGGACTGTTCCGCAGCATGACCGCGACGCGATCGCCGCGCCCCACACCCCGGTGCCGCACCGCACTCGCAAACGCATCCGCCTGGCGTCCAAGCGCGGCGAGGGAGATCGGCGCACCCTCGAAGCGTGCAAAGAGCCGCTCAGGCTCCGCTCGTTGCCGAGCGAGGAACAGCTCGACGAAGCCATCGGCCTCGCTCATCGCGGAGAATCAGCGATTGGTCTTGGCGCCGCCGCGCGCCGCGAAGAACTGCCCCATCATGCGCGCGGGCTCGCCGGTGGCGAACGCCTCGCGCTGCAGCCGCATGCCGGCCTCGAGGCAGTCGCGGAAGCCGGCTTCGGTTATCTCGCGGAAGCGCTGTTTGTTAAGGCGCATGGCGACGGGCGGTTTCGCGGCGAGCTCCTCGGCGAGGCGCGCCGCCTCCGGCAGCACCTGGTCCGCCGGCACCAGCCGATTGATGAGGCCGAGCGTCAGGCACTCTTGCGCGCCCATCATGCGGCCCGTGAGCGTGAGATCGATCGTGCGGGCGAGGCCCAGGATCTCGCGCATGATCCACGGGCCTGTGGTGCTGGGAATGCCGGAGTTGATCTCCGGCTGGCCCATGCGCACGCCCTCATGGCCGATGCGAAAATCCGCCAGCAGCGCCACCTGAAACGCGGAGCCCGCCGCGACGCCGTTCAAGGCCGCGATCAGCGGCTTGGAGAGCGAGCGGATGAGGTCATAGAGATCCTCCCACTCGCGGATCCATTCGACCGCACGATCGGGATCGAACACCATGGTCTCGCTCAAGTCCTGGCCCGCGCTGAAGGCTGTGTCGCCGGCACCCGTCAGCACGATGGCGCCGATGGCGCGGTCGCGCTCGAAGGCGCCGAGCGCCACCTTCAGCTCATCGCGCATCTCGCGATGCCAGGCGTTGAGAACCGTCGGACGATTGAGCGTGATGATGCCGGCAGCGCCGCGGCGGTCGGTCAATATGAAGGCGGGCATGCATTCCACCTGGGCTCTGGTGATCGAAGGCCGGCATAGAACCAGCACAGGAAGTCATAGCCGTCGTAGACCGGCACACGCAATGCGGCACGGAGCGCGCGCGTGTAGGGCGGCATGTTCGTGCACTCCACCACCACCGCGCTGACCTCGGGATGCGCGGCGGCGAGCCGCCTCCCGGCATCCACCACCTCGGCCTCGACCGCCCGCTCATCGAGCGTGCGCTCGCCGCGTCGGGCCACCGCTGCGAAAGCACCATCAGGCGGGATGCCCTCGACCGGTGTGTCGGCGGCGGCACCCACCGCTGTCAGGTGCTCCGGCGTCAGCAGGCTCTTGGAGAAGGTCACCACGCCGGCGCGCCGCCCCGCGGGGAGCAGGCGCTCGACCAGCGGAATCATCAGGAGCGAGGAAGCGGCGACGGGGACGCCGAGCCGCTCCGCCAGCGGGCGTTGAAAGACCGAGAGGAACCCGCAGGTGGTGGTAATCCCCGTGGCGCCCTCGCGGATCAGCGCCTCGCCGCCTCGGACGAACGGCTCCAGCAGGCCCTCGGCCTTCCGATCCACGACGCGCTCGGGCGTGGCGCCCGCGATGCGTGCCACCAGTACGGGGAATGGAAAGGTCTCGGGATTGCCGAGGTCGCCGGCGATGCGCGGAAACCGCGTGTCCAACATGAGGATCCCGAGGCGGGGCACATCGGCGGGCTCATCGATGACACGGCTGTTACGGGTGATCTGCAAGTGCGCCTCCGGAGCCACGCTAGCGGAGCGACGCTCACGGCGCCAGTGTGGCTGCACCCGTCGTGGGACATCTGGCGGACGCGCTGCCGCTCGCGCGCGAGGCGCCGCTCGATGGCGCATTGCTCGACGTCAATCTCGCGGGCGAGCGAAGCTTCCCGCTCGCGGCGATCCTTCGCGAACGACACGTCCTCTACTTATTCGTGACCGGCTACGACAGTCCGAACGCGTTTCCGCCGGAATACCGCGAGGCGCCGAGGCTCGGGAAGCCGTTTCGCCACCAAGACCTCGTCAATGCCTTGACGCACCTCCGGCCGGAGTAACTCCTCTCGGACCTCAAGCTCGGCGGCTCGCTCGTCGCTCCGCCTCAAGATCCTCCATGTGATCGGCGAGCCGATCGTAGCCTTCGGCCATCTCGAAGAGTGAATCTCGC
The DNA here is from genome assembly GCA_035280245.1 of Allostellaceae bacterium. Lineage (GTDB taxonomy): Bacteria > Pseudomonadota > Alphaproteobacteria > ATCC43930 > CGMCC-115725 > DASZHJ01. The sequence continues at coordinate 3,482 of DATEGF010000253.1, forward strand.
GCGACTTCGTTGGTCAGCATGTCCGCGGTCGCGCGGAGCTCTTCCGCCTTGAGGCGCCAGCGCTGGACCTCGCTCAGTATGTCACCCATGAATCATCCAATGGGTTGATGCTCGTACTCGCCGGCCTTGCTGAAGGTTTCTTCATCGGTCATGCCGAGGAGCCGGGCGTATTCCTGCTTGATCACGCGGTAGCACTCGCACGCTGCAGTCTCGAGGCCCTCGCGATCCGCGACGGTGATGCGGCCGTGGGCATATTGGATCAATCCCGCCGACTGCAGCGACTGAGCCGCAACCGTGACTCCGGCGCGGCGCACGCCCAGCATCATCGCGACGAATTCGTGCGTGAGCGGCAGCCGATCGGTGCCTGCACGGTCGCGCGCGGTCAGAAGCCAGCGGGCGAGCCGCTGCTCGAGCAGGTGAGCGCGGTTGCAGGCTGCGGATTGCGTCGACGAATTCAAATAGGCCTGGACGTAGCGGAGCAACACGGCGCGCAGCCCCTGCCCCGTCTGAGCTTCCCGGCGGAGCACCTCCACCGGCAGCCGTAGCACTCGGCCGGGGATCTGCATCATTGCCTCGTTGAGCGAGACGTCGTCGCCCAGCACGGCTTCCACGCCCAGCATGCCCTCGCGGCCGGCGATACCCACCTCCACCGACGAGCCGTCACGCATAGTCGCCACGATGGAGATCATTCCGCTGGTCGGGAAGATTGCCGACGCAACGCCCTTGCCCCGCCGCTGCAAGGATCGTCCGAGCTCGAGCGTCTCGGTGACGAGGTGCGGCTTAAGGCGGGCGAATTGCTCGGGATCGATGAGATCGAGAAGTCGATTGCCGGTTGGTTGCATGCGTCATCGCTCCGCAGGCGTTTCCTCCCCCTCCCTCGGCAGCCAATCACTGGTAGCCCACCAAAGCAAGCGGCGGAGAAGCTGCGCGGAAGGTGCGGAATTGCTCCGAGCTAGCCGTGAAAAAATAATGCCCCTCCAAGCGGGGGCTCGCTCGGAGGGCACTCGCGCGCGAGATGCTGATCCGCCGCTGCCAGAGCGCGTTCTTTCGACTGCGCTTCGATTCTTCCTCTGCCTGAACTTGGCCCGTGGGCCCGAGCAGGAGGCATCGATAAGGGATGATGAAAGCCTCCGTATCGTGGCTGACTATGCGCCTGAGTAGTCGCCGAGCCGGCCCAAATGGTCATCGCCCTGTGTTCTTGTGGACGTCAGCCGAAGAAGCTGTCTCGCATGCGACTCGACCGCGTTGACACTTGGCTCGAAGGCGCCGTGCAGATCGCGATGCTGATCGTGGTCATCGCCCTCATGCAGTTCGGATTGAGCGAGTACCCGCCCTGCAGCGCCAGCGTATAAGTCGTGTTGTTCCGGTCGCTCTGATTGATCTGACCGCCGCCGACCGCGGGCACCGCCTGGTACTCGGAGCGCTGAACCGAAACGTCGCCGCGATAAGTGACCGGCAGCCGATCCTGGCCGTAGCCGAGGCCGGCGAGATAGGTGGTGTAAATGGGCGGCTGCGCTGCAGCACCCGGGAAATCCGGCGCGGTCCGCGCGGTGTGCAAGCGGCCGATCTCCGCGTTGGCGAAGATGTGCTGGCCCTGGTCGATGTCGTAGCGGCCGTTCGCGGCGGTGTAAGCGTCCTGATAATTTTCCGGCGAGTGGCTCGCGTACCAACCGAGGTCGGCGGCCGCGCTCAGATTGAAGGCGTGCCGTCCGAAATTTGACACGAGGTTGAGGCGAGGCTTCGGGTCGGTGATGAAGTCGCTCTTCGTCCCCGACCTGGTCGCGAAGATGTTGTCGTTGTAGGACTCGTCGAGCTCGAGGCGCGGATAGAGGAAGCCAAGGCTCAAGGCGGTAACTCCGCGCTTCGTGTTGTCTGTGCTGCGATCGTGCCATCGGTCGCGTATTGGCGTTGCGGCTATGGCGGTCCGGTCTACGGCTACCGGCTGGCGCCGCCGACTTACGGCTACTACTACCCGGGCTACAGCTACAACGGTTATCCCGCCTACGGCTGCTACGACGCGCCGTCCTATTACAGCTACTAGTGCGGCGGGACCGACTTCGGTTATCAGGACACGAAATGGCCGCACGACCGAACGGGCCGTTACACGCCGTAACGAATGAACGCCTCGACGATATCCGGCTGCATGCGCTTGGCGGCATCGATGTCGGCGTCGCCGCCGGCATAGTCGCCGATCTGCCGCTTGGCGACGCCGCGGCCATAGAGCGAGCTCGCCATGTTAGGATTGAATGAGAGCGCGAGATCGTAGTCCGCGATCGCTGCTTGATAGCGGCCGGCCTTCAGATGTATGAGGGCGCGGCTGTCGATGACGTTGGGGTCGTTGGGCTTGATTGTCAGTGATCGCTCGCAATCCGCCATCGCGTCCGCGAGCTTGCCGATGATGGCGCGGTTCCAGCATCGACCATTCCAGGCGTTTGCGTTGTTCGGATAGAGCTTGGTGATGTCGTCGTAGACTTGGATCGCGCGCTCGTACTGGTCGTTCTCTCCATAAACGTTGGCGCGACCGATCAGCGCGCTGTAGTCGCCCGGTTTCAATTTGAGCGCATGGTCGAAATCCTCGAGCGCCAAGTCGGTATGGCCTTGGCCGAGATAGGCGCGCCCGCGCCCGACGAAGGCATTGGCGAGGTTCGGCTCGAGCCGCATCGCCTCCTCGCAATCCTTGATCGCTCGGTCGTATTCCCCGAGCCCATTGAGCGCGCCGCAGCGATTGTTCCAGGCCAAGGCGTAGCTCGGGTCGAGATCGATCGCCTGGTTGTCGTCCCGGATCGCTCGATCATAGTCTCCTTGATCCGCGTAGACGGCGCCGCGATTGCTCGAGGCGACCGCACGATCCTCTGCGGTCTCTTGCCCTGACGCGATGATGGCCGTGCAGCTGCGGATCTCGAGATCCGGTAAGGCGCCGTCGTTGCCCGCGCACCAGTTCCATTGCTGGTCCCGTGTCTGCGCCATCGCGGCTCCCACGGGCATCAGCAGGAGGATCAAGCCGACAGCGGGCATTAGGCTCTTCACTCGTCCCCCGCAGGCCTGGCGAAACGCTGCCGTCTCGTCATGCGCTAGTGGTGAAAATCACACGGAAGAGTCCGTGCGAAATCGCGGAAAACCGGCCACCGCGAGCTGTAGCAAGGGTTCCATCCGTCTGATTCTATCCACTAGGTCCTCGAGCGGCGAGCGTGGGTGCGGATCTTGGGCGCTTCCCCTGCCGCAGGGCGTCCCCACCTTCTTTCAATCAACCCGGTCACGAAGAGTGCCGCCGTCACGATCAAGAATGCCAACACCCCGACGTTGCTCAGGATCTGGATGAGGCGACCCTCAAGGTCCGTCACGTAACCGACGCCGTGCTGCCAATGGAGCTCATAGGTGCGCCCCGTCGAGGGATCTGGATCGGACGGAACGGTCCAGGAGATCAAGAGGGCTGCACCGAGCCCAACGACGATGATCGCCGAGAAGATCGCCAGCAAGACTCTGCGGATGCGGCGAAGGCTATCCATGTGGGTTCACGGCACGATACCGGCACGCAGCCGGGGCCGTCGCTCCGTCCCGGCGAACTGTTGCCGTTTTGCCACTGCGCGCACCTAAAATGCGGGAGCACTTCCCTAGTCTGCTAAACTCCCGAATTGACGACAAGCCGGTTTTCCTCCGGGGATGGCAATGTTCAACTTGTCCGATGTCTTAGCTCGCTTCAGGCGCGCAAAGCGGCAGCCCGACCTGGCTCCGATGCAAAAATATCCTCCCGAAATCGGCAATGGGCGGATGCCCGAAAAGACACGTCAGGAATTTGAAGCGTGGCAGCGGCAGTGGGATGCGATTGAGCGGGGCATCGACGAGCTCGTGGAGCAAGTGCGCCAGGAGTCGGCTACGTAGCTAACCCGTGGGTGCGCAGATCGCTTTTTGAACGGCACGCCAGGAGTGGATCCCGCCCTTCAAGTTAGGGACTTGTTGACCCTTTTCGCGCTATGGCAGATGGCGGAGAGCGAAGGGGAACAAAATGAAGCGCCTTGCAATTCTGATTTGTCTCATTTTGGGCATCGCGAGCAGCAAGACAGCTTCTGCTCAGGTCGAGCTCTGCAATGGCTCGTCCCACAAACTACAGACCGCGATCGCGATCGGCGCAGCGCAAGTCGATGACGTCCAGGTCAGAGGCTGGTACATGCTTGACACGAAACAATGCAAGATCGTCTACCGCGATGCGCCAGCGGCCGACTGGGACGTGCATGCGACCACCTCGGATCAGCATGAGTGGCAGCCAGAACAGGGGCGCCGGCACTATTGGTGCGTTAAGGCAGGTGCGTTTCAGGCGACGTACGGAGAACTGAATGCCATGCCGCATACGGCCGATGCGACTGGCCAAGTGAGCGGCTGCCCGGATGGCTGGAATGCTCGAACATTCCAGCAAGTGCGTCCGAACGATGATGATCCAAGCGTGAAAGAGCTTCTCAGCAGTGGAGGCTTTTACATGCCCGACGCGTCCGGGAATCATGTGCCCCTTGCCTCAGGGCCAAAGGTGTCGCACCGGTTTGTATTCCTCGATAGCGAGTTCTGAGCGGCGCCGGACGGGTCCTTCAGTCAATCAGCAGTGAGCCCCGCCTGGTCGGCGGAGACTTTCTTTGCCTCTCCGTGTCCGGTGATTCCGATCGAACGAGGCAATAGCGTATCCAATCGAGCCGGGAACAAACGTCGCTCGGTTCGTGACCCCGAAGCTGCGCGGCGCTCGGCAAAAACGACACCAGATAGACGTGGAGTGCGCCGCTCTGAAGCGGCTGGCGCAGCGCCGCATCTTCCGCTTGGCAGTCTGTCGCGAGCCTAGAATTATAGACCGAATTTATTCGCAGATTGGCACGTGCGCCCAGCAGCTGGAATTCCATGTTCGCCTGGCGGAGTAGGGCCTCTTCTGAATCCGCCGCTGAACCTTCATCGATGGCGTGGCGCACGCAACCGATGCTCGGAAATATCAGGACGGCCGTCGATCTTGCGACCAACGCGGCCGCGGCTTCTCGGTCCACGGCCGGGTGAGCAGGTTGCACGGCAGTGGCGGCGACTGCTTCGCGTATGGGTTGGACGTCGGTCAACTGAGTGACGCACGATAGTGCGAGCACGACGGTGGCGGATGCGGCCCGGAAGCGTCTCAGGGTCAGGACGATGGCGCCACCGGCGAGGGCGTAGCCGACAAGCCAGAAGAAGCGCCCACTCGAGCGGAGTGCGCCCAATGCGTACGCCAAGTCCTCAGGTAGCCGAAGGTCGAACACCAGCTGGTCACCGAGGTGGACCGTGTTGGAGATCGCCAAGAGCAACATGCACGCGAATACGCAGATCAGTGCCGCGTGCGACCGAGCTCGCAATCTGATCCAGCCGAGGGCCGCCGGCAAACTGAGCACCAGCAGGCCCAGCAGACCCAGTCCCAGGTAGGCGAACCCCTCGTATTCAGCCTCTGGGCCGACCCGGTAATCCGCGAACCCCGGAACGACGCCACTCATCTGAGGAATGACGGGCGATGCGACGTTCATCGAGTAGAGGCCGAAGTCATTGCTCCCTGCGAAGCGCAGATCGGCACTCAAGATGCCCATGAGAAGCGTCAGACCGAGAATCACCCCGACAACGCCGGCTCCCTCGATCGTGAGCTCTGCGGTTGAGGTCGCACCATTCAGCCGCCTCTGCGCCAGTGCCGCGGCCCAGCAGCCGCCGACCATTACGAAAAGGTAGGCGTTTGTGAGCAGCGTCATCGACAGGAGGCCGAGCCAAGCAGCTGTCAAGCGACAGTTGCGCGGGGCGATCCGGGATTTGAGATAGAGCCCGAGTCCGAAGACAATCAGGAATTGCGCACCGAGCGCCATATGACCCCAGCGGAACAAGAAGAACGGCATGGCGGTGCCGTAGACGGCGCCGGTCACAGCACCGAGAAGGTTGCGCTGCCCTGCTGCCGCGATCAGCGCCGTCATCGCGACGCCGCCCAGCGTGAAGCAGGCGAAAAGGTAGAATCCGAGAAGGTTGACCACCGCGCCCGTCGACGCATGGATCAGCTTTCCGAGAATGCTCACCCAGCCAATCGCATCGTCGATCCAGAAGATGTTCGTGCCCGCGGGATCGCCGAGGTTTGGTACCTGAAGAAGCGGCATCGTCCATGAGCTTTGGACGAAATAGAGATACCCGACGAGGCCGTCGGCCATGTCGCTGGCACTCCCCGGGACAATCCCTCTTGGGAAATCCCAGAAGGGGCCGTGCCCAAGGATCAGCGACAATGGCAAGACGGTTAGCGCGTGGGCGGCACTGAGACTGAAGCTCAGGGCGAGCAGCAGCGCCACGGACCGCGGAGCCAGTAGCGGCGCGACGAGGCTATTCATGAACTCGGATCCTTCGCGCGTTGCCACCGGTCTTCCGCGCCTGGTCCAGCTTTCCCGGCGCTCAACGATTGCGGCATACGCTCAATTGAGCCAGCAACCGAGAGCCCCGGCAACGTAGAGATTCCTGCGACCTACCCATTCCCGGGTCCTGTGGCTGACTAAACGCTTGGTCGGACGTCGATCTGGGGAAGATCTGTGGGAATTCGGGCAATTAGAATCTAAGCGATTGAAAAACTTGGCGTCCCCAAGGGGATTCGAACCCCTGTTACCGCCGTGAAAGGGCGGTGTCCTAGGCCTCTAGACGATGGGGACGGAATGGAGGCCGCGCCGGCGCACAGGGTCTAGAGAGCGCGGCCTGATAAATCAAGCGCGGGCGCGGCCGGTCATGCCGCGGCGGCGTCGTCGATCTGGAGCTGCACCTCGGTGCGGCCTTGCCACGTGTCCGCCCGCAGGTGGCCGGCCACGTGAAAGCCGCGGCCACGGCCGTTCAGAAGGCCGCGCCCGAGCTCGGTATCGACACAGCGAAACGCCACGGCCTTGAGCCGCTGAGGACTCGCGGCCTCACCGAGGATCACGCGGATATGGCTCTCGCCGACGACCTCGGCGCGGTGCACCACCAGCGACGGGAACGCGAAGCGCGGCTCGGCGTTGCCGGCGCCGAAGGGTGCCAAGCGCGCGAGGAGGGCCACGAACTCCGGCGTCGCCGCCGCCGGCATCAACGCGCCGTCGAGGCCGAGCTCCGGCACCAAGCCGCTCGGTCCTGCGGCGCCATTCACGCGCTCCGCCAGGAAATCGCGCAGCGCCGCCACCTGGGACTCCGCGAGCGTGAAGCCCGCCGCCATGGCATGGCCGCCGCCATTGATCAGCAGGCCCGCCTGGCGCGCGGCGATGATCGCGGGGCCGAGGGCAAAGCCCGTCACGGATCGGCCCGAGCCCTTACCGATGCCGTCGGCAAGCGCCACCACGCAGGCGGGTCGATTGTAGCGGTCCTTGAGCCGACTCGCGACGATGCCGATAACGCCGGGATGCCAGCCGTCCTTGGCCACGAATGCAATCGGCAGCGAAGTATTAGCGTGCTCGACTTGCTCGATCGCTTCCTCGAGCGTCCGCGCCTCGATCTCCCGCCGCTCGGTGTTCCACTGATCGAGCGCCTGTGCGAGCGCGCGCGCCTCGCTCGCGTCCTCCGTGGTGAGAAGCCGAGTCCCCGCGTCGGCGCGCCCGACCCGTCCGCCGGCATTGACCCGTGGCCCCAGGATGAAGCCCGCGTGATAGGTATCGAGACGCTCGCTGACGCCCGCGACCTCCGCGAGCGTGGCGACGCCGAGGTTGCCGCGCTGGCGCATGACCTTGAGCCCCTGCACCACCAGCGCCCGGTTGACGCCGGTGAGCGGCACCACGTCGCAGATCGTGCCGAGCGCCACCAGATCGAGGAGCCGGCGGAGATCAGGCTCGGGCCGCGTGGCGTACCATCCGGCTTGCCGAAGCGCGCGATTGACGCCGACCGCCAGTAGGAACGCCACACCGACCGCCGCCAGCACGCCATGCGGACTCTGCTCATCGAGCCGGTTGGGGTTCACCACCGCGATGGCCCGCGGCAGCTCGGGCTCTCCCACGTGATGGTCCACCACCACGACATCGAGGCCCGCTTCGGCCGCCGCCGCGAGCGGCGCGTGAGCGGTGATGCCGCAGTCGACGGTCACCGCGACGGCGACGCCCTCGGCCTTGAGCTTCAGCAGCGCCGGCACATTAGGGCCGTAGCCCTCCTTGAGCCGATCCGGCACATAGACCATGACCCGGCCGCCCGCGGCCTCGAAGAACCGCCGCAGCACGGCCGCTGAGGTCGCGCCGTCGACGTCGTAATCGCCGAAGATCGCGATGAGCTCGCTCTCCTTGACAGCGCGCGCCAATCGCGCGACCGCGGCGTCCATGTCCTTGAAGCCGCTGGGATCAGGGAGCTGCTCGCGGAGCGTCGGGCTCAGGAACCGCTCCGCGCTCTCGGCGTCGACGCCGCGCGCGGCGAGCACGCGTCCAAGTATCTCCGGCACCGCGAGCCGTTGCGCGAGCGCCAATCCGAGGCGATCGTCCGCCAGCCGCTGGCGCCAGCGCTTGCCCGTCAGCGAGCGCTCGACGCCCAGAAACCCCACCCCCTCGCCCATCGAGCCCAACGGCACGCCGGTCAGCCCGCGAAGGCCCCGTAGTGCGTCTTCAGTTGGAAATTGTGGTGCGCCTCAATGACCCGCACGGTGCCACTCTGCGAGCGCATCACCATGGAATGGGTCGCCGCGCCACCGTGAAAGCGACGGACGCCCTGCAGCATGGTGCCGTTCGTGACGCCGGTCGCCGCGAACATGACGTTGCCCTTGGCGAGATCGAGGAGCCCGTATTTCCGATTGAAATCGGTGATGCCGAGCCGCTTGGCGCGGCCGCGCTCATCGTCGTTGCGGAACAGCAGCCGGCCCTGCATGTGGCCGCCGATGCAGCGCAGCGCCGCGGCGGCCAGCACGCCCTCGGGCGCGCCGCCCGAGCCCATGTAGATGTCGATGCCACTCTCGGCTCGCGACGTCGCAATCACCCCGCTGACGTCGCCGTCTGAGATCAACATGATGCGCGCGCCGGCCTCGCGCACCTTGGCGATGATCTCGGTGTGGCGCGGCCGGTCGAGGATGCAGACCACGAGATCCGCCACCTCCACCCGCTTGGCGCGCGCGAGGCTCTTGAGGTTCGCTGCGGGTGCCTCGTCGAGATCGACGACCTCGCCGAGCCCGGCGCCGATCGCGATCTTGTCCATATAGACGTCGGGCGCGTTGAGGAAGCCGCCCTCATCCGCCATGGCGATCACAGAGAGGGCGTTGGAGCCACCCTTGGCCGTGATGGTGGTGCCCTCGAGCGGATCGAGCGCGATGTCGATCTTGGGGCCGGCGCCGGTGCCGACGCGCTCGCCGATATAGAGCATCGGCGCCTCGTCGCGCTCGCCCTCGCCAATCACCACGGTGCCGTCGATCGCGAGCCCGTTTAGCACCTGCCGCATGGCGTCGACGGCGGCCTGGTCGGCGGCCTTCTCGTCGCCGCGGCCCATCAGCCGCGAGGCCGAGAGTGCCGCGGCTTCCGTCACGCGGACGGCCTCGAGCGCCAGGTTACGGTTCGTCCTGTCGTCCGCCATTGTTCCTCCCAGTCGTTCTTGGTACGGGAACGCGCTCTAAAGCGACTCGATCCGAATCATGCGCGGCGGCTCGAGAACTGTCGAGAGGGAGCCGATACGCGAGAGCGCGCGCCGCATGGCGGCCTCTTCGGTCTCGTGGGTGGTGAGTACCACGGGCACCGCCTCGGTCGGATGGCGCCCGCGCTGGATCATCGCCTCGAGGGAGACTTCCTCGTCGCGGAGCGCCGCCGAGACATCCGCGATCACGCCGGGGCGGTCCATCACCATGAGCCGGATATAGTACGCGCCCTGATGCCGCTCCATCGGCGAGGCCGGCCGCGCCGCGAGCTTGGTGGCAGCGACCGCGAAGCCCGGCGACCGCCGCTCGGCCGCGATGTCGAGGAGATCCGCGACCACCGCCGAGGCCGTCGGCTCCGCGCCGGCGCCGCGGCCCTCCAGCATGATGCGGCCGCTGAAATCGCCCTCGACCATGATGGCGTTGAACACGCCCTCGACGCTCGCGATCGGTGTCGTGCGCGGCACCATGCAGGGATGCACGCGCTGCTCGATGCCGTGTTCGGTGGGGCGTGCAAGGCCCAGGAGCTTGATCCGGAATCCCAGCTCCTCCGCGTACTCGATATCGAGTGCGGAGACGTGGCGGATGCCCTCGACGTAGACACCGCCGAAATCGACCTCGGTGCCGAACGCGACGGAGGTCAGGATCGCGAGCTTGTGGGCTGCGTCGACGCCGTCGATGTCGAAGCTGGGATCGGCCTCGGCATAGCCGAGCTTCTGCGCTTCCGCGAGCACCTCGCCGAACTCGCGTTGGCTCTCGCGCATGGTCGTCAGGATGAAATTCGAGGTACCGTTCAGGATACCGTAGACGCGCGCGATGCGATTGGCGGCGAGGCCTTCGCGCAGGGTTTTCATGATGGGTATGCCGCCCGCGACCGCGGCCTCGAAGGCGAGCGCACAGCCTTTCGCCTCGGTAAGCCTTGCCAGCTCGGTGCCGTGCAGCGCCATCAGTGCCTTGTTCGCAGTGACGACGTGCTTGCCGTGCGCGAGCGCGGATTTGACGACCTGGAGAGCGACGCCCTCGCCGCCGCCGATCAGCTCGACCACCACGTCGACACCGGGATCCGCCGCCATCGCGGCCGCGTCGTCGAACCAGCGCAGCCCCGAGAGATCGAGCCCACGGTCCTTGCGGCGATCGCGCCCGGAGACGGCATCGACGACGATGCGTCGCCCGCTGCGCTCGGCCAGCAGCTCGGCGTTCTGCCTCAGCAGGCGCAACGTGCCGGCGCCGACGGTGCCGAGGCCGGCGAGCGCGATCTTGAGCGGGGGCGTCACAGAAACCGCGCTTCGGTCATTGCTCGAGCGAGATGTCGACGGCACCGCCGGGCTGGCCCGGTGGCGCGGTCGTGGCGCCGATCTCGACCGAGCGCTCGGGAACGCCGCTCTGCGTCAGCGCCGCCGCGACCGCGCGTGCGCGATCGAGCGCCAGGTTGAAGCTCGCGAGCTGCGGGCCCATGGTGTCCTGCTCGCCCTGCGGCGCGGAATAAGCGGTGATGCGGATCGTGCCGCCGCCGTTCTGTTGGCGAAGCGCCGCCACCTGCCGCACCTGCGCGAGATTCTCCGGCGAGAGCCGTGCGCTGCCGCCCTCGAACAGTAGGGTTCCCAGCGTCACGCCGACGCCCGACGGCAGCACGGCACCGCCACCAGCGTAGGCGGGATCGGGAGG
>DATEGF010000254.1:0-8191 GCA_035280245.1 Allostellaceae bacterium
GACATGAGTGTCCTTGAAGGCGCCGGCGGCGATGAGCTGTGCGCTCGCGGGCGCAGGGCCGAGGCGGCCGAACCCGTCGAGGATCTCGACCGGCGGCAGCGGCGCGTCGGAGGCGCTTGCAACGCCTTGGCTCAGGCCCACCACGCGTCGGAGCATGTCGACGAAAAGGCCGGAGATCGGCAGGGACGACCAGTCGGGGTCCGCCGTCGTGTGCATCAGCACGAGCCAGCCCTTGCCGCGCTTCTCGGCGGTGACCAGGGGCGTCCCGTCGGTGAGTCGCGCCCAAGTCTTGCTCGAAAGGTCGAGCGAGGGCTCAGCCAGCACTTGGCGCGTCACCGTGACGTCGTCGGGGATGGCGAGCCCGGCGAACGGGCTATCCTTGTCGAAGGGCGCGAGGTGCGCCGGCTTCTCCCAGGAGAGCGCGCCGCCCAACACCCGGCCGCCGCGCCGCAACGTCACCGGCAGCAACTCATCGCCATTCTCGGCGAGATTGGGGCCGGCGAAGCGCATCACCAATCCGCCGGCCTCCATCCATTTGACCAGCGCCGAGCGGTCGTTAGCGTCGAGGGTGGTGGCGTCCGGCAGCAGGATCGCCGCGGTCTCGCGCTGGACCAGCTGGCTCACGCCGGCGCGCCTGACCTCGCTGAAGGGCTGCAGCGCGCGCTCGAGATAAAAGGCGCCGGAGAGCAGGGGCTGCGCGGCCTCGCCGGGGGGTGGTGCCGCGACGCCGACCGGGCGCCGGCGCCAGCGCTCGTCCAGCAGCAGGGTCGCACCCGCCGAGGTCTCGCCCTCGATCAGCACGCTGGTCGCACGGTTGCGGAGCTCGACCGGCATCTTGAGCGAGACCGTCGCAAGCGTCGTGCCCGGCGCCATGCCGCCCTCGGCACGGGCTAGCAGCCGACCGTCATCGCCGACCGCCCGCACGGTGAAGCGATCCTCGCCGTCGGGGCTCGCGCGCCGAACCACCACCGTCAGGTCCTTGGCGTCGCTGTCGCCGGGCGTCAGCATTCGCGGAAGCTCGGCCGGCGGGTCGAGCATGACTCGGAGATCGCCGAGCTTGGCGAGGCCCTCTGCGAAGGGCGTGGCGTCGCCGCCGTCGATCCCGTCGGTGAGCCACGCGATCGAGGCACCCTGGGGGTTGAGGCTCTCCAGCCGCTCGAGCGCCGCCTTCCGATCGACCGGCCACGGCTTTGGCGCCAGCTCCGATGCCGCGGCGCGCGCGTCCTCCGCGCGCAGGATCGAGAGCGCAGGCGGCGCGACGCCACCCGCTGCCGGCGCGGTGCCGAACAGGACCACGCGGCGGCTCTCGCGCTGCGCCTGGTCGATGAGTTGCGTCATCACGGTCTGGCGCTCGGGCCACCGATCGGCGGCGCCCCAGCCGTCGTCGACGGCGATCACCAGCGGCCCGCCGCCCGCAAGCTGGGCGTTTGGATTCAGCAAGGGATGGGCCAGCGCGAGGATGACCAGCGCGGTCAGCAGCATCCGCATCAGCACCAGCCAGAGCGGTGTCTTGGCCGGCGTCTCCTCGCGCGGCACCAGGTCGCGCAGCAGGCGGAGCGCGGGGAAGATGACCCGTTGCGGCGCGGGTGGCGTCACGCGCAGCAGCCACCAGAGGATGGGCAGCACCGCGAAGCCCAGCAGGATCCAGGGTGCGGCGAAGGCGAGGCTCCCGAGGCTCATCATGGCGTCACATCTTCGCCGGGCGCGAGAGCGCAGTGTAGAGCGCGAGCAGCGCCGTGGGCGTGGCGCGGTCCGTGCGGTGCGTGGCGAAGGTCCAGCCCAACGCCTGGGTCAGCACCATCAGCCCCTCGCGATGACGCTGGAGCCGCGCCTCGTATTGCGCGCGGACTGTCTCGACGCGGCTCAGCAGTAGATCGGACTCGTTCTCGAGGCCCTCGAATTTGACGCGGCCCTCGAACGGCAGCGTCTCCTCAACCGGGTCGAGCACCTGCAGGAGGTGGCCCTTGACACCCATGGCGGCGAACTGGCGCGCGAGCGCGTCGATCTCATCCAGCGGCGACAGCAGGTCGCTGATCATTACCAGCTGCGCGTAGCGCGGCAGCGGCTCGAAGGCGGGCAGGCTGGTGCCGGGAGTATCCGTGCGCTCGATCACCAGCGCCAAGCGATCGAGCACGCTCATGCCGGTGCCGGGTGGATGGCCCGAGCCCAGGAGCGTCACGCGCTCGCCGCCGCGGATCAGCAGCGCCGCCAGCGCCAGAGCCACCAGATCCCCGCGCGCCCGCTTGGTCGGCAGGCTCTGCGTCGACGCGTAGTCCATGGAGGGAGAGCTGTCGCGCCAGATCCAGACGCTCTCGGAGGCTTCCCACTCGGTCTCGCGGACGTAGAGGCGGTCCGAGCGCGCGCTCCCGCGCCAGTCGATGCGGTGCGCGGGCTCGCCAGGCTCGTACGGCCGGAATTGCCAGAAGGTCTCGCCTTGACCGACGCGCCGCCTGCCGTGCACACCCTGCGACACCGTGATCGCGACGCGCTCCGCCTCCACCAGGAGCGGCGGCAATTGAGCCGCCAGCTCCTCGGCGTGATGGCGCAGCGCGCGTTGCGCGGTGGTTGGCGGCATCAGGCTTCCTGGGTGATGGTCCTCAATGCAGCGGCGCGATGAGCCGCTCGATCACCTGCGGCATGGTGATACCGTCGGCACGCGCGGCGAAGTTGAGCGCCATGCGGTGGCGTAGCACCGGCGGTGCCAACGCAATTACGTCGTCGACCGAGGGGCTGAGCCGACCGTCGATGAGCGCGCGGGCGCGGGTTGCCAGCATCAGCGCCTGGCTCGCGCGCGGGCCCGGGCCCCAGGCGACGTGACGCTTGACCTCGGCGCTTCCCGAATCCGGACGACCCGAGCGGACCAGGGTGAGGATCGCCTCGACCACGCTCTCGCCGACGGGGATGCGGCGCACCAAGCGCTGCGCCGACATGAGGTCGTCGGCGCTCATCGCCTCCACCGGCCGGTCCTCGGTGACGCCGGTGGTGGCGAGCAGCATCTGCCGCTCCGCGTCGAGGTCGGGGTAGTCGACGTCGATCTGCAGCAAGAAGCGGTCGAGTTGCGCCTCGGGGAGCGGGTAGGTGCCCTCCTGCTCGATCGGGTTCTGGGTCGCCAGCACGTGGAACGGGCGCGGCAGGGAGTGATACTGGCCTGCGACGGAGACACGGCCTTCCTGCATCGCCTGCAGCAGCGCTGATTGGGTGCGCGGGCTCGCGCGGTTGATCTCGTCCGCCATCAGCACTTGGCAGAAGACCGGTCCCGGAATGAACCGGAACGAGCGTCGGCCGGTGTCGCTCTCCTCCAGCACCTCCGTACCCAGGATGTCCGCCGGCATCAGGTCGGGCGTGCATTGAATGCGCTTGTCGGCGAGGCCCAGCACGATGCCGAGTGTCTCCACCAGCTTGGTCTTGGCGAGGCCGGGCACGCCGATCAACAGCGCGTGGCCGCCGGCAAGCAGCGTGATCAGGGCTTGATCCACCACCTCGCGCTGGCCGAAAATTACCCGCCCGATGCGCTCCCGGACGAGTTGGAGGCGCTGTCCCAGCGCTTCAATATCGGTCAGCAAATCCTTCGTGGGGGCGGAAAGGGGCTCTGGAACGGTCACGGGCTCAACTCCTTAACCAAGACAAAGAAAGGGCGCGCGAGCGCAATGGCGGATAAATCGGTTCCGGAGCCGCTGCGGCGACTGGCGAGCGAGGCCGCCCAAGGTGATCGAAGGGCCGGCCGGCCGCCGCCGCGAGATCTCGGCGAGATCGGCATGCGCATCGCCTCTGATGGTAGCTGGTTCTACCTTGGTACTCCAATCACACGCGTGAGCTTGGCGCGGCTCTTCGCGACCGTGCTGCGGCGCGAGGCGGATGGCGGCTATTGGCTGGTGACGCCCGCGGAGCGCGCCCGTGTCAGCGTCGACGACGCGCCGTTTATGGCCGTGGAACTCGATGTCGCGGGCACGGGCGAGGCACAAGCCTTGAGCTTCCGGACCAATATGGACGAAATTGTGACCGCCGACCGCGCGCACCCGATCCGAGTCGCGACCGACCCCACGAGTCGGGCACCCAGCCCCTATATATTGGTCCGCGATGGGCTGGAGGCGAAGCTGAGCCGTCCGGTATTCTATCAATTGGTCGACCTTGGCCGGGAAGAGCGGGTCGGCGGCGCCACCCGCTTCGGCGTATGGAGCAAGAACGAATTCTTCCCACTGGGAGAGCTCGACTGACCGTCCTCACATCGGAGTTCGTGCGCGAGCGACTCGCGGGAACCGAGGCGGGCCGCCGCGGTTTCGGGACGCCGCGGGATGGCTGGCTGCCGCCGGGCGTGCGCGGCGACTTCGCGATTGAGCCCGGAAGCGAGGCGCCGCCCGCAAAGCTCACGCTGGCGGCGGTGCTGGTGCCGCTGGTGAAGCGCGAGCCGGAACTCACGGTGCTGCTGACCCAGCGCACGCCGCACTTGCAGGCCCATGCGGGGCAGGTGGCGTTCCCCGGCGGCCGCATCGAGGCGAGCGACCGCGATCCCGTCCACGCCGCGCTTCGCGAGACCGAGGAGGAGGTCGGGCTGACCGCGGATCACGTCTGCGTGATCGGGCGTCTCGACACCTATATCACCGGCACGGGCTACGAGATCACGCCGGTGGTGGGGCTGGTGCGCGCGCCTTTTCCCGTGCGACCCGATCCCGACGAGGTCGCCGACGTCTTCGAGGTGCCGCTCGCCTTCGTGCTCGATCGGCGCAATCACGAGCGGCACAGCCGCGAATTCAAAGGACGCATCCGCAGCTTCTTCGTGCTGCCTTATCCGGGCCGCTACATCTGGGGCGCCACGGCAGGCATGCTGGTCAATCTCGCGGAAGTCCTGAGCGCACGATGAGCCGCGCCTTCCTGACGGTCATCCTGCCGCTGTTGCTGCCGACTGCGCTCTATCTGCTCTGGGCCCTCGCCATGCGCCGCGCGCAGGCCATGGAGATCGGCGATCTGCTGCGCGGCCTGCCGTGGCTCTGGCTCGCCGCTGCCGGGGTCGCGTTGCTTGCGGGCGTGCTGGTCATGGTGGCCTTTGGTTTCGGGCGAAGCGCCGACACCGCGCACTACGTTCCGCCGCGCAACATCGACGGCAAGATCGTCCCGGGCCATGTCGAGCCCGGCCCGGTGCCGAAGTTCTGAGCCATGGTGCGCATCCTCCGCTCGAAGGCGGGCGTGCGCATCGCGCCGCAAGCCTGGATGACCGAGGCGCCGACGCGCCGCGTGCTCAAGGCGCTTGCGACGGATGGTGGCACCGCTCGTTTCGTCGGTGGCTCCGTTCGCGACACGCTGCTGGGCCGGCCGGTCTCCGACATCGACATCGCGACATCGGCGTCGCCCGAGGTGGTGACGGCGCTGCTGCAGAAAGCGCGCGTCAAGGTGGTGCCGACTGGAATCGCCCACGGCACGGTCACGGCGGTGGCGAAGCCGCGTCATTTCGAGATCACCACGCTCCGCCGCGATGTCGAGCCCCAGGGCCGCCGCGCGATCGTCGCCTTCGTCGACGATTGGCGCGTCGATGCGGAGCGGCGCGACTTCACCATGAACGCGCTCTTCCTCGATCCCGACGGCACCCTCCACGACTACGTCGATGGCCTCGCCGACGTGGCGGCGCGCCGCGTGCGTTTCGTCGGCGATCCCGAACGGCGCATCCGCGAGGACGTGCTGCGGCTCCTGCGCTTCTACCGCTTTCACGCCCAGCTCGGCCGTCCGCCCGCGGACGAGGCCGCGCGCGCGGCCTGCCGCGCGCTTGCGCATCTCTTGCCGACGCTTTCGGCCGAGCGCGTCGCCGCGGAGCTCTTGAAGCTGCTGGCGGCGCGGGATCCGCTGCCGGCGCTCGCGCTGATGAAAGAGGACGCCGTGCTGCCGGTGATCCTGCCGGAGGCGACCCGGTTCGATCGCCTTGCCGGCATGATCGTGCTCGAACCCGAGATCGACGCGCTCAGGCGCCTGGCCGCGCTCGTCACGGTCGACGCCGAGGGCGCCCACGCGCTCGCCCGCCGGCTCCGACTTTCGAACGACCAGCGCAGCCGCTTGCTGGCGATGGCGTCTCCGGAATGGACGCTCGCACTCGCGGACGACGCCCGAGCACAGCGCCGTGCGCTCTATCATCTGGGTCCGCAGCGCTATCGCGATCTGGTTCTGCTGCACGCCGCCGACGCGGGCGCGCTGGCCAAGCGCCGCGCACGCACGCTGCTCGCGCGCGCCGACAAGACCGGCGCCCTCGAATTCCCGCTCAAGGGCCGCGACGTGACCGCGCTCCGGATCAAGCCCGGCCCGCGCGTCGGCGAGCTCCTCAAGCGCCTCACCGAATGGTGGGAAGCCGGCGACTTCCGCGCCGGCCGCGGGGCGTGCCTCGCGGAACTCAAAAAGCGGGCGAAGTCGGCCTAGGTCAGAGACGCGTAGGTGCCGATCCCGCGCTCGAGCGCGCGCTCGTAGAGCCGCGCGGCCGCGGCGACGTCGTATAGGCCGAGGCCGGTACTGTCGAACAGGGTGATCTCGTCCGCGCTACGGCGGCCCGGCTTCCGACCCGCGACGATTTCGACGAGGCTTGCGTGGACACGCTCGCGTGAGAAGCTGCCGGCTTCGAGCGCGTGATGGAGGTCGCCGATTTCCGCGCACTGCTCAAGGTTGTCGACAATCACGGTCGAGCGCGGGAAGAGGGCAGGATCGATCTCCTGCTTGTCGGCGTTGTCAGCACCGACGGCGGCGATGAAGGTGCCCGGCCAGACGTGATCCGGCGTCAGGAAGGCGCGGCGCGAGGAGGTGCAGGTGACGATCACGTTGCAGTCTCGCGCGACGCCGAGGTCCGGCGCCGGGTCCGCGGCGATGCCGAGTTCCGCCGCCATCTCTCGCGCCAGGCGCTCGGCAGCCTCGCGATTAGTGTCGTAGATCAAGGCTCTCGCGATCGGGCAGGCATGCTTGACCGCCACAAGCTGGATGCGGCCTTGCACGCCGGCGCCACAGATGAGCACGGTCCGCGCGTCGGCAGGCGTGAGGTATTTGGCGGCGACCGCCGTGGCGGCGCCTGTGCGCGCGATGGTGACGCCGATCGAGTCCATCACGGCGAGCGGCCTGCCGTCGCGGCCATCGGCGAGATAGATCGTACCCTGCACCGTGGGCAGGCCGCGCTGCGCGGGATTACCGGGAAAGTTGCCGTTGCTCTTGATGGCGACGTAGAGCCGGTCGCCCAGCGAGACCGCACCACCTTTGACGTGGAAGGCACCGCCCTCGACCCCGAGGCTCGAGGCCGGCGGCGCAACGGCGCGGCCCTCGGCCTCGGCGCGCAGGCCGGATTCGACGGCTTCGACGTAGGCCGGAAAGTCCATCAGGCGCTCGGCCTCCGAGCGCGAGAGGATGAGCAAGCCCTCGCGGCGGCTCGCCATGTCGTCAGCTCCGTTTGCGGCGAAAATAGTCGTAGAAGTAGTTGAAGAGCTGCCCGCCGCGTGCGATCCGCGTCTCGTCCTCGCGCTCGCTTGCGCAGAGGCCGATGATCATATGGGCGAGGCCTGGAGTTTCGTCCCGCTCGTATTTCGAGTCCTTGAGGTCGATATCGTGTACGAGCTCGCCGATGGCGGCGAGCGCGGGATCACGGAGCCCGAATCGGTCCAGCATCACCTCGAAGCTGCAGCGGTCGCCCTCGTGGGTGAATTCCGCCTCGAACATGTCGAAGCGCAGCTCGCCGGGAACCGGCTTGTAATTCTTGCCGGGTACGAATTTGAATGTCGCGTCGGTGTCGATGAAACGCCGGATTAGCCACGCGCAGGCGATGCGGTCGACGTGGACGCCTTGTCGCGTGACCCAGGTCCGACCGGTGAAGGCCTCAGTTGCCGCAGGGGTCAGCGGCTCAGGTACCGGCAGCGTCGCCGTGAGGCGCGCCTCGAGCGCGCTGACGAGACCGTCGGCAACCTCGCGGCCCGACGCACTGAAGAAATCGAGGGCGAATGTTGCGGCCAGGCGTTTGCGCAAGCGCCGCACCGCGCCCTGGGCGTCAGGTATCGGGTCCTTGCCCCTTTTTACCTTGTCGAGCGAGGCCGCAATCGCGCGCGCCTCATCCGCGATCGCCTGGTAATCGGCATCGCGCGCGGCCTGGAACATCGCCTCGAGTTCCTGGTCCGTGAAGCCGTCGACGATCCGCGCCTCCACGAGGGTCGCCTCGCCGCCTTCGGCCACGATCAGGCGCAGC
>DATEGF010000255.1:0-9430 GCA_035280245.1 Allostellaceae bacterium
CTGACCCACACGGCGGGCTTCGGCTACGAGGTCTGGGATGCGGACCTTATACGCTACGTCAAGGCGAGCGGCACTCCGTCGACCGCCACTGCCAAACTCGCCTCGTTGCGGCTGCCGCTGGTGTTCGACCCGGGCGACCGCTGGGAATACGGCATCAATCTCGACTGGGTCGGCAAGATGGTGGAGGCGGTGAGCGGGCAGAAGCTCGGCACGTATCTCTCCGAGAACGTGCGCGGCCCCTTGGGTATGCGGGACACCGCGTTTCGCATCACGCCGGCGATGCGGCGGCGCCTTGCCAAGATTCACCAGCGCGGCGAGGACGGAAAGCTCTCGCCTACGGACATCGAGCTTCCCCAGGAGCCGGAATTCGAGATGGGCGGCGGCGGGCTCCACGGCACCGCGCCCGACTATTTGCGGTTTGTGCGGATGATCCTGAACCGCGGCCGCGCGGGCGACGCGCAGGTGCTAAGGCCAGAGACTGTCGATCTCATGTCGCGCAACGCCATGGGCGATGCGCGGGTGACGCTGCTGCGGACGGCGGCACCGGCACTCAGCAACGACGCCGAGTTCTTCCCGGGCATGGCGAAGAGCTGGGGTCTGAGCTTCATGATCAACAACGAGGCCGCCCCGACGGGTCGCTCGGCCGGCAGCCTGGCCTGGGCTGGCCTTGCCAACACCTACTACTGGATTGATCCGGTACGCGGTGTCGGCGGCGTTTACGCGACGCAGGTACTGCCCTTCGCCGATCGAAAGGCCGTGTCGCTCTTCTTCGAGTTCGAGAAGGCGATCTACAGGGCCTAGGGCGAGGCCACACCCAGCGCCTTCGCGCGCGCGAGCAGCCGTTGCGCGCTGAGGCAGGTCGGCATCTCCACGATGAGGCCGTCCACCTCGACCCGGTCGAGGCCCTTGGCGCGGGCGCCTTCGAAGGCCTTGATCATGGCCGCTGCCTGGCGAATTTCCTCCGGTGACGGCGTCATCACGGCATTGATGGCGGCGACATGCGTGGAATTGACCGCGCTCTTGGCGACGTAGCCCATGGCGCGGGCCGCGCGTGCATCTGCCTCGCAGCCTGCGACATCGGCGAAGGTGTAGGGGCAATCGACCGAGACGACGCCGGCGGCGACGCACTCGACATGGAGGCGCTGACGCGCGTAGGCGAGCTCGCGTGCCTCGCGGGTGCGGGGCGCACTCAAATCCGCCGCCATGTCCTCGGTCGAGCCGAGGACCGCCGTCACCCGCGGGCTCGCGGTCGCGATCACAAAGGTCTCGATCAGGCCGCGCGCGGATTCGATGTTGGGAACGATCTCCGTCGTGCCGGAGGGTATGCCGTTGGCGTATTCCTCGGCGAGCACCGCCTCGGCGAGCGCCAGCACTTGGCGACGCTCCGCGACCTTGGACATCAGCACGATGTCGGGCCGGCCACGCATCACCGCGGCGAGATCGACGCGGCCCTCGGTCTCCAACGGATTGATCCGGACTGCCGCGAGCACGCCCGCCGCCCGCCAAGCCGAGTAGATTTCCTGCGCCATCGCGCGCGCCTCGGGCCGTCGCGCGGGCGGCGTGAAATCCTCGAGCTCCTGGATCAGCACGTCGGCGCCGGTCTGAGGCGCGGCCAGAAGCTCCGCCCGCTCGGCACCCGGCAGGAACAGCCAACAGCGGCGAAGCGCGGGTGGACGACGGCTGAGATGCGCCGCTGAGATCATGAGATATCCTGGCGGCTCGGGGCCAAGCGGGCAACGCCCGCGAAACGGAGGCATCCATGGCGACGGCAGCGGTGGTCGAGCTCGGCGAGCGACTGGCGGCGGCTTGGGAGGGCGGCACGCCCCTCGGGGCCTTGCCCGCCCACCTGGTGCCGAGTAGCGCCGAGGAAGCTTACGCGGCACAAGCCATACTGCTGGCCCGGCTGACACCGCGGCTGGGCCCCATCGTCGGCTGGAAGGTCGGCGCGCCCAGCCCCACGGCGGGGCCTACCGCCTCGCCCTTGCTGGCGGACCTCGTTCAGCCCTCGCTCGCCCGCTTCGGCGGCCCGCGTCTGCGGCTCCGCGGGATCGAGGCCGAGGTGGCGTTTCGCTTCGGCCGGGCTCTGCCACCCCGCTCCGAGCCCTATGGCGAGGCCGAGGTGAGCGAGGCCATCCACTCGATCCACCCGGGGATCGAGTTGGTGGAGACCCGGTTCGAGGCCTGGGAGGGGCCGGCGGGCCTGGCCAAGCTCGCGGACCTCGGCAGCAACGGCGGCTTCTGCTTCGGGCCGGGATCGACCGACTGGCGCTCGCGCGACCTCGGCCGCCCGACCGTCACGCTCGAGATCGACGGGAAACGCATCGCGGAGCGCACAGGCGGCAACACTGCGGGCCATCCCATGCGCACGCTGGTCTGGCTCGCCAACCACACGGGCCGACTGGGTCATGGCCTCAAGGCCGGTGACATCGTCACGACCGGCAGCCACACTGGACTCGTTTTTACTGGACACGATTCTCGAGTCGTTGCCCGAGTCGCTGGGTTGGGCGAAGCAAATCTCGTTCTATCAGAGGTTTAAGCGCCCAAATTACCGAGTCTGTTCAAGGGACTCGTAAAACTACTGGTTTGCTAACCAATTCTTAATTATACGCTACTAATGAGAGATTGCCGGACTGCGGCAAAGGTCCGGTAAAGCGGTCCCAGGGGAACGGGTCCCCTCCTGCGTGTGGGTCCGAACTCCACGCTGCGAGTGAGTGGCGGGGACTCCGGTGGCGCGGTGCCGGCGGATGATTCTCATCCGTTGACTGAATCGGGTCATCGAGGGTTCGCATGGGTGGCAGCCGGGCGCTGGTCGGAAAACCGATCGGCCTTCCGAGCCACGGGGAGTGGGTGGGCAAGCGTGAGACGCCAGATCGTCACGATCGTCGATGATCGCATCACGAATCTGAAGATTCTTGAGCGGCTCGCCCGGTCGCTCGCCGACGACGTGGTGGTGCGGACCTTCGATAATCCGCTCTCCGCCCTCGAGTCCGCCGCCCAGGAAGAGCCCGACCTCGTCATCACCGATTTCAAGATGCCCGAGCTCGACGGCGCCGAGTTTATCCGGCGCTTCCGGGTACTCGAGGCCTGTGTCGATGTCCCCGTGATGGTGATCACGGCCTACGAGGACAAGGACCTGCGCTACCGCGCGCTCGAGGCGGGTGCCACCGATTACCTGCTGAGCCCGGTCGACCATCACGAGTTCCGGGTCCGCTCGCGCAATCTCCTGACCCTCCGCCGCCAGCAGCTGCTGCTGAAGCAGCGCGCGGTCTCGCTCGAGGAGCGCATGGTCGAGGAGGAGCGGCGACATCAGGACGAGCTCCGCCACAGCCACGAATTGCTCCTGCGCGTAATCGACGCGATCCCGATGCGGGTGAGCGCCACAGACGCGGGCGGCCGCTATGTCTTCGCCAACGAGTACTTCGCGCGCGCCTTTGGTCGTCCGGTGCAGGCCATCATCGGCAACACCCCGAGCGAGCTCGCGGCCGGCCCGGAGGCGGACGAGGCCGCTGCCATCGACGGCAGGCTGATCGCCGGCGACGCGACGCCACCGCCTTTCGAGATGGTGATCCGCGACATCAACGGGGAGGAGCGCGTGCTCCTCACCGAGAAGGCCGTGCTGGACGACGACGTGGGCCGGCCGATGCTGGTAGTG
The DNA here is from genome assembly GCA_035280245.1 of Allostellaceae bacterium. Taxonomy (GTDB): domain Bacteria; phylum Pseudomonadota; class Alphaproteobacteria; order ATCC43930; family CGMCC-115725; genus DASZHJ01. The sequence goes on from DATEGF010000255.1 coordinate 3,653, forward strand.
ACGGTCTCGCTCGACATCACCGACCGCAAGCGCGCGGAGCTCGCGGTGCTCGCGGCCAAGGAGGACGCCGAGCTCGCCAATCACAGCAAGACCGAGTTCCTCGCCAACATGAGCCACGAGCTCCGGACGCCGCTCAACGCCATCATCGGCTTCTCGCAGCTGATGGCGGATGAGGTGCTGGGCCCGCTCGGCAACACCAAGTATTCCGGCTACGCCCGCGACATCTGCAACAGCGCCGAGCATCTCCTCGGCATCATCAACGACATCCTCGACGTCTCCAAGCTCGAGGCCGGCAAGCTCGAGCTCGAGGAGGAGCTGGTCGACGTCGCCGCGGTCGCCCGCAACCTGCTGCATTTCGTGGCCGACCGCGCGGGCGCGCTCGACGTCACCATCGACACCGAGATCGACGGCGCCCTGCCGCACCTCCAGGCCGACCAGCGCAAGCTCAAGCAGATCCTGCTGAACCTGGTCACCAACGCGCTCAAATTCAGCCATCCCGGTGGTCGCGTGCTGCTCAGGGCGCGAGCCGTCGAGCACGCGATCATGATCGAGGTGATCGACAACGGCATCGGCATGGACGACACGGAGATCGCCACCGCGATCACCCGCTTCGGCCAGGTCGCCAGCACCTGGAATCGCAAGCATGCCGGCACCGGCCTCGGCCTGCCTCTTGCCATTGGCCTGGTCGAGCTGCACGAGGGCAGACTCGAGATCAAGAGCCGGAAGGGCGAAGGCACCACGGTGACGGTGGCCTTCCCGGCCAAGCGCTCGGTCGCGCGCGCGTCGGAGCGGCTCGCTTCCGACCCCGCCCCGGCGCCCTGAGCGGACCCTGCCATCGATCAGAGGGGTGATCGACCCGTGATCGAGCACCGGACGCCGCCGGCCCCCGAGCCGCTCGATCCCGCGCTTCGCCGCCGGAGCGTCCTCCTCGTGCTCTGCATCACCCTCTCGGCCGTCGCCTCGCCGGCGCTCCTGGCCGTCTTGCTCTGGGCCCAACATCAGGCGCCGCTGTTCCCCCTCGGCGGCGTGCCGCTGATCGCGGCGCTGCTGGTCGGGAGCGTTGCCTGTGGTGTCGCTGCGTTGTGGCGCAGCCTCGATGCGATCGCGCGCGACTTCGTCGCCCGCGACGACAGCGAGCACGAGCAGATCATCATCCGCGTCATCTTCGGCAGCCTCGTCTTCGACTACGCCATGGCGGCGCTCAGTTTCCATCGCGACGACCCCAGTATCGCGACGGGCGCGCTCGCCATGGGCATCGGGGTCGTGGTCGGATGGTTCCTGCTGCTGCACTTGATCATGAGTCCGGGCCGATCGATCTGGCGGCGCAATCTCGCCATGCTGATCGACCTCGGGTTCCTGTCGATCTACCTGCATTTCGGCGGCGGCTCGGCGGCGGCCTGGTTCGGGCTCTATCTGTGGCTCGGCATCGGCTATGGACTGCGCTACGGCCTCAAGCCGCTGCTCTACTCGACGGCGATCGCCTTCATCGGCTTCACGGCGGTTATCGCGACGACGCCCTACTGGTACGACCGCCTGCCGATGTCGCTCGGCCTGTTGTTCGCCCTCCTGGTGCTACCCGCCTACCTCACCACGCTGATCCGCAACTTGACCGAGGCGAAGGCGCAGGCGGATGCGGCGAACGCCGCCAAGAGCCGCTTCCTCGCGATCATGAGCCACGAGCTCCGCACGCCGCTCAACGCGATGATCGGCATGGATGCGATCCTGCGGCGCACCCGGCTCGACGCGCGCCAGCGCGACATGCTGGCGACCATGAATTCCTCGGCGCGCGCGCTGCTCGCCCTCATCAACGACATCCTCGACATCTCCAAGATCGAGGCCGGCAAGTTCGCGCCGACCATCGAGCCCTTCGACCTGCACGCGGTACTGAACGGCACGCTCGCAATGCTGCGGCCACAGGCTGCCGCCAAGGACCTGAAGCTCGATTGCCGAATCGACCCGGACCTGCCTTACGCGCTCAAGGGCTGGCCGCACCAGCTCCGCCAGATCGTCACCAACCTGGTCGCGAACGCGATCAAGTTCACGGACAAGGGCCGGATCTCCCTCACCGTCGATGCGCTCGGCGTCGATGAGCAGCAGGCGAGCCTGCGGCTCGCGGTCCGCGACGAGGGCATCGGCGTGCCGGCCGAGGCGCAGAGCCGGATCTTCGAGCTCTTCACCCAGGCCGACGGCGCGGTGACTCGGCGCTACGGCGGCACGGGCCTCGGCCTCGCGATCGTCAAGCAGCTGGTCGAGCTCATGGGCGGCACGGTGTCTCTCACCAGCACGCCCGGCAAAGGCAGCACCTTCACCATCGACCTCGCCTTCCTGCGCGAGCCCGAGCCCGCGACCGACAGTATCGACTTGCATGGCCGACTGGTGCTCGCGGTCACCGAGGACGCGGAGCTCTCGACCTGGCTGCACCAGCGCATCGAGGCCTGGCGCGGCACGCTCCGGAGCTTCAAGGACGTGGCCGCTGCCGCGCATTTCATCGAGAACCGACCCGCCGACGATGGCCGCTCGATTCTGTTCGTCGACGCCCGGCGCGACCCGGTCGGCGCCCTCAGCGTGACCTCGCGGGCGGGCGGCAACGGGCTCGAGCCGCTGACCCTGCTCCTCGCCGACATGGACCATATGGGGTCGCTCGCGAGCCTTGCCGGGGCGCGCGTGAGCTCGCTCCTGCGCGAGCCGCTCGACGAAACGCGGCTGCGCCGCGCACTCCATGCGTTGCCCGCGCCCGAGACCGACGCGCCGGCGATCGAGGGCGAGGAGGAGCGCAAGGCGGGCGAGATCACGCTCACCCACAAACCTCTCAAGATCCTGCTTGCCGAGGACAATGCGCCCAACCGGATGATCATCCAGCGCATCCTCGAGCTGGCGGGCCACAGCTGCGTCACCGCCAACGATGGCGAGGAAGCGCTGCAGATCCTCGACCAGGCGGGTATCGATCTCGTGCTGATGGACATCAACATGCCCGAGCTCAGCGGCTACGAGGCCGCGAAGCTCTTCCGCATGGCGCATCTCGACGAGCCGCGGCTACCGATCTTGGCGCTGACGGCCGACGCCACCAGCCAGACCGAGCGGCTCTGCCGCGAGGCCGGCATGGACGGCGTGCTCACCAAGCCGATCGAGGCCTCGCAGTTGCTGGCCACGATCGAGGCCGTGAGCGAGCGCGTCGCCGCCGGCACGCTGGGGACCGAGGCCGGCACGCCCGGCGTTGTGACGCCGATCGCCCAGCATCCGCGCTACGGCGTCGACAGCGGCGCGGTGCTGGACGATGCGGCCGTGGAGGCGCTGAAGGCGCTGGGCGCCGGCAGCGACTTCTTCAACGACGTGATCGAGAATTTCCGCTCGGACGTGCGCGAGATCCTGGACGACATGGCGCGCGCCACGGCCAAGCGCGACCTCCGAGCCTTCCGCGACCACGCCCACTCGCTCCGGAGCAGCGCCGCGCATATCGGCGCAGTGCGGTTCTATCGCACGCTCTTCGCGCTCCGCGACCTGACCGCGCAGCAGCTCGAGAAGGAGGGCGCGGCGCTCCTCGACAAGCTTCGCGGCGAGTACACGAAGCTCGACGCGGCGCTCCGCCAGAAGGTCCAAGAAGCACGGCGCGGCTAGCTTAGCTAGCCGCGCCGCTCTCCACTCCCCTCGACGTCTTTGTGTCTTGGCTATTCAGCCGCGGTGCGGTCGCGCCGCCGGTCCTGCGCCGTCACCAGCCGCGACATCTTGCGCAGGTCCGCCTCGGAGAGATCGAGGGCGGTGTCGACCCAGGTGACCGCGATGTCCATGAGCTCATCGATCTTGAGCGGATTGACGCGATCGCGCGCCCGATAGATCGCGCGGTGCGCCGCGTGCCGGCGTCCATTGCGGCCAATGTACTCGTAGAGCGCCTCCGTGCCGTGGCCGTCGTCGGCGAGCACGTCGACGACACCGATCTCGAAAAGCTCCTCGGCGGAGTAGATGCGGCCGCTGGTGATCATGCGCTCGGCCTGTGCGGGCGCGATGCGGCGCACCAAGTAGCTGTAGGCGCCCATGCCCGGGAACAGGTTGAACAGGATCTCCGGCAGACCGAACTTCGCGCTACGCTCCGCTACGATCAAGTTCGAGGAGAGCGCCGCCTCGAAGCCCCCGCCGAGCGCGTCGCCGCGCACGAGCGCCACCGTGATCAGCGGCAGGTTGAGGTTCGTCGCGTTCGAATATCCTTCCTCGACCACCGCGCGGGCGTAGCGAATGAGCGACTCGCGGTCGCGGCGCCGGATCAAGGTCGCGAAAAGGTCGAGATCGCCGCCCAGGTTCCAGACGCCGGGCATGCGCGAATCCCAGACGATGTACTTCACGGGCGCGTGACCGCCACCCGCCGCGAAGAGCGTGCGCACCATGTCCTGCAGGCGGCCGATGTCGCGGAGAATCGCCTGGGTGAAACTCGGTCGGCCGAGGAAGTTGAAATAGGCGAAGAGCACGCCTTCGCTGCTGTCGAAGACGGCCTCCATCTCCTCGAACGGAATGGCGCGGAGCCGCGCCTCGACCGTCGCCGGCGAGATGGCATCGCCACGCGCCGGATGCTGCGCGTGGTCGGCTCTGTTGGTCGTTATGTTCGGTAGCGTGACGCTGGTGCGGCCAAGCTCGACGAGTTGGATCTGAGCACTCATTGCACTATCCCCTTGTACCCTGGCGAAGCGCTCCGCCTTTGCGCTTCGGGAATTCGGCTGCGATCCTCATCTCCCCTTTTCATAAACTGTAAAGCATTTGGGAGCCGCTGTTCTAGCAATATTTTATTAACCACTATGCAGCTATCGGAAAGTATTAAGGAATCTTACTTACACCACTAATGGCGCCTGACTTCTCGCCATGTACTACGTACAGAGAACGCGTACCTCTACCGGAGCGCGCAAGCGTACAATCGCCGTGGACATTTCTGTGGCAGCCTTGTCCAATCGGGTTAGGGCCTCACTCCAAATTAACCGTAAGTGCCGCCGTACCGGAGCCTTGCTGTGACGCAATTGCGTCGGGCGGCCGCGATGTCTAAACCTCGAGCATGACAGAGACATCCACTTTGCGTGCGGCCCTTGATCCGCGCTCCATCGCCGTCATCGGCGCCTCGGAGAATCCGAACAAGATCGGCGGCCGGCCGATCCACTATCTCGCGCGATTCGGCTTCAAGGGCGCGATCTATCCGATCAATCCGCACCGAGCGGAGCTCCAGGGCCACAAAAGCTACCCCGACCTCGCGAGCCTACCGGAGGCGCCTGAACTCGCGATCGTGGCGGTTCCGGGCCAAGCGGCAGTGGCGGCGGTGACCGCCTGCTCCGAGCGCGGCGTCAAGGTCGCGGTCGTGATGGCTTCGGGCTTCGGCGAGACCGGCGCCGAGGGCGAGGCGCAGGAGCGCGCGATGGTGGCGACCGCCCGCGCCCACAGCATGCGCATCGTCGGCCCCAACACTCAGGGCCTCGCCAATTTCGGCACCGGCGCCATCGCGAATTTCTCGACCATGTTCCTGGAGTCGCCGCCCGAGGATGGGCCGGTCGCGATCGTGAGCCAGAGCGGCGCCATGAGCGTGGTGCCGTACGGGCTCCTACGCGCGCGCGGCATCGGCGTCCGCCACACCCACGCCACAGGCAACGACGCCGACGTGACCGCGCCCGAGCTCGCCCGCGCCGTGCTGGAGGACCCCGAGGTCCGCCTCCTGCTGCTCTACCTCGAATCGATCGCGGACGCCGACGAGCTCGCCGAGGTGGCCGAGGCCGCGCGCCGGCGGGAGGTTCCCGTGGTCGCCCTCAAGGC
>DATEGF010000256.1:0-2845 GCA_035280245.1 Allostellaceae bacterium
TCGCGAGGCGCCGAAACCGGGCGAGCAGCCGCGCGAGCCCAAGCCCGCGCCGCGCGATGCCACGTGGTCAAAGCAGCTCGCGCCCGACCCGGTGCTGCTGTTCCGCTACTCCGCCCTCACCTTCAACGGCCACCGCATCCACTACGACCATCCCTACGTGACGCAGGAGGAGGGCTACCCCGGCCTCATCGTGCACGGCCCGCTGATCGCGACCCTGCTGCTTGACCTGTTGCGACGCGAGCGGCCTGAGGCGCGCGTCACGGAATTCTCGTTCCGGGCGAAGCGGCCGCTGTTCTCGCCCGATCCATTCGATGTGCGCGGCTGGCCCGCCGCCGACGGGCGCAGCGTGCGCCTCATCGCGGTCAACCCCGAGGGCTCGGCGGCGATGGTGGCGGAGGCGCAGATCGCGCCATGAGCGGCGTGCTCGCAGGCCTTCGCGTGGTCGAGAGCGCGGCTTTCGTCGCGGCGCCCTCGGCGGGCATGACCTTGGCCCAGCTGGGCGCCGACGTGATCCGGATCGATCCGCTCGGTGGCGGCCTCGACGCCAACCGCTGGCCCGTCACCAAGGACGGCAAGAGCCTCTACTGGGCGGGCCTCAACAAGGGCAAGCGATCGATCCGCATCGACATCGGCAAGCCCGGGGGCCGCGAGCTCGCGACCGCTCTCATCACCGCGCCCGGCGAGAACGCCGGCCTCTTCCTTACGAATTTTCCGGCCACGGGCTGGCTCGACTATGCGGGTCTCAAGCGGCGGCGCGACGACCTCGTAATGGTGAACATCGTTGGCGATTCAACGGGCCGCACCGCGCTCGATTACACCGTCAACGCGGCGGCAGGTTTTACCTTTCTGACCGGTCCGACCGATGTCGCCGGTCCCGTCAACAACGTGGTGCCCGCTTGGGACCTCGTGACCGGGCAGAGCGCGGCCCTGGGCCTGATCGCGGCCGAGCGGCACCGGCGCCTCACGGGCGAGGGCCAACTTGTGCGGATCGCGCTCTCCGATGTCGCTTTCGCGGCGGCGGGCGCGCTCGGCTACATCGCCGATGTCGAGATCAACGATGCCCACCGGCCGCATTACGGCAATGACGTGTTCGGCGCCTACGGGCGCGATTTCGCGACCAGGGATGGCCGGCGGTTGGTGCTCGTCGCGATCACACGCGGCCAGTGGGAGGCGCTCACGAAGGCGACCGGCCTCGGCGAGACGTTCGAGCTCGTGGCCCGTGCCCTCGGGCTCGATTTTGCCCGCGAGGGCGATCGCTACGAAGGTCGCGGCGCCATCACCGCGATCCTCGAGCGTTGGTTCGCCGTGCGCGATTTCGCGGATGCGACGGCGGCGTTGGAGAACGCCGGCGTCTGCTGGGGGCCCTACCAGACCTTCCAGCAGATGGTGCGCGAGGATCCGCGGGTCTCGCCCGCCAATCCCATGTTCCAGCGGATCGAGCAGCCGGGGATTGGCGCCTATCTCGCCGCGGGCCACCCGCTCGACTTCGGCAGGGCGCCACGCGGTGCGGTCCCGCGCGCGCCGATCCTTGGGGAGCATACCGACGCGATCCTGCTCGACGTGCTCAAGCTCAGCGAGCGCGAGGTGGGCGCGCTCCACGACAAATGTTTGGTCGCGGGCAGGGCGCCCTGATCACGCGAACCCCCACGGTCGGATCTTCGAGATCCCGCTTTAGATCTCGTTTATCGAGCTGATGTAGTGGGTTGGCCGCGCCCTGGCAGGGCCGCGTGCAGCTCCAGGGCGGAATACTCGGTTCTGCGCAAAATGCCGGTATTTCCAAAGCGCTCGAATCTTTACGACTGAGTAACTCAGATTGCTCGATGCTCACTCCTGCCGTGACGATTCCGTCGACGGCGTAGGAGAGCCAACGAGCGAGCAACCCAGATGTCCTCTCTGAATAGACTTGCTCGACGCCTGACAGGCGTCTTCGCGAATCGCCGCGGCGTGTCGTCCGTCGAGTTCGCCCTTGCCGTGCCGCTGCTGGTGACCATCCTCAGCTTGCTGGTCGATTTCGGCATGGGGTTCTACCAGAAAATGCAGGTCGAGGATGCCGCGCAGGCCGGCGCGCAGTATGCACTTCTGCATGGCTGGAACAGCCAATCGATTCAGGATGCGGTCACCAATGCGACGACGCTCTCGGGCGTCAGCGCATCGCCAGCACCGACTCAGGCGTGCGGATGTCCGAGCGGGTCCACCATCACAACGGTGGCGGATTGCACCACTGCCTGTTCGAACGGGCTGTCGCCGGGAACCTACGTCACCGTCAATGCGCAGGCGACCTACACGCCGCTCATCTCCTACGCGGTGCTCGGTAGCGCCGTCACGCTAACGGCGCAGTCCGTCGCGCGGATCAAATAGATCCACGCGAGCACGTCATTGGGTCATTGCAGGGGAGACTGAATTCATGAGCCTGATCGGCAGGTTGAGACGAGACCGGGCGGGCAGCCTGACCGTCGATTTCGCTATGATCATCGGCCCGTTGCTTAGCTTGCTCCTGGGCACCATGGAGATCGGCCGGCTGCTTTGGTATCAGAACGCGCTCAATTATTCCGTCGAGGAGGGCGCCCGCTGCGCGACCATCGACGCAAACAATTGCGGCACGACGGATCAGGTCAAGAGTTACTCCGCTGGAAAGTCGGGTGCCGGCTTCGCTGCCACTGTATTCAGCGTGAGCGCTCCGGCATGCGGCAATAAAGTCAGCGCGTCGTATCCGATGTCGCTCAGCATTCCATTCGTGTCCACGTCGATCACGCTCACGGCCCAGTCCTGTTATCCCAAGTGATGGAGAGCCTCCGATGGTGCTGAATGGTTCTGTCGCGTTCCGCGCTCTCCCGTGGCGCATCGC
>DATEGF010000257.1:0-5078 GCA_035280245.1 Allostellaceae bacterium
GGGTTGCGCGAGTCCTTTCAGGCTCACCTCGCGCGGCTCGGAGAGAGTGAACTTGCACGGCTGCGCCGTGTGCCAGCTTGCCAGCACCTCGCCGCCCTGCGCGGCGGCGGCGATGCGCGACGCCTCGTGGACGCCCTTGCCTCGGTAGGCGAGTCCGACTTTGGTCGCCGCCGTCTGGTGCACCCCGATCCGAACCTGCGGCGCAAATCCGTGATTGCGGCGATGGTCGGCGAGTGTCCGCTGGATCTGGACGGCGCAAACGATGGCGCGCTCCGGTTGGTCGAAACTGACGAGGAAGCCATCGCCTGCGTGGTCGATCTCCTCGCCGGTATGCCGCGCAAACAAGGCTCGAAGCGCGTGGTCGTGCCAGCGTAGCACCTCATTCCACGCGTCGTCCCCCATCGCCGCGACCAGTTCGGTCGACTTCACGATGTCGGTGAACATGAAGGTGGGCGTGGACGCGACGCCGGCCACCGGTTCCGCAAGAGTGTCGCCCGCCTCGGCGAGCAATTGGGTGACCTGCCGATCATCGAGTGCTGCGCCGAGCCGGGCAAACGCGGTATGCGCCGCGCGCAGTTCCAGCAGAGCGCCTTCACGGTCGCCGCCGGCCTGGTAGGCGCGGCCGAGTTCCACCCTCGTCTTCGCCTCTTCGTAGGGTGCCTCGATTTCACGCCACAGCGGCAGCGCCTCACAGAGAGAACGCACGGCGCTCTCGGAATCGCCTTCGGCCATGAAGACAGCGGCGCGCGCGCAGAGCGCACGCGCCTTGAGGGCGGAGGTCGCGTAAGTCGAGCTGATCGATTCGAGCTCGGCGGCGGCGGCCGACGCTGTTGCTTGATCGCCGGCGGCGAGGGCGATCGTCACCTGTGCTGGCAGCAGCCGCGCGCGAGCCAGCGGTTGACGCGCGCCGGCCAGGCCTCGCTTGATCGCGACCGCCGCCGCGTCAACATCTCCTTCGGCCAGCCGCAGCAGGGCAAGGCCAGGATTCGGTTCACGCCCGAGGTCGTGCGCCTGCCGAAATGCATCTCTTGCCTCGACGAGGTCGCCGCGACCGAGCCGGGTCTCACCGATCACGTAGAGCGCCTCCGCTGCGTACTCGACGATGAAGCCGCGAAGCTCCTCGTACGCGCCTCGTGCTTCTACCTCTGCTTCCTGCCAGGCACCGTGCAATCGGACTATTTCTGCCCGATGCACGCGGCACAAACCCGGGAAGGCGGTGATCGACTGGCGTTCACACCATCGGCCGGCGGCATCGGTCCATTCGCCCGCCCGCTTGTAATCGGCCATCCCCTCGCACGTCCCGATGAGGTTGCAGTAGATGATGCCGGTCGTCATCGGCTGCAGCTCGGCGGACAGGGCCGCTACCGCCGCCTCGTCGAGCAAGGCCATCCCTTCGCCCACCTGACCACGGGCGACCATGATCCGTCCCTGGTCTTGGAGCGCGAGCGCCATCAGGTCGCGGTCGCCAAAGCGGGTGGCGATCTTAAGGGTCTGGATCGCGAGCGCGAGTGCCCGTTCGTAGTCGTGGTCAGCCTCGAACGCGATCACCGTCTGGAGACGCGCAAGGTAGCCGTGCTCAATGCCTGGTGGCACGTCTGTGAGCAGCCGCTGGGCGCTGTTGAGCCAGGCCATCCCCACCGCGGAGGCCCGTTGCTCGAACTGGTCTTTGCCCAGTTTCAGAGCGACGAGCGCTGCCCTCTGCCGGCGGCCGGCCTCGAGATGGAGTGGGTAAGCCCGTTCCCGGGCGCTGATACAGGCGTCGGCGCGACCACTCCACCAGGCAGCCTCGGCGAGCCCCTCGAGGTCGTCGGCGTTCAGGCTCCCGGCCTTATCGGCCGCCGTCAGGAGATCAAAAGCCTCCCGCCAGGCGTGGCGGCGAATGGCATCGCGCCCCTCGTCCAGCGCGTTGTCGAGATTGACCTGGGCCATCCTCCCGCCTCGACGGTGCCAGACATTGTCCCACAGGCATAGGTGGGTGTAGTGTTTCCGCGTGTCGGATCCGAAGATCGCTCGACTGACCCAGGTCCCGCTTTTTGCCAGTTGCTCGAAGCGCGACCTCGGGTTCATCGCCAGCCGCGTCGATGAAGTCCGTCTCAAGCCGGGTGAGACGCTGATCCGCGAGGGGCAGCCGACCGAGGCCTTCTTCATCCTCGAGAGTGGGCACGTGCAGGTCACCCGCGCCGGCAAGCCGGCGGCCCGATTAGGCCCCGGTGAGTTCTTCGGCGAGATCGGCATGCTGGACGGTGGGCCAGCGACCGCGACCGTGGTCACCGACGGCGCCGTCGAGGCGATGGTGCTCAGTCATGCCCAGTTCCGCGATGCCATCAAAGGCAATGACAGCCTGGCGCTCCAGGTGATCGCGGCGATGGCGAAGCGGCTACGCGCCGACTCGAGATAGACCAGGATCATCTCGCCAGCCGAACAGTGAGCGCGCCGACGACCCAGGTACTGCTGATGCGGCACGCCGACGTGGAGAATCCGCAGAAGGTCATCTACGGCTACCTTCCAGGCTTTGGCCTGAGCGCATATGGGCGCGCGCAAGCGGTCGCCGTCGGCCAATCACTGCGAGATCGCGGCGTGCGGCGAATCATTCACAGCCCACTCGACCGCGCGCGTGAGACGGCCGAGATCATCAACGCACAGCTCCCGGCGCCCGTCTCACTGATTGCGGAGCCGGCTCTCCGCGAAGCTGACATCGGCCGCTATCTGCAGGGGGTGCCACGCTGGCAGATTCCGATTCGCCGTCCGGGCTTTTTCGTGCACAAGCTGCGGCGCGGCACGCTCGCCGGCGATGAATCGATCGAGACGCTGGGCAGGCGGGTGTTGGATGTCGTCGATCGTGTCGCCCGCGAACACCCGGGCGAGGTGTCGCTCCTGATCAGCCACGCCGATCCGCTGCAGGCCGCCTGGATCCTGCTCGACGGCCGTCCGCAGACCGAGCGCGAGATGTTTCGCAAGTCGGTCGGGAAGGCGGCGATGCTCGAACTGGACCTCGAGGGAGACCGCGTGGTCTTTACGCGCTACATCCCGTCACCGAAACCCCAATTGACCCTCCCCCTCTAGCCGATTCGCCTCCGCAAGGCCCTAAATTTTCTCGCCGCTTTTCCACGCCGGAGCGGGGCCCCATGCGGCGTTCACAACGCCTTCACAAATGTTGTGAATGATGGTCCCAGAGACATTCAAGGAGGTTTCTGACATGAATCGATTCCGTTTCGCATGGGTCTGGGGACTGGCGACAGCCGCCATCGCCACGATCGTCGGAGTGATCGCCTACAACGCCGGCCAAGCGGCGACCGTCGTGACGACCGCGCCGGGTGGGAGTCAGGTCGTCTATCACGGCTACTACGGCTGGGGCTTCTTCCCCTTCTTCGGCTTGTTCTGGTTGCTGCTGATCCTCTTCATCGTCTCGCGCTTCTTCTTCTGGCGCCCTTGGGGACGCGGACCGTGGGGTTATGGTGGACCGCACTACCACGATCACACGCACGAGCAGACTCCCTCGGCACCCAAGCCGCAGGATCCGACGGTTGCCTAGCACAGAGCCCCTGACTTCCCCTCCCCCTTTGGGGGAGGGTAGCGTGGGGGCGGTGCGTTCTTTCCGGTTCGGTGTGATCGCGGCGCAAGCGCGCTCCGGCAAGGAGTGGGCTGAAAAGGCTCGCCGCATCGAATCGATGGGATACGCGACCTTATTGACACCGGATGGATTGAAGTACACGATCGCACCCCTTCCGGCGTTAACGGCCGCGGCCATGGTGACCGCAACGTTGCGCCTAGGGACGTATGTCATCGCGAACGACTTTCGAAACCCAGTCCTCCTGGCAAAGGAGGTGGCGACGGTCGACGTACTGTCGGGCGGCCGCTTCGAACTGGGTATTGGCGTCGGCAGGCCCGCTGCTGCCGCGGAGAATCAAATGCTCGGGATCCCCTTCGATGCCGGCGCGGTGCGTGTCGCGCGTCTTGCCGAATCGCTCGCGCTGCTCAAGGCCCTGCTGTCGGGTCAGACGACGACGGCGACCGGGCCGCATTATGCAGCGGCGAACGCCGAGATCTCACCGCGGCCGGTGCAGCAACCGCGGCCGCCCATACTGGTCGGCGCCAGCCAGCGAAAGCTCCTCGAGCTGGCCGCCCGCGAGGCGGACATCATTGCCCTCGGTCTCCCACCGACTGAACCAGAGGCCGGAGTCGCCGAGCGGATCGCATGGATCCGCGAAGCGGCCGGCTCCCGATTCGATCAGCTCGAGCTCAATCTCAACATGATGGCGGTCGGACAGCAGGTCCCGCGCTGGATCGCAACTCAGATGGGTCTTACGGCTGAGGTCTTGGCGCAGTCGGGCGCCGTCTCGGCGCTCACAGGCACGACCGACGAGATGGTCGACACGCTGCAGCGGCGGCGCGCGAGTCTCGGCATCTCCTACATCGTCGTCAGCGACGAGCTGATGGAGGGATTGGCGCCCGTTGTCGAGCGACTCTCGGGACGTTGAAAGAGCCCTCAAACACTAGAATCTGTTAATCAGGTCCGTCGTGAAAATCCAGCTCCAGCGCGTTTACGGCGCCAAATTCAATGCTGCCGGCAAGCGAATCCTGGTTGACCGAGTCTGGCCGCGCGGAATCACAAAGGAGTCTCTTAAGCTCGACCTCTGGCTCCGCGAGCTTGCTCCCTCCAATGAGCTGCGCAAGTGGTTCGGGCATGATGCAACACGCTGGGAGGAATTCCAGCGGCGTTACCACTCGGAGCTTCAACGACCCGAGCGCCAGGAGCAACTCCATGAACTGCTTGCGCTAGTACGGAAGGGCCCGGTGACCTTACTCTATGGTGCTAAAGACGAGGAGCACAACCAGGCAGTCGCGCTTCGAAAGTTTCTTGAGGAATTTTCCGGAAAGTAGCAGAACGCTATCACCTGGCTGTTGCGCTTTCACGTTCGGTCCCAAAAGGGTTGTGACACCCGTGCTATAGTGGCCGCGCTCGCACCGGTTGGAACTTTGGGAGGGGAAACCGTGAATAGACGAGTGATCTCGCCGCTAATGGCGGCATTCCTTGGTATTGGGATTCTCATGCCGGGGGCGATGACCACACCGGTGCT
>DATEGF010000258.1:0-4593 GCA_035280245.1 Allostellaceae bacterium
GATGATGTCGACGCCGCGGTCGTCGGCAGCGCGGGCGAAGCCCCAGGCGACCGCGTCGTGCCGCGCGACGCCGCCCCGGCGCTGCGAGGTCGCGCCGAGCACGGGATAGCGCGCGTCGGGCGAGACATTGAGGATCGGGCAGAATGCCTTCACCTGTTGGGCGTCGAGCCACTCGGCGTCGACACCGTTCAGCCGGTTCGCGTTCACGCGCCGCGTGCCCTCCCGCACGTCGTGCAGCGTGTGCGCGAGATTGAGCACGCCGCGCTGGCTCAGCATCAGGTTGAAGTTCAGCTCCGCAGTGAGGCCTTCCCAGAGCTTGAGCGAATGCTCGTAGAGTGCCGCGCTCTCGTCCACCAGATAGTTCGATCGGATGATGGTGGTGTTGCGTCCGGTGTTGCCACCGCCGAGCCAGCCCTTCTCGAGCACGGCCACATTGGTGATGCCGTGCTCCCTGGCGAGGTAATAGGCGGTGGCGAGGCCGTGGCCGCCGGCGCCCACGATGACCACGTCATAGCGGGGCTTCGGGTCGGGATCGCGCCACAGCCTTGGCCAACGCTGATGCCCGGAAATAGCATGGCTCAGCAGCGCGAAGATCGAGTAGCGCTTCATCGATAAGAGCTCGGGCCTCGTTGGGAATTCTCGCCCCCGGAGGCCAGACCTTATCCGATGGCCTTTTCCTTGACCACGTCCAAGGAGCGCAGCATGACCGAAATCGCCCTCATCGTCGGAACCGGAAGCGGATTAAGCGCATCGCTCGCGCGACTCTTTGCAAAAAGCGACATGAAGGTGGCGCTCGCGGCGCGCAAGCCCCCAAAGCTCGAGGCGCTCGCGCGCGAGACCGGCGCCCGCGTCTATGCCTGCGACGCCAGCAGCCGTTCGGGGGTACCCGCGCTCTTCAAGTCGGTGACCGCCGATCTCGGCGCGCCGGACCTGGTGGTCTACAACCCCAGCTATCGCACCCGCGGCCCGCTCACCGAGCTCGACCCTGTCGAGGTCGAGAAGGCCTTGATGGTGACCTGCTACGGCGGCTTCCTCGTGGGCCAGGCTGCGGCACGGCTGATGCTGGAGCGCGGTCACGGCTCGATCCAATTCACGGGCGCATCGGCGAGCGTAAAGGGCTACGCCCAGTCGGCGCCCTTCGCCATGGGCAAGTTCGGCCTGCGCGGCTTGGTTCAGAGCATGGCGCGCGAGCTCGCGCCCAAGAACATCCACGTCGCGCATTTCGTGATCGACGGTGGGATCAAGCAGCAGAACGACACTCGGCTGGCGCAGCGGGGCGCCGACGGAATGCTCGAGCCTGACGCGATCGCGGAGACCTATCTCAACATCCACCGGCAGCACCGCAGTGCTTGGACCTGGGAGGTCGAGCTCAGGCCATGGGTGGAGACGTTCTAGAAGGCGCGCTCGTCTCGACCGGAAGGCCCACCTCGAAGCGGCTGCCGACCTCGCTTGTGACCTGAATCTCGCCGCCGTGGCTGATGACGATGCCGTGCACGATGGAGAGGCCGACATGGCCGCCGCTGGCGCCAAGCAAATGGCGCACATCACGGTGATGATGCCCGGCGCCTGACTCGCATTGGTCAGGCGATTGACCAGGACCAGATTGAGCTGGCTGCCATCACCGAGGATCGCAGGCGCCTCGGTGATCTCGGAGCGCATCAGCGTGGAGGCGTCTTGCATCAGGCCTATGCGCTCCTGCGGACGACGAACCAATCCGGCGCGAACGGCACCGCCATGGCGCCTCAGTATGCACCCAACCCTTCGTGGAACCGTAAAGAGCCTCCCGAATTGGTCCCTCGCCCGGAAACGTGTTAAACCCCCGGTCCGCGACGATTTATTGGGCTGCCAGCGGCGTAATGGACCTTTCCGTGGTGATACCGGCGCGCAACGAGGCGCCCAATGTGGCGCCGCTGGTCGCGGAGATCCGGCACGCCCTCGACGGCCTCGTCTCCTACGAAATCGTTTACATCGATGATGGCAGCACCGACAGGACCGCCGCCGAGGCTCGGCAGCTCGCGGCGGAATTCCCGGGCCTGCGCCTCATCCGCCATCAGGCGAGCTGCGGGCAGAGCATGGCGATCCTGACCGGCGTCAAGGCGGCGCGCGCGGACTGGATCGCGACCCTCGACGCCGACGGCCAGAACGACCCCGCCGATATCCCACGGCTCTGGGAGATCGCCCGCGCGGCGCCGGCCTCGCTATCCCTGATGGTCGCGGGCCAGCGCCGGAAGCGTCGCGATACCTGGTCGAAGCGCTGGGCCTCGCGCGCGGCGAACGCGATCCGGCGCCGCTTGCTGGGCGACGGCACGCCCGATACCGGCTGCGGTCTCAAACTGTTTCGCCGCGATCTCTTCCTCGAGATGCCGCGCTTCGACCACATGCACCGCTTCCTGCCGGCGTTGACGCTGCGCCTGGGCGGCAAGGTCGTCTCGGTGCCGGTGAACCATCGACCGCGCGAGCGGGGCCAGTCGAACTACGGGGTGTTCGATCGCCTCTGGGTCGGCATCGCCGACCTCCTGGGCGTAATGTGGCTGATGCGGCGAGCGAAGACTCCGATCGTGATCGAGGAGCCGCCCTCGGCATGACCCCCGACGCCGCGCCGTCGCCAATGTCCGCGCTCCGCACCGCCGGTCGCGTGCTGATCGTGGCGCTTGTGCTCGCCGGCGGCACCTACGTGCTGTCGCACCGCGCCGCCGTGAGCCCGATGCAGATCAAGGCGGAGATCGCGGGTGCGCCCCTGGCGCCGATCATCTACCTGCTGGCCCATATACTCGCGAGCCTGGTCTTCGTGCCGCGCACCTTCCTCGCAGTGGCGGCGGGCCTGTTGTTCGGCACCGTCGGCGGATTCCTCTGGGCGTCGATCGGCAGCACGCTGGGAGCGGTCGCGGGCTTCGTCCTGGCGCGCTATGTCAACAGCGGTCTCATCGAGCCCGAGAGCATGCCCAAGCTCGGGCCCCTGCTGGTCAAGGCCGAAACGGGTGGCTGGCGCGCGGTCGCGGCGCTGCGACTCATTCCGGTGATCCCGCAACCCGTCACCAACTATGGCCTCGGCCTCACACGGCTCTCGCTCGGGAATTACACGCTCGGCACGCTCATCGGCAGTGTCCCCATGACCGTCGCCTATGTCGAGTTCGGCGCGGCCGGCGAGGAGGTGCTCTCGGGCGGCGCCCATTGGTTGTTGCCGACGCTGATCGGTGCCGCCGTGGTCGCGGCCTCGACGATTGCGCCGATGCTAATCGCGCGAAGACGCTAGGCGAGAGCCGTGGGCTTCGGGCCGCCGGTCGCCCAGTCGAGGAGCTCGACCGTGTGCACGACCGGTAGGCCGCCGGGAGCGGCGAGCTGCGTGATGCAGCCGATATTGCCGGCGGCGACGATCGCGGGCTTGACGCTCGCGATGTTGCGGAGCTTGCGCTCTCTGAGCGCGCCCGCGAGCTCCGGTTGCAGCAGGTTGTAGGTACCGGCGGAGCCGCAGCAGAGGTGACCCTCCGGCACGTCGACGACATCGAACCCCGCCTTCTGCAGCAGCTGCTTCGGCAGGCCATGGATCTTCTGGCCATGCTGGAGCGAGCAAGCGGAGTGGTAGGCGACGCGCGGCGCATCGGCGAGCGCACCGCTCAACCCGAGCTGCTCCGCGACCTCGCTCACGTCCTTCGCAAGCGCGGAGACGTGGGCCGCTTTCGCCGCATAGACGGGATCTCCGCGCAACAGGAAACCGTAGTCCTTCACCATGGTGCCGCAGCCGGACGCATTGACCACGATCGCATCGAGGCCGCGCTCGAGCTCGGCCGTCCAGGCATCGACATTGGCGCGCACGCGATCGAGCACGTCCTCGCCCAGGTGATGGCCGAGGGCGCCGCAGCAGCCGACACCCTCTGCCACGACCACCTCCGCGCCATGCCGGCGAAGCAGGCGCAGGGTCGCCTGGTTGATGCTGGCATCGATCACCTGCTGCACGCAGCCCGCGAGCAAGGCCACGCGCAGCCGGCGCGGTGCTGCCGCGGGGAATACCTGCGGCACGATGGCCGCGGATCGGCGAGCGGCACTTGGCGCGAGCTTCAGCATCGCCCGCATCCGCGCAGGCAGCAGTGCTTCTACCGATTGCGCCAGGCGCGCGGCGACCAGGGCCCAGCGGAACAGGTTCGGCCGCGGCAGCACGGTCGTGAGAGCCCGGCGTATCCAGCGATCGGACCACGGCCGCCGATAGGTGCGCGCGATATGCCGCCGGCCGTGATCGACGAGGTGCATGTAATTGACGCCCGAGGGGCAGGTGGTCATGCAGGCGAGGCACGAGAGGCAGCGGTCGATGTGCTTGACCACGGTCGAGGTCGCGGGCCGGCCGCGCTCCAGCATCTCCTTGATCAGATAGATGCGCCCGCGGGGACCATCGAGCTCGTCCCCGAGCAGCACATAGGTCGGGCAGGTTGCCGTGCAGAACCCACAATGGACGCAGGCGCGCAGGATCGCGTCCGCGTCTTTGACGTCGGGGTCGGCGAGCTGCGCCAGGGAGAACTGCGTCTGCATCGAGGCCTCAGACGTCCCGATACATGCGGCCGGGATTGAGGATGCGCCGGGGATCGAAGCTCTCCTTGATCC
>DATEGF010000259.1:0-17521 GCA_035280245.1 Allostellaceae bacterium
AACGCGTCTCAATACGAGGCCATGAACATGCAGCAGCGGTATGACATGGCTTACTCGCAGTGCATGTACTCGAGGGGCAATCAGGTGCCGGGCTTCGCGCCGCCGCCGAACTACCCCTATCCGCCGCCGCCGCCGCGGCCGTGATCGGCGCGCGGGCATAGCGAGCGCAGCGAACGAGCGGGGCGGCAGTCGGCGACTGCCGCCCCATTCCTTTTGAACTCAGGCTGGACATCGGCGGCTTGGACCCTCATATGCTGCGCCGACCATGAAGGACCCCTACACCGTTCTGGGCGTCGGCAAGACGGCCTCGCCCGAGGATCTCAAGAAGGCCTATCGGCGGCTTGCGAAGAAACTCCATCCGGACCTCAACCCCGGCAACAAGGCAACCGAGCAGCAATTCAAGGAAGTCACCGGCGCCTATGAGCTGCTCTCGGACCCGGAGAAGCGCGGGCGCTACGACCGCGGCGAGATCGACGCGAGCGGCACCGAGAAGGCGCCGCGCGGATTCTCGTACAGCTACGGACCCGGCGGTGCGCGCGGCCAGGGTGCGCCGGAGGGTTTCTCGGTCGAGGACATCCTGGCGGAGATCTTTGGCAGCGGCGGTGGCGGATTTCGGGGCGGCGGCTTCGGCGGCCGTCCCATGCGCCAGCGCGGCGCGGACACCCAGCATCGCCTGCGCGTCCCGTTCCTGGAGGCGGCGCTCGGCGCCAAGAAGCGGATCACGCTGCCCGACGGCCACAGCGTCGACCTCGCGATCCCCGCCGGCATCGAGAGCGGCCAGACCCTGCGCATGAAAGGCCAGGGCGAGCCCGGCCATAATGGCGGGCCCGCCGGCGACGCCTACATCGAGATCGAGGTCGACCCGCACCCGTTGTTCCAGCGCAAGGGCCGGGACATCCACATCGAGGTGCCCGTGACGCTGCCCGAGGCGGTGCTCGGCGCCAAGATCACCGTGCCCACGATCCACGGACCGGTCTCCGTCAAGGTGCCCCGCGGTGCCAACTCGGGCTCGCTGTTGCGCCTCAAGGGCAAGGGCCTGGCGGCGAGCTCGGGCCAGGGCCTGGGCGACCAATACGTGAAACTACGGGTCGTGCTGCCGGAGCCACCCGATTCAGAGTTAACGCAATTCCTGGAGCGCTGGGGCGAGCGGCATCCCTACGATGTCCGCGGCAAGCTGGGCACGAGCTGAGACGGAACCCTCGCCGGTAGAGCGGCACCGAGCCTTCTACGCGTCCTGGCGGGATAGCCATTCGGTGCCGGCGAGGCTAGGGTTTGCGCGGGGATAGGGGTGGGGGCATCACAGTGAAACAGCAGCAGGCGAAGCAATTTCGCGAGATTGCGAAATACATCTTGGACTCCGCCGTTGAGGCCGAGACCGAGGAGGATCGGGACGAGTGCCTTATGCTTGCGCATTTCTACGAGCAATCCGCGCGGGAGCTAGAGTTGCGTACCCCGCAACGCCTGCACTGACGCGTTCCTTGTAGACATTGGCACTGCAGTCCGGCCGGTCTTCCGGGCGAGTGGCTTGCGCGCTCATATCCCGCTCCCATGCTTTCGTGTAGGATGCCGCGCACTCCCTGGCATTGACTTGGAACATCAAGGAGTTGACGCAGCATGACGCAGGCGCGGCCGATCATGGAGGGCAAGCGAGGCCTGATCATGGGCGTCGCCAATGACCGCTCCCTCGCCTGGGGCATCTCGAAGGCGGTGAGCGTGCAAGGGGCGGAACTCGCCTTCACCTTCCAGGGCGAGGCCCTGGAGAAGCGCGTGCGGCCGCTCGCGGAGACGCTCGGCAGCAACTTCGTACTCGATTGCGATGTCAGCAACGAGCAGAGCGTCTCGCGGGTGTTCGAGGCGCTGGGCGAGCGCTGGGGCCGGCTCGATTTCCTGGTGCATGCGATCGCTTTCTCCGACAAGGAGGAGCTCAAAGGCAAATACGTCGACACCAGCCGAGGCAATTTCCTGCGCACGCTCGAGATCTCCTGCTACTCCTTCACCGATCTCTGCCGGCGTGCGGCGCCGCTGATGACGAATGGCGGTAGCCTGCTCACCCTCACCTACTACGGCGCCGAGCGAGTGATGCCGCATTACAACGTCATGGGCGTCGCCAAGGCGGCGCTCGAGGCGAGCGTGCGGTATATCGCCGTCGATCTCGGCGGCCAGAATATCCGCGTGAACGCGATCTCGGCGGGACCGATCAAGACGCTCGCGGCATCGGGTATTGGCGACTTCCGCTATATCCTCAAGTGGAACCAATACAACTCGCCTCTCAAACGCAACGTCAGCATCGAGGACGTCGGCGGCGCCGGACTCTATCTCCTGAGCGATCTCGCCGCGGGCGTCAGCGGCGAGGTGCACCACGTCGATTGCGGCTACCACGTGGTCGGCATGAAAGCCGTGGACGCGCCCGACATCTCCGTCGTCTAGCGAGGCGCGCTTGGCGGGAAACAGCTTCGGCACGCTCTTCCGCTTCACGACCTGGGGCGAGAGCCACGGTCCCGCGATCGGCGTTGTGGTGGACGGTGTGCCGCCGCTGATCCCGCTCACCGAGCCCGAGATCCAGCACTGGCTCGACCGGCGCAAGCCCGGCCAGTCGCGCTTCACCACCCAGCGCCGCGAGCCCGATCAGGTAAAAATCATGTCCGGCGTCTTCGAGGGGAAGACGACGGGCACACCGATCGCGCTGACGATCGAGAACGTCGACGCGCGCTCGAAGGACTACGACGACACCAAAGAGAAATTCCGGCCGGGCCACGCCGACTACACCTATTGGGCCAAGTACGGCATCCGCGACTACCGCGGCGGCGGCCGCGCCTCCGCGCGCGAGACCGCGAGTCGCGTCGCCGCCGGCGCGATTGCGCGGAAGATCCTGGGCGCGGGTGTCACGATCCGCGGCGCCGTCGTCCAGATGGGCCCGCACAAGATCGATCGCGCGCGCTGGGATTGGGACGCGGTCGAGGACAATCCCTTCTGGTGCCCGGATCGCCAGGCGGCCCAGGCCTGGGAGGGCTATCTCGACGATGTCCGCAAGCGCGGCTCGTCCGCGGGCGCCGTCATCGAGGTGGTGGCGTCGGGCGTGCCCGTGGGATGGGGCGAACCGATCTACGACAAGCTCGACGGCGACCTCGCGCGCGCGCTCATGACCATCAACGCGGTCAAAGCGGTCGAGATCGGCGCGGGCTTCGCCGCGGCGGCACTCTCCGGCGAGGAGAACGCCGACGAGATGCGCATGGCAGGTGGCCGCGTCACGTTTCTCTCCAACAACGCCGGCGGCATCCTGGGCGGCATCTCCACCGGCCAGGACATCGTCGCGCGCTTCGCCGTCAAGCCCACGAGCTCGATCCTGTCGCCCCGCCGCACCGTCGACCGCCACGGCCACGACACCGAAATCTCCACCAAGGGCCGCCACGACCCCTGCGTCGGCATCCGCGCAACGCCAGTGGGCGAGGCGATGATGGCCGTAGTGCTGGCGGATCATTTGCTCCGGCACAAGGCGCAGTGCGGATAAATGGCGAACCGCGTTTAGAGTGCTGTCGTTGACTTCAGACGTTCCCCTGCGCCCAATGTCACCTCCCCTCTTTCGTCATCGCCGGGCTTGACCCGGCGATCCACATGGACCCCCGGGTCAAAGCTCGGGGGTGACGCTAAAGGGAGGCGCATGCTGAGTCAGAGGATGATCCAATGGCCATCCACCCTGGCGAGATTTTGAAGGAGGAGATCGAGACGCGTGGCCTGAGCGCCAATCGGCTTGCTCTCGACCTGGGCGTTCCGTCTGGCCGGATCACGGACATCCTGAATGGAAAGCGCGGCATCTCCGCCGACACGGCTCTTCGCCTCGCACGATACTTCGCTAACGAGGCGCGGTTCTGGATGAACCTGCAGCTTCTCTATGATCTCGAAATCGCAGAGAGCACGCACGGACGGGAGATCCGCGCGCGCATCCGCCCCACCAGGGCGGCCTGACCCTCAACGGAGTTCCCGCAATGCGCCGCTTCATCGTCGGAGTCTTCGCCGTCATCGGCGCCTTCGTCAGCCTGATCATCGCGGCGCTCGTGGCGCTGGCGATCTGGGGCTCGTCCGGCACCACGCCCGTCGCCGAGGCGACCGTGCTCAATCTCGATCTGACCGAAGCCCTCTCGGATACGGCGCCACGCGAGGGGCTGAGCGCGGTCTTCGCCGATCAGAAGCCGACGCTCCGCGACGTGCTGGACGCGATCGAGCGCGCCGGCAGCGACGGCCGCGTCAAGGGCGTGTTCGCGCGCGTGGCCGGCGACGAGATCCCGACCGCCGAGGCGCAAGAATTGCGGGATGCCATCGCGGCACTCCGCGCCAAGGGCAAATTCGCCATCGCCTATGCCGACACCATCGGCGAGTTCGGCGCCGGGACCCATGCCTATTATCTCGCCGCCGGCTTCGACGAGATCTGGCTGCAGCCGCAGGGTATCGTGGGCCTGTCGGGCCTCCGGACGGAAGCGCCGTTCTTCCGCGGCCTCCTCGACAAGATCGGAGTGCTCCCGAGCTTCGACCATCGCGAGGAATACAAGACCGCGTTCAACATGCTGACCGAGCACCAGATGACGGCGCCGCAGCGCGAGGAGACCGAAGCGATCCTGCGCTCCGTCTTCGACCAAATCATCGCCGGCATCGCGAAAGACCGGAAGCTCGACGAGACCCAAGTGCGCGCCCTGGTCGACCGCGGATTGCTCATGGCGGACGAGGCGATGCAGGCGCATTTGATCGATCACGTCGGCTATCGCGACGAGGCGGAGGCCGAGGCCAAGACCCGCGCCGGCAAAGGCGCGGCGCTCGTGGGCACAATCAGCTATCTCGACGGCGCCGGCCGCCCCCATGAGAAGGGCCCGACGATCGCCCTCATCTACGGCACGGGCTTGATCCAGCGCGGCAGCAGCACGCCGAACCCCTTCTCGGCGTCGGGGCTGATGGGTGCCGACACGGTGTCGCGCGCCTTCGACAAGGCCGCGAAAGACAAGGACGTGAAGGCGATCCTGTTCCGGATCGACAGCCCCGGCGGCTCCGCCGTCGCCTCCGAGACGATCTGGCACGCCGTCGAGCGGGCGCACGAGAGCCGCAAACCCATCATCGTCAGCATGGGTGCCGTCGCGGGGTCCGGCGGCTATTACGTCGCCGCCCCGGCCGACAAGATCGTGGCCGAGCCCGCGACCCTCACCGGCTCGATCGGCGTGCTCGCGGGCAAATTCGTGCTGGGCGGCCTCTGGGACAAGCTGGGCGTCAGCTGGGGCACCATCGACAAGGGCGCCAATGTCGGGATGTTCAGCACGCTCCAGGACTTCTCGCCGCCCGAGAAGGAGCGCTTCGAGGCCTTCCTCGACGGCGCCTATGCCACCTTCAAGGATCGCGTGGCCAAGGGGCGGAAGCTGGGGGAGGACGGGGTCGAGA
This sequence comes from Allostellaceae bacterium, assembly GCA_035280245.1. Taxonomy (GTDB): domain Bacteria; phylum Pseudomonadota; class Alphaproteobacteria; order ATCC43930; family CGMCC-115725; genus DASZHJ01. The sequence continues at coordinate 5,419 of DATEGF010000259.1, forward strand.
GCATTGCCAAGGGCCGGGTCTGGACCGGCGAGGATGCGAAGGCGCGTGGGCTGGTCGACGCGCTCGGCGGCTTCAGCACGGCGCTACAGCTCGCCAAGCAAGCCGCCAGTATTCCCGACGACCAGGACGTGACCCTGAGGCTCTACCCGCGCGCCGAGACCGTCGGCGAGGCCTTTGGCCGGCTCATAGGCCACCGCCCCGCCGACGACGAGAACGCCGCTACTTCCGCGCTCGCGGAAAGAGTCGCGGAGCTACGGACATTGCTCAATCAGGTTGAACTCGCGAGCCAGCCTGCTGGCTCGGCGCTCATGCCAAGGATACCGACGCCCTAACCGGCGTCGGGTCCGCGCAACCCTCTGATTTTACGAACTAATCAGAGTTTCGGCTTGGAACCGTCGGTGACGTCGACGTGGCCGGAGAGCCGTCCGCCGCGCTCGATCTCGATCTCGCCGTAGCGTACGGCGGCCGAGACTTGGCCGGGGGTCCGGATCAGCAGGCGCCCGCTCACGGTGAGCTCGCCCTCGAAGCGACCACGGATCTCGGCGCTTTCGACCGCGGCGGAGCCCGTGAAGAGGCCACCCTCCGAGATCGCTATGTCCCGGCAATCCTTGATGTTTGCCTTGACCGTGCCTTCGACCACCAAGCGGTCGCAGGCGCTGATCTCGCCGGAGAGCACGATCTCACGACCCACCACGAGGGTCCTGGTCGCGGTCTGCGGCTGCATTATCGACGTCTCGCCGTTGGGCTTTGGCGCAACAGGAGGCGTCTCTCGGGCGCGGTCCGCCATGACGGGCGGCGTAGGCGTCGGGCGGGTGGGTTGTGTCGGAGGTTCGGGCAACGGGCCTGACTTTCGCATGGTGGTGAGAATGTTGGCCATGATAACCCCCCGGCGCGTTACCGCTCAATGACAGATGAGGGGGATGCTACCGACCAGCGAGCCAGATTGGGAGGGTAATTTTTAAGGCCGGTGCACTTTTTCAATCGATGGCCGGGAGCCGCTTCAGCGCTCGAACCAGGCAACGAGCTCCATCTGAGCCGACCAGAGGAACTGGTCGACCGGCACGACGCGCGTCAGTCGATAGCCGCCGTCGACGAGCGCGCGCGCATCGCGGCCGAAGGTTGCGGGATTGCACGAGACGGCTACTACTCTTGCGACGTGCGAGCCCGCAAGTGCGCGAGCTTGCGCTTTTGCTCCCGCGCGCGGTGGATCGAACACGACGGCGTCATATCGCCGAAGCTCCTCGCCCATGACCGGCCGCGTCTCGAGGTCGCGCAGTTCGGCGGTGACGCGTCCGGCGAGCGTCGCTCGCGCCGCGGCGGCACTGAGCGCGGCGATCGCGGCTCGGGCACCATCGATGGCGTGGACCGGCGCACGCTCGGCGAGCGCGAAGGTGAAGGTGCCGAGGCCCGCATAGAGGTCGAGTACGCGCTTCGCGGGACCGATGCCGGTCAGGATCAACTCGGTGAGCACGGCATCGGCCTCGGCGCTCGCTTGCAGGAAACCATCGGCGGGCACATCGACCGCGACACCCGCGAACACGATCCGTGGTCGACGACGCTCGGCCACGGGAACCGCCGGTTCCTCGGCAAGGCACCAGGAGAGCCGCGCGAGATCGTCGGTCTCCGCGAACGCCGCAAGCCTCTCGAGCATGGTCATGTCGGGCTGGCGCGGCAGCTCCAGCAGCGCGTCGACGCCGCTCTCGAGTCGTGTCAGCACGGCGGCGCCGGATTCGCCCGGGCGAAACAGCAGCGCCGACAGCTCGCGCAAGGGCGAGACCAACGCCAGCAGTGTCGGATGCAGGACCGCACAAGCCCGCATGTCCACGATCTCGTGGCTCTCGCGCGCGTGAAAGCCGGCGCGCACCGACCCCTTGGGCGGCCGAGAGAGTGCCAGCCGCGCACGGCGCCGCGTGCCCGGCGGCAGGCGCCGCGGCGGCTCGACGACGCCGGCATCGAGACCGCGCCGCTCGAGCGCGGCACGCACGACGGTTTCCTTAAAGTCACGATAATCGCCATCGGTCAGATGCTGGAGCGCGCAGCCGCCGCAGGTGCCAAAATGCGGGCAGGCCGGCGCTTGGCGCGCGCCGGGCGCGAGCATGTCCACGACGGTGCCGATGCGACCCTCGTCGCGCGGGCGTCCAAGTCGTGCGCGGACGCGGTCGCCGGGCGCCGTGAAAGCGAGATAGACCGGCGTTCCGCCATGCATCGCGATGCCGTCGCCGCGCGCACCCACGCGCTCCACCGTGAGCTCGACGGTATCGGCGCCTCCGCCGCTCACGCCGGGCGCTTCCGGGCGTAGACCAGGAATTCCTGATTGCCGTCGGCGCCCAGGATCGGGCTCTCGGTGAGCCCCTCCACGTGCCAACCCGACTGTGTGCCGAGCCATGAAACGATGCGATCACAGACCTCGCGTCGGAGCGCGGGATCACGCACCACGCCGCCCTTCCCCACCCTGCCCTTGCCGACCTCGAACTGCGGCTTGATCAGCGCCACCAATCGCGCGCTCTCCGCGGCCAGCGCGAGTGGAGCCGGGAGCACGGTCTCGAGGCCGATGAAGCTCGCGTCGCAGACGATAAGATCGACAGGCTCAGGCACCTCGGCGCGCGTGAGATGACGCGCGTTGACGCGCTCCAGCAGAACGACCCGCGGATCCGACCGCAGCTTCGCCGCGAGCTGACCGTAGCCGACGTCGACGGCATAGACCCGAGTGGTGCCTCGCGCGAGCAGCACATCGGTGAAGCCACCCGTCGAGGCGCCGACGTCGAGAGCGACGGCGCCTGCGGGATCGATCGCGAAATGGTCGAGCGCATGAACGAGCTTGAGGCCGCCCCGGGAGACCCAGGGATGGTCGCGGCCTCGGACCTCGATGGATGTCTCGGCGGAAATCGACGCGCCGGGCTTGTCCAGGCGCTGCTCGCCGCTCCAGACCAATCCGGCCATGATCAGCGCCTGAGCTTTGCTGCGCGTTTCGGCGAGTCCTCGCTCGACCAGCAACGCATCGAGACGCTGGCGCGAGTTCTTCGCTCCGCTCACGCGAGCCGGTCGACCGCCCGCACTCGTTGAAGTCCTCTAAGCCCGCGCCGAGGCGGCGCTCGCTTGCCGGCCGAGCGCAGAGAGCGCGGTCTCGACGATGTGCCGGGCGTTGAGGCGTGCCTGGTCGTATTGCTTGGCGGGCGCGTCGTGGTCGATGAAAGCGTCGGGCAGCACCATCGGCCGGATCTTGAGCCCGTGATCGAGCTGTCCCGAGCTCGCGAGATAATGCAGCACGTGCGAGCCGAAACCGCCGATCGAGGCCTCCTCGATGGTGATCAGCACCTCGTGCTCCCGCACGAGCCGGTCGATGAGCATGGTGTCGAGCGGCTTCGCGAAGCGCGCGTCCGCGACCGTCGTCGAGAGCCCGTAGCCCGCGAGCTCGTCCGCGGCCTTCATGCTCTCCTGCAGCCGGGTCCCGAAGCTCAGGATCGCGATCTTGTTGCCTTCGCGCATGACGCGGCCGCGACCGATCTCCAAGGGCTCGCCGTGCTCCGGCAGCGGAATGCCAACGCCCTCGCCGCGGGGATAGCGAAGCGCGCTCGGGCGGTCGTCGATCGCCGCGGCGGTTGCCACCATGTGTACGAGTTCCGCCTCGTCGGCGGCCGCCATGATCACGAAGCCAGGGAGGCAGCCGAGGTACGTGACATCGAAGGCGCCCGCGTGCGTGGCGCCGTCGGCGCCGACGAGGCCCGCGCGGTCCATGGCGAAGCGCACCGGCAGGCGCTGGATCGCCACGTCGTGCACGACCTGGTCGTAGGCGCGCTGCAGGAAGGTCGAGTAGATCGTGGCGAATGGCCGCATGCCCTCGCACGCGAGGCCGGCGGCGAAGGTCACCGCATGCTGCTCGGCGATGCCGACGTCGAAGCACCGGCTCGGGAACTTCTCCGCGAACTTATCGAGGCCGGTGCCTGACGGCATCGCCGCGGTGATCGCGACGATGCGGTCGTCTCGTGAGGCCTGGTCGATCAGCGCCTTCGCATAGACCGCGGTGTAGCTCGGCGCGCTCGGCTTCCCCTTGGCTTGGGCGCCCGTCGCCACGTCGAACTTCACGACGCCGTGGTACTTGTCGGCGGCCGCCTCGGCGGGCGCGTAGCCGTGGCCCTTCTGGGTCACCACGTGGACCAGCACCGGGCCCTTCTCCGTGCTGTCGCGCACGTTCTTCAGCACCGGCAGCAGATGGTCGAGGTTGTGACCGTCGATCGGGCCCACGTAATAGAAGCCGAGCTCCTCGAAGAGCGTGCCGCCCGTGACGAAGCCGCGCGCATATTCCTCCGCGCGCTTCGCAGCCCGCTCCAGCGGGCCCGGAAACTTGCTCGCCATCTCGCGGGCGAGATGCCGCAGGCTCCGATAGGGCTTCGACGACAGGAGCCGAGAGAGATAGGCGCTCATGGCGCCCACCGGCGGCGCGATCGACATGTCGTTGTCGTTGAGGATCACGATCAGCCGTCCGTTCATCGAGCCCGCGTTGTTCATGGCCTCGTAGGCCATGCCCGCGCTCATGGCGCCGTCGCCGATCACCGCGATGACGTTCTCGCTCACGCCCTTGAGGTCGCGCGCCACGGCCATGCCGAGCGCCGAGGAGATCGAGGTCGAGCTATGCGCCGCGCCGAACGGGTCATATTCGCTCTCTGCGCGACGCGTGAAGCCGGACAATCCGCCGCCCTGCCGGAGCGTGCGGATGCGATCCCGGCGGCCCGTGATGATCTTGTGTGGATACGCCTGGTGGCCGACGTCCCAGATCAGCTTGTCCTTGGGCGTCTCGAAGACATAGTGCAGCGCGACCGTGAGCTCGACGACGCCGAGCCCGGCACCGAGGTGACCGCCGGTCACCGACACGGCATCGATCAGCTCCTGGCGCAGCTCGTCGGCGACCGCGCCGAGCTCGCTCTCCTCAAGCTGCCGCAGGTCCGCGGGATAGACGATTCGATCCAGATAGGGCGTGCGATTCGAGAGGGGACGTGCTCCCTCTGCACCGGGCGCCGGAGGCTGGGGCGATTGCGTCACGATGGGCTTTCCCTAACTTGGTTGTTATCAACGCAAAACGCCGGGCTCAAGCGCGAGACCAGCGACAGATCAATCGATTGGGCCCACATAAACACAGACGAAACAAATAGGCAATTCTGGGTCACGAAGCCTCGACTTTCCAGACGGTCCAGCAATGGATTCAGATCGGGCACCCCATAAGCATCAAAACGTGGCAGAAATCGGACAGTTCCATTGCTGGCGGCGGCTGTTATGCGGTCCACCCGGCGCAGTCCTGATTTGCCTATTGCCCGCGGCCCGGGTTATTTTCTGTCTGCAATAGCGAGGTATTCTATGGAACAGCCGGCCGCCGGGAACGGCGCTCCCGCAAGACGGCGTTTGCGAGTCGTGCTCGCGCAGCCCCGCGGCTTCTGCGCCGGGGTCGAGCGGGCAATCGAGATCGTTGAGCGCGCGCTCGAGAAATACGGTCCGCCGATCTATGTCCGGCACGAGATCGTGCACAACCGTCACGTGGTGGAGCGGCTGCGCGCCAAGGGCGCGCACTTCGTGGACGAGCTCGAGGAGATCCCGCCGGGCAGCGTCACCATCTTTAGCGCCCACGGCGTCTCGCGCGCGGTCGAGCAATCGGCCGAGGGCCGGCAGCTCCCGGTGATCGATGCCACCTGCCCACTGGTCTCCAAGGTGCACAGCGAGGGCCAGCGCTATGCCGGCCAAGGTCGCGAGATCATCCTGATCGGCCATGCTGGCCACCCGGAGATCGAAGGCACCATGGGCCGGATCGACGGCAAGGTGCACCTGATCTCCAAGGCCGAGGAGGTCGCAAACCTCAAGGTGAGCGATCCCACGAAGCTCGCCTTCATCACGCAGACCACCCTCAGCGTCGACGATACCCGCGCCGTCATCGACGCGCTCAAGGAGCGCTTCCCCGCGATCGTCGGACCCGACACCAAGGACATCTGCTATGCGACGCAGAACCGCCAACGCGCGGTGCGCGAGCTCGCGACCGACGTCGACGTGATGCTGGTGGTGGGCGCCGCGAACAGCTCGAACTCCAACCGGCTCCGGGAGATCGCCGCCGAGCAGCGGGTGCCGAGCTATCTGATCGCCGACGCCGATGCACTCGACGCGCGCTGGCTCGAGGGCGTGTCCTCGATCGGCATCACCGCCGGCGCCTCGGCGCCCGAGGACCTCGTGCAGAAGCTGATCGAGCGCCTGCGGCAGCTCGCGGAGGTCGATCTGCAGATGTCGCCCGGCATCACCGAGAACGTCCGCTTCCGCATGCCGGTTGAGCTTGCGGAAATGAGCGCTTGATCAACGACGGGCGCGCGCCTTTACTATCCCGTTACCGACAGTGAGGACCTGAACTTGGCTGTACCGCTTAACCAGAAGATCCGTGTCGGCGCCTACGTCATGAGACAGCACCTCATGGGCGTGAAGCGTTATCCGCTCGTGCTCATGCTCGAGCCGCTGTTCCGCTGCAATCTTGCCTGCGCCGGCTGCGGCAAGATCGACTATCCCGATCCGATCCTGAACCAGCGCCTGACGGTCGAGCAGTGCCTCGAGGCGGTCGATGAGTGCGGCGCGCCGGTGGTGTCGATCGCCGGCGGCGAGCCCCTGCTCCACCGCGAGATCGAGCAGGTGGTCGAGGGCATCATCGCGCGCAAGAAATTCGTCTACCTCTGCACCAACGCGCTCCTGATGGAAAAGAAGATCGACCGGTTCAAGCCGAACCCGTTCTTCGTATGGTCGGTACATCTGGATGGCGACCGCGAGATGCACGACAAGTCGGTCTGCGAGGAGGGCGTCTACGACCGCGCCATCGCCGCGATCAAGCTCGCGCGCGACCGCGGCTTCCGCGTCAACATCAACTGCACGCTCTTCGACGGCACCGATCCCGTACGCACCGCCAAGTTCTTCGACGACGTGATGGCGATGGGCGTGCACGGCATCACGGTGTCGCCGGGCTACGCCTACGAGCGCGCGCCCGACCAGGCGCACTTCCTCAACCGGCGCAAGACCAAGCAGCTCTTCCGCGACATCTTCCGCCGGGGCCGCGGGCACAAGTGGCAGTTCAGCCAGTCCTCGCTGTTCCTGGATTTCCTCGCGGGCAATCAGAGCTACCACTGCACGCCCTGGGGCAACCCGACCCGGAACTACTTCGGCTGGCAGCGGCCCTGCTATCTGCTGGGCGAGGGCTATGCCCGGAGCTTCAAGGAGCTGATGACCGAGACCGACTGGGATGCTTACGGCACCGGCAACTACGAGAAGTGCGCGGACTGCATGGTGCACAGCGGCTACGAGGCGACCGCGGTGATGGACTCCGTGAAGCGTCCCCTTAAAGCGCTCGGTGTGGCGCTCTCTGGCATCCGCACCGACGGAGCCATGGCGGAGGAGATCCCGCTCGAGCAGCAGCGCCCGGCGGAGTACGTGTTCTCGCGCCACGTGGAGCAGGCGATGGCGCGGCTCCAGCACCAGCGGCCCGAGCGACAGGTCGGCTGATCCTCGAAGGGAAATCGATCGCGACCAGGAACGGATTCAGAGCACGCCGAAGAGCATGACGAGGGGGAAACCAACCGCTCCAATCCAAAGGGAGGTAAACATGCCTAGGAAATGGACTGTTCTGTTGGCAGCGTCGGTCGCTACGATCGCGCTGGGTTCGATCGGTGGTGCCGAGGCCGGCACCACCAAGCTCGCGCAGATCGGCACCATCTCGAATCCCGCCGGCCCGATAGACGGATTCGACATCAGCTTCGTCGACCAATCGACGCAGCGCTATTACCTGGCCGACCGCTCGAACAAGTCGGTCGACGTGTTCGACGCCAAGACCGACAAGTTCCTCGGCAGCGTCGGCGGCTTCGTCGGCGTCACCATGAAGAACGGCAAGCCCGACAACGACACCTCGGGTCCCGACGGCGTGGTAGTGGTGGGCAACCAGGTCTGGGCCGGCGACGGCGACAGCACCGTCAAGATCATCGACCTCAAGTCGATGAAGGTGGTCGACACCATCAGCACCGGCGGCAAGACCCGCGTCGACGAAATGGCCTACGATCCCAAGGATCACATCTTCATCGGCGTCAACAACGCCGAGGACCCGCCCTACGCGACGCTGATCTCGACCGCGAAGGGCCACAAGGTCATCGGCAAGGTCACATTCGAGAAGGCAACCGACGGCGCCGAGCAGCCGGCCTACAATCCTGCCGACGGCAAGTTCTACGTAGCGATCCCCGAGCTCGACAAGGACGCCAAGAAGAACGCGGTCGCGGTGATCGACCCCAAGACCGCCAAGCTCGTGAAGATGATCAATGTGCAGAATTGCCATCCGAACGGGCTCGCGTTCGGCCCGGGCGGCAATTTCGCGCTCGGCTGCACCGCCAACGGCAAAGAAGGCATGCCCGCGATCATCACGGTCATGAACTACAAGACCGGCAAGGTCGTGAAGGAAGTCGCCAACATCGGCGCCGCCGACATGGTCGCCTACAATCCGAAGACCGGCCAGTACTACACCGGCTCGCGCGGCATGCCCGAGGGTCCGGTGCTCGGCATCATCGATGCCAAGGCGAACGCCCTCGTCGACAAGGTCGCGATCAAGGGTGGCAACCCGCACTCGGTCGACGTCGACCATACGAACAACCATGTCTTCGTGCCCGCGGGCAGCGCCAATGGCGGCTGCGGCTGCGTGATGGTGTTCGCGCCGGCGAAGTAGGAACGCAAGCATCGCGGCTCCGGGCCTTCGTTCGGAGCCGCGATCCCAAGTCAGCAAGAGTCAGCAGGAGAAAGAGGGATGGGTTACACGCTCGAGCAGCTTTCCGACGAGTGCCACGGCGTCTTGAAGCGCAATCCCGGTCCCGCGGGCCGCACTCAGGTCTGTGGTCTTATCGAGAAGGCGCTTAAGGACGATGCCTTCGTCTCCAAGCACCTGGGCCCCGGCACGCCCGAGCGGAAGATCATCTATCAGGATCCGGAGCTCGGCTTCTGCATCCTCGCCCACGCTTATGAGGGCGTGAAGGAGAGCAAGCCGCATGACCACGGCCCCTCCTGGGCGATCTACGGCCAGGCGCGCGGCGAGACTATCATGAGCGATTGGGCGCTGGTCGAGGCGGCTTCCCCGACCAAACCCGGCAAGGTCCGTCACGTCCGCAACTACACCCTCACGCCCGGCATGGCCCGGCTCTACAACGAGGGCGACTTGCACTCCCCGCGCCGCGAGGGGCCGACGCGCCTCATCCGCGTCGAGGGCACCAATATGGACAAGGTGAAGCGGCTCTCTTACGAGAGCGTCTGATCAGGGCAGCGGGTCGCCGCCGAGCTTGCTGAGCCAGACCCAGCGCTTGCCCTCGGCGTCGTAGCGCACGATCGCGGAGCTCGTGGGGCCGAGCCCGCGCTCGGGATAGGCCTTGAAGTCGTAGATCCCGTCGACGCCCTCCCGTGTTCTCGGTCAACTCTAGGCGTGGCGCAGGGCGGCGCCAAGCGACACCGCCGCCCGCTCCAGCGCCTCGAGTGCGGCGCGCGTCTCGCGCGCGAGCGTAAGCAGCGCCGAGATTTGGCTGGGTTTGGCAGCGATCGAGCCCAAGACGCGGACACTGGGATGTCCGGTCTTCGTGAGCGGCACCAGGGCCGCCGGCGGCAGATCGCGATGGGCGGAGTCTGCGATCACGCGAAACACCAGGAACGGAATCCGCGCCCGTACCGCTGCGCGAGCGACGCGATGGCTTTCGAGGTCGACCGCGATCGCATGGGTCACGTGATGGAGCCGTGCCTTCTCGGAGACGCTCGCCGCGATCTTCTCGCCGCCGAGGATGCCGCCGACCACCAGCGGCACACCCGCGGCATGAGCCGCGCGCGTCAGCCGCGCGTGCCACTGCACGTCGACCCAATGCGCCTCGCCGTCAAGCCCGCGCACGGCCGCCGGCGCGATCAGCGTGCCGCTCGCGAGATTGGGCGCGAGCCCGCCGGCGATTCCGAAGCTCACCAGGCCCGGCACGCCCTGCTCGATGAGGCTGCGGATCGCGTGCTCGGTGCCGTCCGGTGTCCCCGCTCCCGCTGCCGCCACTAGGCCCGCCTGCCGCGCGATCCTGGCCTCGGCTGCAAGGCCCGTGACCGCGCCGGTCGCCATTACATTCCGTAAGGCGTGGCGGCGGCGTTGCCGCGCTTCAGGTTGCGATAGCGCGCGAGCGCCCAGAGCGGGAAGAACGCGCGATAGCCGTGATAGCGCAGATAGAACACGCGCGGGAATCCGACGGCGGTGTAGAGCTCCTCTTCCCAGAGCCCGGCGTCGTTCTGCCGCGACAGCAGATAGGCGATGCCGCGCTCGACCGCGGGATGCTTGACCTCGCCCGCCGCCATCAGCCCGAGGACGGCCCAGGCGGTCTGCGAGGGCGTGCTCTCGGTCGCCGCGCCGCGCGGCTTGTCGCTCCAGTAGGAGCGGCCGTCCTCGCCCCAGCCGCCGTCGGGCCGCTGCTTCGCGAGCAGCCAATCCACCGCCCGGCGGAACGCCGATGAATTCCGATCGACATTCGCGGCGTTGAGCGCCGCCAGCGCCGACCAGGTGCCATAGACGTAATTCGTGCCCCAGCGACCGAACCAGGAGCCGTCCGCCTCCTGCTCGCGCAGGAGATAATCGACGCCCTTCGCGAAGACCTGGTCGTCGCGCTCCTTGTCGGTGCCCAGCATCTGGCCGAGCAGGCTGACGCAGCGCGCGGAGACGTCCGACGTCGGCGGATCCAGCAGCGCACCGTGATCGGCGAAGGGGATGTAGTTCAGGTGGTAGTACTCATTGTCGGCATCGAAGGCGCCCCAGCCGCCGTTCTTGCTCTGCATGCCCTCGATCCACTCGGCGGCGCGGCCGATCGCGGTGCCATAGCGCGCGGCATCGCGGCGATGCATGGCGAGCGCCACCACCGCGGTGTCGTCGACGTCGGGATAGTGCGGGTTCGCGTATTGGAACGCCCAGCCGCCCGGCCGGAGATCGGGCCGCCACTCCGCCCAGTCGCCTTTGACATCGAGGATCTGCCGCTCCGCAAGCCAGTCGAGACCGCGCGTCGCCGCGGCATCGGCCGCGTCACCACCGACCTCGAGGAGCGCATGACAGACAAGCCCCGTGTCCCACACCGGCGAGACGCAGGGCTGGCAATAGGTGCGGCCGGGCTCGAGCACCAGCAGCTTGCGCAGCGACTGCTTGGCGATGACGAGATGCGGATCGTCTTTTGCGTAGCCCAGGCACTCGAACATCATCACCGAGTTCGCCATCGCCGGATAAATGGCGCCGAGCCCGTCCTCGCCGTTGAGGCGCTCCTTCACGAAGGCGACGGCTTTCTCGATCGCGCTCTCTCTTGCGCGCTTCGGAAAGTACGGCTCGGCCATGCGCAGATGACGGTCGAGCCGCGCGAAGGCGCCGGCCCACGCGGACCCCGTGAGGCCCGGCGGCGGGATCGGCACGCCAGGCGCAAACAGCTCCTGCACCGAGACGCCGAGCGGATTGATCGCGCGGGGCTTCTTCGCCATCAGCACCAGCAGCGGCACGATCACCGTGCGCGACCAGTACGAGACCTTGCTCAGATGGAAGGCGAACCAGCGCGGCAGATGCATGATCTCGACCGGCATCTCCGGCACGTGCCGCCAGTCGAGCTCGCCGAAGAGCGCGAGTTGGACCCGTGTGAAGACATTGACGCCGCCGGCACCGCCGTGGGCCAGCACTGCCTCGCGCGCGCGCTTCATGTGTGGCGCGTCGGGCGAATCGCCCGCGCATTTGAGCGCGAAGTAGGCCTTCACCGTGGCCGAGATATTGAAGTCGCCGCCGTGAAAGAGCGGCCAGCCGCCGTGGTCCGCCTGAATCGAGCGGATGTAATGGGCGAGCTCGCGCTCGAGATCCGCGTCGATCTCGTCGAGGTAATGCTGCAGCAGCAGGAATTCCGCGGGGATCGTGACGTCTGCCTCGAGCTCGAACACCCAGTGGCCGTCCGGCCTCTGCTGGCGCAGCAGCGCATCCGCCGCGCCCTCGATGGCGTCATCGAGGCTGGGCGAGGCCAGGTCAGCGGCATGGGCAAAGGCGCTGGAAGATCCCATCGGTCCGGTAAAGCGTCGTTTCGGG
>DATEGF010000260.1:0-6128 GCA_035280245.1 Allostellaceae bacterium
CACCTCGTGGAAAAGCGCGTAGCCGAGGAAGGCCGCGAAGGGGAGCCGCAGGAACTCGAAGGGCGCGCAGGCGCTGGCGTCGACGAGCCCATAGCCGCGCACCATTGAGAGATGCGAGAGCGTGCCGAGTCCGCCGAGCAAGATCATCCAGCCGATCGCCGCCAGCGACGGCCATTCCCACACGAAGAGCGCCGGCACTAGCGAGAGCGGCGTCAGGTAGAGCATCAGGTAGGTCACGATTGCGGTCGCCGATTCCGTGCGCGCCAGGAACTTGACCGTCACCACGTTCATGCCGCCGGTCATGGCCGAGAACACGATGATGAGGGCGTTGGGATCGAAGTCCGCCGGCGTCGGGCGCAGGATGACGATCACGCCCAGGAAGCCCACCGCGAGCGCGGTCCAGCGCCGAAGCCGGACCGCCTCACCCAGCACCAGCGCGGCGCCGAGGGTCGCGAAGAGCGGCGAGGTGAAGTTGAGCGCGGTCGCGGTCGCGAGCGGCACCAGCGTGATGCCGTAGAACCACGACAGCATGGAGATCAGGCTCACCGCGCCGCGGAGCGTGTAATAGAGCTTCTTGCGGGACTTGAGCGTTCCCGGACCCGCCCTCACGATCCAGGGCACCAGCGCGACGAAGCCGAAGAGGCAGCGGAAGAAGGTGATCTCGAAGGGATGCAGCTCCTCCGCAGCCTCGCGCACGATCACGTTCATGATCGTGGCGCAAAACCCGGCGACGATTACCCAGAACGCCGCCCGCGTGATCGGCGGCAACGCATCGAAGCGGCGGGTGATGACGGGGAGGGAGACCATTCGATTCGAGGGTTCCCCTCACTCCTCACCCAGCGCGGAGCGCTGGGAGGGTGAGGTGTGAGGGTCAGTCACCGCAGACTCGGTCAAACCTTGAGCTGCGGCAGGTCCTTGAAGAGGGCGAGGGCCTCGGGGTTGGCGAGCGCTTCCATGTTCTTGACCGCGCGGCCGTGAACCACGTCGCGCACGGCGAGCTCGACGATCTTGCCGCTCTTGGTGCGGGGGATGTCGGCGACCTGCACGATCTTCGCTGGGACGTGGCGCGGCGTCGCGTTGTCGCGAATCTGTTTCTTGATCTTGGCCACGACGGCATCCTCCAGCACCAACCCCTCCCGCAATTTCACGAACAGGACGACGCGCACGTCATTGTCCCAGTCCTGGCCGATCACCAGCGCCTCCAGCACCTCCGGCACCTGCTCGACCTGGCGATAGATCTCGGCGGTGCCGATGCGCACCCCGCCAGGGTTGAGCACCGCGTCAGAGCGGCCGTAGATCACGACCCCGCCGTGCTCGGTGATGGCGGCGTAATCGCCATGGCACCAGATGTTGGGAAAGCGTCCGAAATAGGCCGCGTGGTAGCGCTCTCCCTTGGGGTCGTTCCAGAATCCGATGGGCATGCAGGGAAAGGGTTTGGTGCAGACGAGCTCGCCCTTCTCGCCAACCGGCGCGGGCTTGCCGCTGTCGTCATAGACGTCGACCGCGAGGCCGAGGCCCCGCGTCTGGATCTCGCCACGCCAGACCGAGCCTATGGGATTGCCCAGCACGAAGCACGAGACGATATCGGTACCGCCCGAGATCGAGGAGAGGCAGAGGTCCTGCTTTATCTTCTGGTAGACGTAATCGAAGCTCTCGGGCGCCAGCGGCGAGCCCGTCGACGTCATAAGGCGCACGGTCGAGAGCCTGTGCGTGCGGCGCGGCTCGAGGCCCGCCTTGCTGAGGGCGTCGACGTATTTGGCCGACGTGCCGAAGAGCGTCATGCCCTCGGCGTCGGCATAATCGAAGAGGATGTTGCCGCTGGGGTGGAAGGGCGAGCCGTCGTAGAGCAGCAGCGTCACGTCCGCCGCGAGCGCGCTCACCAGCCAGTTCCACATCATCCAGCCGCAGGTGGTGAAGTAGAAGACGCGGTCGCCCGGCCGCTCATCGCAATGGAGCACGTGCTCCTTGAGGTGCTGCAGCAGTGTGCCGCCGGAGCCGTGCACGATGCACTTGGGCACGCCCGTGGTGCCCGAGGAATACATGATGTAGAGCGGGTGATCGAACGGCAGCCGCGCGAAGGCGATGAGCCCGGGCCGATGCGGCGCCAGATAAGCCGGCAGCAGCACGCCGTTCCGGATGCCACTCAGCGTGGGATTGTCGCGCGTCAGCGGCACCACCACGACGCGCTTCACGCTCGGCAGCTGCAGCAGGACCTCGCGCGCCTTGTCGAGGGAGTTGAAGGCTTTCCCGTTGTAGAAATAGCCGTCGGCGAGGACGAGCACCTTGGGCTCGATCTGGCCGAAGCGATCGAGCACGCCCTTGACCCCGAAATCCGGCGAGCAGGAGGACCAGGTGGCGCCGAGGCTCGCGGTCGCCAGCATCGCGATCACGGTCTCCGGCATGTTCGGCATGTAGCCCGCGACGCGATCGCCGACGCCGACGCCGTCGGCCTTCAGCGCCTGCGCCAGCTGCGAGACCGCGTCGTAGAGCTCGGCGCGCGACAGCCGCCGCTTCACTTTGTCCTCGGCCCAGAACACTATGGCGTCGGTGCGGTCGCGCTTCCTGAGCAGGTTCTCGGCGAAATTGAGCCGCGCGTCCGGGAAGAATTTGGCGCCCGGCATCTTGTCGCCGTCCACCAGCACGCGCTCGCCCCGCGTCTCCGAGATCACGCCACAGAAATCCCAGAGCGAGGGCCAGAACTCCTCGCGGTGCTCGACGCACCAGCGGCGAAGCGTCTCGAAATCGCGCAGCGAGCGCTTCCAGCGCGCGCCGGCCTCTGCCATGAAGCGCGTCAGGTTGGCGGCAGCGATCTGCTCGGCGCTCGGCTGCCAGAGCGGCTGGGTCATGAGTCCATCCTCCGGCGCCGCCAGGGACGGCGCGCCGACGAGTCTACTGGCGTCAGCCAAAACTTGGGAGGGGTGTGACTAAAGCGCGGCGCTCTCGAGGGAGCCGAGCTTGCCGGGCGCGTGCTGGCGGGTCCGGCTGAGGATCATCCGGCCGTGCAACTCGTTGATGATGCCCGAGCCCGTCCGGGTGCAGAGGAAGGGGAAGAGGCCGTGGACGAAGCAGGCGAGGGCCGCCAAGGCCATGCGGCCCGAGAAGCTCCAGGCCGAGGCCATGTGCTCGCTATAGGTCTCGCCGACCGAGGCCGGATGCTCCGTGAACGACAACCGAGACATTGGATGAGGCCCTCCCGATAAGGTGGCTGTACCCTACCCCCAGTTGATTAAAAAAGATTTGCGTATTTGCCCGATCTTGCTCAGATTGTGAGTATAAATTCCCTATCTAAGCTAAAAATAGGAATTTGATGCCCCTGGATGACTTCGATAGAAAAATCCTGACCTGCTTGCAGGAGAGCGCGACCACCCCGGTCGCCGAGATCGCCGAGCGGGTGGGGCTCTCGACCTCGCCCTGCTGGCGGCGCATCCAGAAGCTCGAGGAGCAGGGCGTCATCCGCCAGCGCGTGGCGCTCCTCGACGCCGAGAAGCTCAATGTTGGCGTCACCGTCTTCGTGAGCGTGCGCACCAACCAGCACAACATGGAATGGGCCGAGAAATTCTGCCGCGCGGTTCAGGAGATCCCGGAGGTGGTGGAGTTCTATCGCATGAGCGGCGCGGTCGATTACCTCTTGCGCGTGGTGGTGCCGGACATCGCCGCCTACGACACCGTCTACAAGCGCCTGATCGGCGTTGCCGACCTCTACGACGTGAGCTCCGCCTTCGCGATGGAGCGGATCAAATACACGACCGCGCTCCCAGTGACCTACGCGCCGTGACAAAGGGAAGTTTGAACCACCAAGACACAAAGACACCAAGGTGGATTGTCGGGAGACACTAGCAGAGCGCCCACCCCGGGCGACTTGGTGTTCTTGGTGTCTTGGTGGTTCAAGAGATTTTCTCCCTCCGCGCAGGTCTGCAAAAAACGCGTTTGCCCCGCCCCGCTCGCCCTGCGAGAGTGCGGCGCCTTCTGTCCAGCGGAGGTCTTCCTTGTCGAATAAGAGTGCTGTTTCCAAACCCGCGGCGATTCCCGGCCGGCCCCATGGCGTCCGGCCCTCGATCACGGCGTTGCCGATGTCGAAGATCGGAGAAGTGTCGGCACCCAATTTCGGCGATCCCGATATCGTGCCGCTGTGGTTCGGCGAGGGCGATCTGCCGACGCCGGCATTCATCTGCGACGCTGCCACGGCCGCGATGAAGCGCGGCGAGACCTTCTACACCTTCAAGCGCGGCATCCCCGAGCTGCGCGAGGCGATCGCGACGTATCTGACCGGGCTCCACGCGAAGCCGGTCTCGTCGGAGAACGTCGTCGTCACTTCCTCCGGCATGAGCGCCATCATGCTCACCATGGAGGCGATCATCGATCCCGGCGACAGCGTGATCGTGATCCATCCGGTCTGGCCCAACATCAACTCGACCATCGGCATCATGGGCGGCGTCGCGAAGCCGGTCTCGCTTGCCGCCAACAAGGACGGCGGCTGGAAGCTCGACCTTGAGCGCGTGATCGACGCCTGCGATGCCACCACGCGCGCGATCTACGTGAACTCACCCGGCAACCCCACGGGCTGGATGATGACGCGCGAGGATGCGCTGGCCCTTCTCGAATTTACGCGCAAGCGCGGCCTCTGGCTCCTTTCCGACGAAGTCTACAGCCGGATCGTCTACGGCCAGCGCGTCGCACCCTCGTTCCACGACGTGGCCGAGCCCGAGGACCGCGTGGTGGTGCTGCAGAGCTTCTCCAAGGCCTGGGCCATGACCGGCTGGCGCCTCGGCTGGATGGTGGCGCCGGAGGCGATGCTGGCCGTGGTCGACAAGCTGGTCGAATACAATTTCAGCGGCTCGCCCACCTTCCTGCAGCACGCCGCGGTGACCGCGATCAAGGACGGCGAGCCCCTCGTCTCCGAGATCGTCGAGCGCTGTCACATCGGCCGCGACCTCTTCGTGCAGGGCCTGGCGCGCTTCCCGCGCGTCACCGTCAAGTCGCCGGAGGGCTCGTTCTACGCCTTCGCGCGGGTCGACGGCTGCACGGATAGTTTCAAGCTCGCGCGCCAGATCATCACCGGCGCCAAGGTCGGCGTCGCCCCCGGCATCGCCTTCGGCGACGCGGGAGAAGGCTACCTCCGCTTCTGCTTCGCATCGTCGAAGGAGCGCCTGGGCGAGGCGCTCGACCGGATGGCCAAGACCAAGGTCCTGAGCTGACAGTCGTAGATCACAAAGAGGCGGTGAGGCAGCGAGAGACTGAGATGCGGCGAAGGCGCGAGGGAGGTTGCACCGCCAAGATTCCACGGCGCCAAGTAGAACGTGCGGCTTCGCCGCTTGAAGTTGGCTTCCGCAGTATTCTTGGTCCCTTGGTGTCTTGGCGATTCAAAACTCATCTTCTCACCGTCTCCCTGTGATCTTCATTCACATCCCCGCGAGACCGGAATCTGCCGCTCGTCGGGCGCCATGAATTCCGCTTAGCTCCTTCGACGGCCCCGCCGGGGCCTCTGATCGGAGGCGATCATGGCAAAAAGACTCATCACGCCTGGACTAATGGCCGGCGCGCTGCTGGTCGGCGCAGTGATGCCGGCGTCCGCACAGGCGCTCGCGACGCATCGCATTCCGGCGGCCCTCGCGCTCGAGGCGGTGGGCGCCGCCGTCGAGGCTTGCAAGGCCCAGGGCTATGCCGAGACCGCGGTGCTGGTGGACGCGAGCGGCGCGCAGCAGGCGGTGCTGCGCGGCGACAATGCGGGCATCCATTCGATCGACAGCGCTTACAACAGGGCCTACACATCGAGCTCGTTCAAGGCACCGAGCGGCGCGATCGCCGAGCGGCTGCTCGCCAATCCCGCGTCGGCGCAGCTGGGCCTCCTGCCCCACGTGCTGCTGCTGGGCGGCGGCCTGCCGATCAAGATCGGCAACGAGGTCGTGGGTGCGATCGGCGCCGGCGGCGCGCCCGGCGCCGACCTGGACGAGGCCTGCGCCAAAGCCGGCATCGACAAGATCGCCGACCGATTGAAATGAGTCGCTGAAGGCCCCCTCACCCCGACCCTCTCCCCGTTGGGGCGAGGGAGTAGATCGAGCCTGCCCCTCTCCCCTCGGGAAAGGGTTGCGGAGGCTTAGCGAGCGACAGCGAGCTTAGCCGAAGCTGGG
>DATEGF010000261.1:0-15587 GCA_035280245.1 Allostellaceae bacterium
CCCGTCGTCGTGCTCAAGACTGGACGCACCGAGGCCAGCGCCGCGTTGGCTCTCAGCCACTCCGGCGCCATCGCCGGGAATGACGCGGCCTATCAGGCGCTCTTCGACCGCTACGGTGTCACGCGCGTCGATACTCTCGACGAGCTCGCGGCGACCTTGCTGCTCTTCGCGCAGGGCCGGCCGGCGGCCCCGGGCGGCCTTGCGGTCATCCAGGATTCCGGGGGCGAGCGGGAGCTGGTGATCGACCTTGCGGCGGCCCACGACGTACCGTTTGCGAAGATCGGCGCGCCCACGGTGGCGCGGCTCGAGGAGCGGCTGGAATTCGGCCTCGAGCCCGTCAATCCGCTGGACGCCTGGGGCACCGGAAAGGACTTCGTCGACATATTCTCCGATTGCTTCTCGGCATTGATCGACGATCCGGATGCGGGGCTCGGCATCTTCTTCAACGACCTGCGCGACGGATTCTATGTGCACGACGGCTTCGCCGAGGCGGCGCTCCGCGCCCATAGTCGAACCAGGAAGCCGGTCGCCTATGCCACCAACTTCAGCGCGGTCCGCCACGACAAGATCGCGCTCCGCCTCAGCGAGGCCGGCGTCCCCGTGCTCGACGGCACCGTGCCGGCGCTCCACGCCGCACGTCACCTCTTCGCTCGCCGCGATTTCCGCGCTCGGGCGCCGGATCCGGCACCCGCGGTAAAGCCGAAGCAAGATTGGCGCACGCGGCTCGCGAAGGGCGCGCTCGACGAGCACGACGCATTGGCCCTGCTCGGCGACTACGGGGTGCCAACCCTCCCGGCCCGGATTGTTTCCACGGCGGAGGCCGCCGTCGCGGCAGCTCGCGAGATCGGCTTCCCCGCGGTGTGCAAGACCGCAATGCCGGAGATCCACCACAAGACCGAGCAGCGGGGCGTGAAGCTCGGCCTCGTCGACGAGGCAGCCGTGCGCGCGGCCTATGCGGATCTCGCCGCCCGCCTCGGTCGCCGCGTCCTCGTGACCCGCATGGCCGAGGCCGGCGTGGAGTTGGCGCTCGGCCTCATCAACGACCCGCAATTTGGGCCGGTGGTGATGGTGGGCGCCGGCGGTGTGCTGGTGGAGCTCCTGCGGGACGCCCGCTACGGTCTCGCGCCCTTCGGCCCGAAGACGGCGCGCCGGCTGCTGGACGGGCTCGCCGTGCGGCCCCTGCTCGACGGCCTCCGCGGCGCGCCGCCCGCGAATATCGATGCGGCCGCGGAGACGATCGCGCGCTTCTCGGTGCTCGCGGCGGACCTGGCCGATTTCATCGGCGAATGCGACGTCAATCCGCTCATCGCTGGCCCGAGCGGTGCCGTGGCGGTGGACGCACTGATTGTTCCGAAGAGGGCGTGAGCGCATGGACCTGACCATTCCCGAGGCCGATCTCGCCCTCAAGCGCAAGGCGAGGGAATTCGCGGAGACCCGGCTCTTCCCGCACGAGGAGGAGTTGGAGCTCAAAGGCCACCTGCCGCCGGAGACACTCGCCCGGCTCCGCCGCGCGGTCGTCGAGCACAGCCTCAACGGCATCAACCATTCGCGCGAGAATGGCGGGCAGGGCTTCACGATCTTCCAGCAGATGCTCGTCAGCGAGGAGCTCGGCAAGGCAACGGGCGCGCTCTGGGCGATCGTCTGGCATCCCGCCTACCCGCTCCGCTTCGGCACCGAGGCGCAGCGGCGCGAGTATCTGATCCCGAGCTGCCAGGGCCAGCGACGCGGCGCCTTCGCAATCACCGAGCCCGGCGCCGGCTCCGATCCCCGCCTGGTGCAGACCCGCGCCGACCGCCGCGACGGCAAATATTATCTCTCCGGCGAGAAGTGGTTCGTCACCACCGGCGACTACGCGGACTATCTGATCGTCCACGCCCACGTGGACGGCCATCCCTCGAAGCCCACGCTGTTCCTGGTCGATAAGGATCGGCCTGGGGTGCGGATCAAGCGCATCCCGAAATTCATGCATACCTACGTCTTCGAGCACCCCGAGTTCGTGTTCGAGAACGTCGAGCTCGGCGAGGACAAAGTGCTGGGCAAGGTCGGCGACGGCTTCGAGCTCACCAAGGATTGGTTCGTCGAGGCGCGACTGCAGATCGCCGCGAACTGCCTCGGCGCCGCGATCCGCGCGGCGGAGATCGCGAACAAATACGCGGGCGAGCGCGTGCAATTCGGCCGGCCGATCCGCGATTTCCAGGCGATCGAATTCATGCTGGCGGACATGGCGGTCGAGATCATGGCCACCAAGAGCCTGGTCTACCGGGTCGCCTGGGAGATCGATCACGGCGCCGACCGCAAACTCATCCATGCGCGCGCGAGCGCCATCAAGCTGCAGGCGTCCGAGATGGCGGGCCGCGTCATCGACAAGGCGCTCCAGATCCTCGGCGGCCGCGGCTACATGCGCGAGAACCCCGTCGAGCGCCTCTACCGCGACATCCGCGTCGACCGCATCTGGGAGGGCACGTCGGAGATCCAGCGCGCGATCATCGGCGGCCAGATCAAGAAGCGCGGCCTCGGACCCTACGTGGAGTGGGTCTGAGCAGGCTCCACTCGGTCCGGTCCGTCAGCCTTTCTGTCCTGGTTTCGTGGGCAATCCGGAGCGCTTTGGGTTTCCAACCGCCCGAGCCTAGGCTTTCGCTGTCGCGAGACTGTCACATTGACAAGGGGCCGGATTGGTCGATCATGAATGAATGTTCATTTAGAACATGTGCCAGTGGCCCAATCGACCGATACCAAGACGGCGATCGAGCAGGCGGCGTTGCGGCTGTTCGTCGAGCGTGGCATCGCCGAGACGTCGATCAAGGAGGTCGCCCGCGCCGCGAAGGTCTCGCAAGGCGCCATGTACAATCACTACACCAGCAAGGACGAGTTGGCGTGGCAACTGTTCGCGAGAAACTACTCCGAGATGGGCCATGCGCTCCGACACCGGGCGCAGGAGCACCGCGATCTCGAGCCACAGTTCAGGGCCATGGTGCATTACGTTTTCAAGCGGTTCGAAGAGGACTGGCTGATGGTCACCTATGTCTTCTTCGCGCGGCACCATCATCTGCGGCGAGTCACGCGCAGGATGGGAAACCCGTATCTCGCCTTTCGGAACGTGATCTCGCGCGCCATGATGCGGCGCCAGATCCCTCGACAAGACCTCGACCTCGCGGCTTCGCTCGTCATCGGCGCGCTCATTCAAGTCATCGACACGCGCATCCTCGGCCGCATCTCCAGCAATCTGCCGGAGCAGGCGGACCGGGTGGCGCGTGCACTCGTGGGACTTCTCGGAGCCTGATCGTGTAGCACTTCATTTTCTCTCGTAATGAATGAACGTTCATTCTACGGAGGAAGAAGATGCCTTCACCAATCGACAATCTGCGCGAGGTCGCTCGCCGCTGCAGCACGGGCGAGCCTCTGCCGGCCAGCCTCGCAGCCTGGCTCGGTAAATCGCTCGACGAGTTCCTGTCGCATCGCCGCGGCAGCATCGAGGATGCGCTTGGCCTGGTCTGGCCGCGCGGCGGGGTGCCGTGGTGGCTCGAAGAGGCCATGCGCAAGCGCGATGCGGCGCTCCGGGAATTGGCGGAGCGGTTCTATTGCGGCCAAGCAGTCTCGCGCCAGGCGGCCGCGATCTATCGCGCCGCGCTCCGCTATGCGGGATCGCGCTGGCGCCGCGACAGCGCGGCTGACGTGCTACCGCCCGAGCACTGCGGGACGCCCTACGAGTGGCTGTGGCGCGCGTTCAAATCCGGTGCCGCGATGCCGCTCGGCGATCGCCAGCTTCGACACATCTTGATGCGGTAATCGAACCCCGGAGAGCCGCGGCCCGCAGCCATGCTCGATCTGCCCGACACAAAGCCCATCCTGGAGCGTGTGTTCCGGCCGACAGCGCACGCGCTTCATCGCCTCGGCGTGCGCCCCAACGCGCTCACGCTCGCGAGCCTGGCGTCGTCGACGTTTGCCGGCGTGCTCGTTCTCGCTTTCCCGACCGAGACTTGGCCGATCTTAGCGATGCTCGCTGCAATGCTGGCACGCCTCGCGTTCAACCACATCGACGGCATCATCGCCCGCGAGCGCGGCATGAAGACGCCGCTCGGCGGCTTGCTCAACGAGCTTGCGACCCCGGCGGAGGACATGGCGCTCTATCTGCCCCTGGCGGCCCGGCCCGAGATGCCAGCGGCATTGATCGTATGCGCCGTGATGCTGTGTGTGCTCGTCGAGGTGGCGGGCCTGTCATCGATCGCCATCGGCGGCAGCCGTCGCTATGACGGACCGATGAGCAAAGTCGTCCGGGGCACGTTCTTCGCCGCACTTGCGATCGCCGCCGCTTTGCGCTTGGCCCCGGCGTCCTGGACGCCAACGGCGCTGGTCCTGATCCTGATTCTGCTCGCCGTAACGGCATGCAATCGCCTGAACCGCGCGCTCGAGGAGACCGGGTCATGATGCTGAGTGTCGTGTCGCCATCGCTCGTCCTCGTTCTGACGGGAATCTTCGCTCTCCTGCTGCTCGCGACGTCGACGGTGGGTGTCGCGGTGGCCGCAATCCGGGTGTTCGGCGGTCCGAGCTGGATAGCGAGCTCGCCAATCCTGCCGGAATTGAGAGCACGGCTGCGCTCTTGGTGGATAATGGCCGCCAGTTTCAGCGTCTGTTTGATCCTCGGTCGAGTCGCGTCGCTCACGTTCCTGGCGCTCGTGAGCTTCCTGGTCCTGCGCGAGTATCTGAGCGTGACGCCATTTCATGCCGGTGACCGCGCCGGGCTCTTCGTTGCCTACGCAACGATCCCGCTGCAGTACGGCTGGATCGCGCGCGGGCATGCGGACGCCGCCGCAATGGTGCCGATCGCCGCCTTGGCGGTGCTTGGCGCGATCGTTGCGATGCGCGGTCGCACCCAGAATTTCCTACGCAGTTCCGCGCTGATCATTTGGGGTGTCATGATCGCGATCGTGGCGCTCGGACACTTGGCGCTGATCGCCGCGAGGCCGGCCTCGCTGGGTTATATCGCGGGTGGGCCGGGGTTGCTGCTGTTCATCGTCTTCGTGTGCCAGATCGGCGACGTCGCGCAGTATATCGCCGGCAAGAGCCTGGGCCGGCGCCTCGCAGTGCCCGGGATCAGCCCCAACAAGACGATCGCCGGATACGTCGGTGGCCTCATCACGGCGGCGCTCGCCGCTGCTGCTCTCGGTCCCTACCTCACACCCATGAGCCCCGGCGAGAGCCTCGCGATCGGCGCTGCGCTCGGCATCCTCGGCTGCCTCGGCGGACTGACCATCTCTGCGGTGAAACGCGATCTCGGCATCAAGGACATGGGCCGGCTCCTGCCGGGCCACGGCGGTGCACTCGATCGCGCCGACAGCCTCGTGTTCTCGGCGCCGTTCTTCTACCACTACCTCGTCCTCGCGCACTGAGGCGATGGCGATGGGAAGCCGACTGCAGGGGTGGTGTCATCGCCTCGTGATCCGACCATTGATCTGCGGGCTTTGTGGCCTGCGCGTCACCCACGGCGATCGGCTGCCGCGGTCCGGACCCGCGATCCTCGTCGCCAACCACAATAGTCATTTCGACACCCTCGCCCTCTTCGCGCTCTTTTCGTCGGAAAAGGCAGCGTCCCTCGGCTCCGTGGTGGCGCGGGATTATTTCCGCGCGGGATCGCTGATTGGGTGGATTGCACGGCGGCTCATGGGCGCCGTTCCGGTCACCCGCTCATGGCAGCCTTCGGAGGGCGACCCTCTCGCGGGCTGCTCGAGAGCGCTCGACAGCGGCAAGATCCTGGTCCTCTATCCCGAGGGCACCCGCGGCACACCCGGCCGCATGAGCGAACTCAAGGCCGGCGTCGCTTATCTGGCGCGCCGGCATCCGAGCGTTCCGGTCATTCCCGTCACGTTGAGCGGCATGGATCGCGTCCTGCCCAAGGGGGCCGTGGTGCCACTGCCGCTCACAGTGGCAGCGCATGTGGGAAGGCCGCGTCGTTGGGACGGCGGCGATTGCCGCGAATTCATGGCCGACCTCGGCGCGGCACTCGTCGATGCATTGGAGACAAGCGGCGAATCGCCGGCACTCAACTGCCGCCCCTAACCGCCCAAGCTGACGCCCAGGAGCTTGCCAATACCAAAAGTGATGCCGGCCGCGACGTAGCCGATGACGAGTTGGCGGAGCGCCGAGAAGGCGGCGCCGCGGCCGGTGAAAATCGAGGTCGCGACGCCGATGACGGCGAGAGCCGCGCCCGCGAGCGCGAGACTCGCAACGGCCGCCCCGGAGCCGACCAGAAAGAAGAACGGCAGTACCGGGACGATTGCGCCCACCGCGAAGAGGCCGAAGGACGTGCCCGCGGCGACATGGGGTGAGCCGCCGAGCTCGCCGGGGTCGAGGCCGAGCTCCTCGCGCACCAATGTGTCGAGGGCGGATTTGCGGTCGGCGAGAAGCCGCTTGGCCAGCGCGTGCGCCTCGTCCTGGCCGAGGCCTTTCGCCTGATAGATGAGCGCCAGCTCCTCCTGCTCCTCCGCGGGATTCTGCTCGAGCTCATCCGCCTCGGTCTTGACCTGGCTCTCGAAGAGCTCGTGGGAATTCGTCACCGACAGCCATTCTCCCATGGCCATCGAGGCGGCACCCGCCACCAGGCCCGCGAGACCCGTGAGCAGCACCGCATGCTCCGCAACCTCAGCGCCCACGACACCCATCACCAGGCTCAGGTTCGAGACCAGCCCGTCGTTGGCGCCCAGCACGGCCGCGCGGAGCGCGTTCCCGCCGACGGTCCGATGCCGGCCCTCGAGCTTGGCGAGCGCCGGCCCGATGGCGCCTTTGGGCGCGTTCTCCAGCACCGCCGCCACCACGCGCGAGTGGGACCGCTCGGCGCTCGGCAGGCCGCTCGCCGCGGCCTCGGGCTGGGCGTCGTAGCGTCTGACGTCCGACCGCTCCAGGCTCGCCACCGTCGGCAGGACGAACGTCGGCCCGAACCAGCGCGCGAGCCGGATCAGGAACCGCGTGCGCCAGCCCGCCCGCAACGCCGGCAGCCGCGCACCGACCCGCGTGAGCTCTTTCCGCCAGAACTCCGCGTGCGCCTCCTCGACAGCGGCGAGCCGCCGATAAACCTCGGCGAGCTGCGGGCTCTCCTCGGCGTCGGCGAGCGCCTTGTAGAGCGCGGCGCCGTCGATCTCGCCCTGCAGGTTGGACCGGTACCGCTCGCCGGCCTCGGTCTTGCTGTCGGTCATGACGGGATCCCGGATCGTTCCCGCGACTATAGCCCGCTCTTGCGGTGGCGGCATTTCCCCGCGAGGATCGCGGCATGAGGCTCAAGGACAAGATCGCGATCGTCACCGGTGGCGCAAGCGGTATTGGCGCCGCCATCGCCGAGCGCTATGCGGCCGAAGGAGCGGAAACCATCGCCGCTGATCTCGCCTGCGCGGAGGAGACACTCGGCGTCGGCGCCGCGAGGCTCCATCGCCACAAGCTCGATGTCACCGACCCCGCCAGCATCGGGCGTCTCGCCAAGGCCGTGCTCGCGCGCTTCGAGCGCATCGATGTGCTGGTGAATTGCGCGGGAATCGGCGCCAACAAGCCGTTCCTGGAGACGCCGGTCGAGCTCTTCGACCGCATTCTCGCGGTGAACCTGCGCGGCACGTTCCTGATGAGCCAAGCGGCGGCGCACACGATGACGCGGACCGGCGGCAGCATCATCAATATCGGGTCGATCTCGGGGCTGCGTGGCAACCTTGGGCGCGCCGCCTATGGCGCGTCCAAGGGCGGGCTCGTCACCATGAGCGAGGTGATGGCCGTCGAGCTCGCTCCCCACAAGATCCGCGTCAATGTGATCGCGCCGGGCCCGATCGAGACGCCACTCATCGCAACCATGGTGTCGCCCGCGGAGCGCGCGATCTGGACCAAGCGCCTGCCGCTCGGCCGTTACGGCACCGTGGCCGAAGTGGCAGCCGCCGCGCTGTTCCTCGCAAGCGACGAGGCGTCCTACGTGACGGGGCAAGTGCTCGGCGTCGACGGCGGCTTCCTCGCCGGCGGCGTGATCGAACGGCCGGCGCAAATTTGACGCGGCCACGCCCTAGATTCGCCGCAAAACTCCCCGACAGTCGACGTTGAATTCAGCCGCGCTGCGTCGCGGCGTGGCGGATCGGGAGGTTGAGCGATGCGCAGCTCGGCGCGAGCAGCCGTGCTGGTGGGATTGTTGTGCCTGGGGGCTGGCGGATTACTGCGCTTTGGGACCGGCACCTCCTACGGCACCACCCCGCCGTCACGCCAGATCGCGCAGGTGGTGGCCGGTGCCGTCGAGCAGACCGGCTACACGCATCTCTACGATCCCGCCTATGTGCAGCTCGCCTATCCCGGTGGCGATCCGCCGCCCGACCGTGGCATCTGCGCGGACGTGGTGGTGCGTGCGTTCCGCCGCGCGGGGGTCGACCTCCAGAAGGAGGTGCACGAGGACATGGCGCGGGACTTCGCGGCTTATCCCAAGCAGTGGCACCTGCGCGCGCCCGACCCCAACATCGATCACCGGCGCGTGCCGAATCTCATGACTTATTTCGCGCGCAAGGGAAAGTCGCTGCCGATCACCAAGAGGGCCGAGGACTACGTGCCCGGCGACATCGTCGCTTGGGACCTCGGCAACGGCGTGCTGCACATCGGGGTGGTGACAGACACCCGCGCCGTCGATACCCGCGACTACGAGATCGTGCACAATATCGGCGCTGGAGCGCGGCTGGAGGACGTCCTGTTCTCCTGGACGATCATCGGCCATTACCGCTATTTCTGAGCCTTCGCCAGCGCCGGATTCATCAGCGTCGTGTCCTGGCCGCGGACGGGATCGGTGACCGCCTGCTCGAGGGTGTGCGCCCATTTCCACTCGGTCGAGGGGCGCGCGTGTCCGTCGCTGCCGATCTGGTCGAGCCCCCAATAGATCTCCAGGCGATGCCCGTCTGGATCGCGGAACTCGACCGCGATCTGGCAACCCGCGCGGCGGCGCCCCTCGAAATCGATCGGCACTTTCTTCGCGCGCAGGAAGTCGCGCGCGCGAAGCACCTCGTCGAGGGTGCCCACCTCGAACGCCATGTGGTTGAGCTCCATGTTGTGCGATTGCCCCGGCATGATGCCGACCAGCGCCACGCCGTGGTGGTCTGGATTGCAGCGCATGAAGACCATGCCGCCAGGCACCATCCCGTCTGGATAGACGTCCGAGACCTGGAAACCCAGGATCTCCGTGTAGAAGCGGACGGACCGGCGCATGTCGCTGACGTTGAGCACGACATGGCCGATCTTGTTGATCCGGAACGGCAGGCCCTGCGGACGCTTTTGCTGCTTCACTTCTTCGGGGTCGAATGCCATGGGGCTCCCTCGTGCGGCCTCGCGGTGCGACAAGGTAGCGGAGATCGCGACCCGATGTCAGCCCCGACTCCGCGACTCCGGCGGTTTATCAGCCGCCCCGGCGGCTGTGCCAGCGCCAGGCGGTCGATAGAATGCTGTCTATCTCCGAGAGCGCAGGCACCCAGCCGAGCGCCTCACGCGCCCGGCGTGCTTCCGCGACGAGCGCCGGCGGATCGCCGGCGCGCCGGGGCGCCTCTTGCTGGGGAACCCGCCGCCCGGTGACGCGCTCGGCGGCCGCGATCACCTCGCGAACCGAGTGCCCCGCGCCGGTGCCGAGGTTAAGCTCGAGGCTCGCGCCGCCACGCAGCAGGTGCTGGATCGCCTTCACGTGGGCGTCCGCCAGGTCCTGCACATGGATGTAGTCGCGGATCGCCGTCCCGTCGGGAGTCGGATAGTCGGTGCCGAGAATGTCGATCCGATCCCGCTGTCCCAGCGCCGCCTCGAGCACCAGCGGGATCAGGTGGGTCTCGGGATCGTGCTCCTCGCCGATCTCGCCGTCGGGATCGGCCCCCGCGGCGTTGAAGTAGCGGAGCGCCGCGTGGGTGAAGCCGTGCGCCTCGCCATGCCAGTGCAGCATCCGCTCCACCATGAGCTTGCTCTCGCCATAGGGATTGACCGGCCGATGCGGCGCGCTCTCGGGGATCGGTACCCGCTCGGGGATGCCGTAGATGGCGGCCGTCGACGAGAATACGATGTGCCGCACGCCGGTGCCGCGCATGGCCTCGAGGAGGCGCATGCTGTTGCCGACATTGTTCCGGAAATAGAGCTCAGGATTGGTCATCGATTCGCCGACATAGGCGAAGGCCGCGAAGTGCATCACGGCGGCCACGTCAAAACGCTTGATGGTATCGGCGAGCCGCTCCGCGTCCGCGAGATCCGCCTCCACGAGCGGACCCCAGCGCACGGCCTCGCGGTGACCCCGGACGAGGCTGTCATAGGCGACGGGCCGATACCCCGCCCGCGCCAAGCTCTTGCAGGCGTGGCTGCCGATATAGCCGGCGCCGCCCGTCACCAGGATCGTCTCGCTCACGGGGCTCGTCTCTAGGCTGAATGCGACGATCGGGCAAGCGGCTTCCGTGGTGCACGCGCGCGCACCACGATTTGTCGCAGGCCGCCTTGACGGAGGATGGAGGTTGGCGAGAATGCCGCTCGCCCGCCGGCCCAAGGGATATGCCCAAACCACCATCATTCTCGATCGTCATCAATACGGACGATCGCGCCGAGAGCCTGGCCCGGACTCTCCAAAGCCTGCGGCACCTTGACTATCCCGACTTCGAGGTGTGCGTCGTCCGCGGGCCCACACCCGACGGCACCGAGGACGTGCTGGAGCCCTGGCAGGGCCAAATCAAGGTGGCGCACTGCTCCGTACGCAATCTCGCCATCTCCCGGAACATCGGCGTCGCGCTCGCCGCCGGGGATATCGTGGCCTTCATCGACGATGACGCCGTGCCCGAAGCCGAATGGCTCCGCGACCTCGCCGGCGCCTACGAGAGGCCCAAGATCGATGCTGCTGGCGGTTTCGTGCTGGATCACACCGGCGTCGGCTTCCAGTGGCGCTATTCGACCACCAACCGCTTCGGCGAGACCAAAGTCGATTGGGATCGCGCGGCACCCGAGCTCAATATCCCGGGCACGCCGGACTTCCCCGCGCTCCTCGGCACCAATTGCTCGTTCCGGAGAGCCGTGCTTCGCGAGCTCGGCGGCTTCGACGAGGAGTACGAATACTTTCTCGAGGAGACGGACCTCTGCTGCCGCCTCATCGACCGCGGCCACAAGATCGCGCAGGTCGCCGGCGGCTATGTGCATCATCAACTCGCACCCGGCGGCCGCCGCACGGAGCAGCGCCGGCTCCGCCACTGGTACCCAACGGTCAAGAACAAGATCTATTTCGCGCTTATGAACGGCGGCGCGCATCATGACATGGCGGCGATCGTGCGCGACGTCACGGTCTTCGTGGGCTTTCACCGCGGGGTCCTCGAGCGCGACATCGCCAACGGCGAGCAGACCGAGGCCGATCTCGCGCGGTTCCATGCGGAGGTCGCGCGGGCCTGGGGCGACGGGCTCACCCGGGGCCTTGGCGGCACTCGCCAACTGCTACGGCCGGAGACATTGAGCGAGCATGCCGCACCGTTTCTCCCGTTCACGGCGCCGGCACCCGCGGGCGGCCGCAAGACCTTCTGCTTCCTGACGCAGCATTATCCGCCCGCTCCGATGGCCGGCATCGCCCGCTCGGTGCCGCGCCTTGCGCGGGCCATCGCCGCTCTCGGCCACCACGCGCACGTCCTGACCCGTGCGTCCGGGCACGACCGGGTCGAATTCGAGGCTGGAATCTGGGTGCATCGCGTCATGCCGCGGCCGGCGAAACCGCCTGCGCTCTCCGATGGATCGACCGTGCCCCAGGGCATCTGGAGCCACGCGGCAGCGATGCTCGGCGCGGTCGAGCGGATCGCTGCGCGCAGGCCGGTCGAGTGCGTCTATGCGCCGCTCTGGGACTGTGAGGGCGCGGCCATTCTGATGGACCGGCGATTCCCGGTGGCGGTCGAGCTGCACACGGCCATGCGCGAGCTGCTGACCGCGCAAGCCTCGCTCCGAGCCGACGATGCCTACATGGCCTCCGTCGCTCGACCAGTCATGGCCCTCGAGAAATACGTGATGTCGGAAGCGCCTGGACTGCGCGCGCTCAGCGATGCGATCGCGCACCAACTCGAGCTCGACTATGGGGTGAGCTTGCGCCCGCGCGCACGGTTGATCCCGCAGGGCGCGGAGGACTGGCGTGCACGACCGTTCGTACCGCCCGTGACTGTGCCACCGGGCGCGCTTCGACTGCTCTTCGTCGGCCGGCTCGAAGCGCGCAAGGGCGTCGATGTTCTTCTCAACGCGGCGGAGCAATTGTTGCGGCGCTTTCCCGATCTCTACCTCGATATCGTCGGGGACGACACGCTCCCTGGTCCTGACGGGCTCAGCCATCGTGCGCGCTTCGAGACCGGCTCCGCGAGCGCCGGCATCCGGAACCGCATCCGGTTCCACGGCGAGGTGAGCGAGGACGCCTTGCGCGGCTTCTATCGCGCCTGCGACATCTTCGTCGCCCCCTCTCGGTTCGAGTCCTTCGGCTTGATCCTTCTGGAGGCCATGATGTTCGCCAAGCCGACCGTCTGCTGCCGTGCCGGCGGCATGTCGGAGGTGGTGATCGATGGCGAGACCGGCGTCTTGGCCGAGCCGGGCGACCCAGTCTCGCTGGAACAGTGCGTCACGCGGCTCATCGAGGACCCTGCGTTGCGCCAGAGGCTGGGAGCCGCCGGCCGCCGCCGCTACGAGGAGCGCTTCATGCCCGAGCGCATGGCGCTCGAGGTCGCGGCATTTCTCTCAGATACCGCCGCCACGCATCGGGCCGCCGCAAGGACCCCGCGGCAGGCCGCAGCCGAATAGGCGCGCCAACGTGAGGCTCTTCGGTGGGCGGCGGGTGCGGATCGCCGTGGTCGCCTCGGTCGTCGCCCGCTACGACGCGATCTCGCTGGCGGTGCGCGACATCGCCCGGACCTTTCGCGATACCGGTCGATTCGAGGTCGAGGTCCTTGCGCCGCGGTGCGACTTTTTCGAGCTGCGCGCTCATGAGGTTCAGGATGCGGCCGCGCTCGAGGCCCATCGCGCCTATCGCTCAGCCGATGTCCGCATCTTCGCGTTCGGCGTGTTCAGCCCGCTTTTCGACGCCGTCGCGCACGGAGACGGGCGCGTCCCGCATATCGTGCAGTTCCACAACGTGACGCCGCCCGAGTTCGTCGCTCCGCAACAACGGGCACTCGTCGAGCGATCGCTTCGCCAGTTGGGGACCTTTCGACAGGTCGATCGGTTCTGGGCCGTCAGCCCGACCAATGCCGACGATCTGATCGCGCGCGGCATCGCTCGCGAGAGGATCGAGGTGATCCCGCTTGCCGTCGATCGCCCCGCGGCCGCCGCGATCGCCCACAAGCCAGCGCTACCGGTGCGGCTGCTGTTCCTCGGGCGGCTGGTGCCGAGCAAGGGCCCCCAGGACCTGATCGAGGCGATCGATCTCGCGCGCCGGCGCACGACGATCCCGTTCCAGCTCGATATCGCCGGCAACGAGGAGTACTCGGATCCAGCGCACGTGGCGGCGGTGAAAGCCGCGGTGATCCAGCGGGGTCTCTCGTCGGTCGTGCGCTTCGCGGGCGCCGTGGCGGACGCACGGCTCGATGAGCTCTTCCATGCGGCCCATCTGCTCGTCATCCCCTCCTATCATGAGGGGTTCTGCCGGCCCGTGATCGAGGGACTTCGGGCCGGCTCAATCCCCGTAGGCTATGCCGCTTACAACCTGCCCGTGATCGCCCGTGGACTCGGCCGCATGGTTCCGACGGGCGACCGGGCAGCGCTGGCGGCGGCGCTCGTCGAGTTGATCTCGACGCTCGGCGCCGGTGGGTCGCGGCACTTGCGCCTCGACGGCGGGACGCTCGACCTCGCGGCCTTCGACCGTGCCGCGCAGGACTACGCGAAGGAGTTCGCCCCCGAGCGCGTGGCGGCGCGGATGGTGCGGAGCGTTCAGGCGTTACTCTCGCGTTGAGGCACAGCCTGCCAGGTCAACGGGCTGAGCACGTCGCGATCGATCGCGATGGCGCCATGAAAGCCGGGTGGCATCCCAAGCGATCGCACGGACCAAGTCTCTCCAAGCCGAACGACGCTGTCTCCGAGGACCTCGACCGTGCTCAAGCCGCCGGAGACGCCAGTGCCCACGGCCTTGAGCACGGCCTCCTTGCGTGTCCACGCTACCAGCAGGGCGGATGCGCGGGCGCTCATGGGCAACGCGTCGTACCGCTCGCGCTCTCGCGGACTCAGAATGCGGCGCGCCAACAGCGCGGCATCAGTGAGCGGCCGCTCTGCTTCGATGTCGATGCCGATGCGTCGCCCTCGCACCAGCGCGAGGGCGAGGAGATCGCCGGAATGCGAGAGGTTGAAGGACGCCGCGAGCCGCTCGTGCCCGACCAGGAACAGCTTGCCGTGCGCTCCTGCCTGAATGTCGAGCAAGCGCGCCTCCGCACCGGTAAGCGCCGCCAGAACTGACCGGAGGAGCCATCGCCCGCCGACGAAGCCACGGCGTACCGGTGGCGTCACCAGCCGTCGCGCGCGCTCCATCTCGGCCGCGGTCAGGATCGGTTCTGCCAGCGACTGCGGGAAGTCGCTCAAGGCCAGAAAAAAGATCTGCGCCGCACCGGCTCCGAACCCGGCCACGGTCGCGTCGATCTGCTCGATCGGCGATGGCTCCACGGGAGGCGGCAGAGTCGGCTGCGCGACCGGCAGCAGGCGCATGTGCAAGTGGAATTCAGCGCGCGTCGAGGCGGATCTCCTTCATGGGCACGCCAACGATACCACGGCGGATCGGGCTCTTGACCGCGTGTAGCCAGATCGCATCCTCGATCCATTGCAGGTGGACGTGATCGGTCTGGATGCCCTCGATGATCGAGGGCGCCAGAGAATAGTCGCCGGCGGCGAGGTAGGGCATCTGAAAGCGGAAGCTCGCCGTGAAAGCCTGGCCGGGCGCCACCCGCGGCGGATCGGACCAGTAGCTCAAATGCGTGTTGTCGCCCGCGATATTCTGCCCCTGCCGATCGCGCAGGATGAAGCCGACGATCGGCCGCGTGAGCAAACGCTCCGCGCGGCATCGGATGCGAAGCTCGACATCGGCACCGCCGATGAGGCGTCGAAGTCGCGGGCCGTCCGGCTCGTAGAACCCCGCGTCCTCGATCGTGGCGCCGCCATGGCCGAACCACGGGGCGTCGGGATCGAAATCATCGAGCTCGATCACATTCGCGCCGACCCAGCGGGGATCCCGCACCGGCTCGCGCGCCCCAAGGGGCCGGTCCTCTCCGGTATCCTGGATGACAGCCCCGAGGGGCTGCAGATCGCCCGAAAGCGCTGCCTGGTATTGCCGGCAGACGTCCCGTGCCGGACCGGCGGCGCGCACCGCACCGCGCTCCAGCCACAGCACGCGGTCACAGAGGTTCGTCACTGTGCGGCTGTCATGAGAGACGAACAGCACGGCGCCGCGGCGTCGACGAAACTCCGCGAGGAAGCGCATGCATTTCTGCTGGAAGGCGCCGTCGCCCACGGAGAGCGCCTCGTCCACCACCAGCACGTCCGCATCCACATGCGCGCACACCGCAAACGCCAGCCGCGCGTACATCCCGCTCGAGTAATGCTTCACGGGCTGGTCCATGTACTCGCCGATCCCAGCG
>DATEGF010000262.1:0-26411 GCA_035280245.1 Allostellaceae bacterium
TCAAACTCTCACGTTAGCCTCAGATGATCGCTCAAGCTCGTCCCTCTCAGGACCAGCCCAACCAACCACCCAATGACCCCAGCACATCTCACGCCGCATCAGGTCCGGAATTGACTTAATTCCTTCCAAGATGCGCACGCAGATAAGTGCCAATGCACCACCGCCTGCACATCCCTTCCCAATTATCCACGATGTCAAAGAACAGGGCTCGATGACCCCAAGGGGGTCGCCGAGGAGGGGGCGCTTATAGGCTCCTCGCCTGGGGCCTGTCAAACTTAAAATTCATCATCTTGTCATCTGGCCCAACCCGATGACGCATCAGCGTTAATCCACTGATTTTAAGGGACCTTCCGATTGACCCCCGGCCCCTCTTCTGTCATTGCTCGACGGGCGTACTGGCGCGGCCACGCGGGGTCATGAGGGTTGGTGTGGCGGCTCATGACCCGCGGAAGACAAATGCGAGGGGGACATTTGAGAGCTCACAACGCGCTTTCGGCCTGCCTGGCGATCGTCCTGGTCATGGCATCCAGCACGTTGTTCGCCCAGACGGTGGAACCCGCGGCTTCCGCCGATACAAGAACCGACATCGTCCACGCGCGACGGGGCGAGACCCTCACCAGCCTCCTCGTTCGCACCGGCGCATCGAAGGCGGATGCACAGGAAGCGATGGCAGCGATCCTGCGCCACTGGAATCCCCGCGCGCTCAAAGCCGATCAGGAGATCACCATCGATTTTGGCCAAGGGCGACTGCAAGCCGTCCAGCTCGAGGCCGCCCTCGATCGGATCATCTCGGTGACACGCCGCGCGGACGGACATTTCGCGGCATCCGCCGAGACGCGCACTCTCACGCGCGTCCCGCGCTACGCTATCGGCGTCATCAAGACCAGTCTCTATGACGCCGCCGTCCAGGCTCATGTGCCACTCCCGCTGCTCTCGGAGATGGTCCGGGCCTTCAGCTACGACGTCGACTTCCAGCGCGAAGTGCAGCCCGGCGACAGCTTCGAGCTCCTCTATGAGCGCATGGCGGACACCAGCGGGAGAACCGTCGCGACGGGCGACCTCGTCTATGCCGCAATGACGCTCTCGGGCAAGACGATTCGCGTTTATCGATACGTGGTCGCCGGCACGCACGTCGCCGAGTATTTCAACGGGCAAGGCCAGAGCGTCCGCAAAGCGCTGCTCAGAACCCCGATCGACGGCGCGCGCCTGACCTCGGGCTTCGGAATGCGGATGCACCCAATCCTAGGCTACAGCACCATGCACCGCGGCATCGACTTCGGCGCTGCGACTGGCACGCCGATCCTCGCGGCCGGCGACGGCGTGGTCGAGCAGGTGGGCCCCCATGCGGGCTATGGCAATTTTGTCCTGCTCCGGCACAACGCCACCTACGAGACCGCCTACGCGCACATGAGCCGCTTCGCCGCCGGCATCAAATCCGGCATGCACGTCCGCCAGGGCCAGGTGATCGGATACGTCGGCGCGACCGGTCTCGCGACCGGCCCGCACCTTCACTACGAGGTCCGGGTCAACCGCGACCAGGTGAATCCACTCTCGATCAAGATGATGCCGGGACCCATGCTCGCGGGCCGCGAGCTGCGGGCCTTCCGCGCGGTCGCGGACGAGTTCGATCGCCAGGCGCTCTCGCTCCGTCGAGACAATCAGGTCGCCGCCGCGCGCAACTGATCTCACTCACGGCCGGACAGGAATATCCTCGCCGCCAAGCCAGAGGCGGTTCCACGTCGGGCTGATCACGATCTCATTGAGGCAGACGCGCGGCGGCATCTCCGCGACGAAGCGGATGGTGCGGCCGAGATCCTCGGCCTGCAGCATGCGCGCCATCTCCGCGGCACTCGGCGGCTTCGGCCGATGCCTGAGGATGGGCGTCGCGACCTCGCCGGGGCAGATCACGCAGGCGCGGATTCCGTTGACGCACTCCTCCATGTTGAGCGTGAGCGTCATCGCGACGACGCCGTGCTTGGCCGCGTTGTAGGCGGGACCGGTGAGGAGGTGAGCGAAGCGGCCGGCCCAGGACGAGATGTTGATGACGAGGCCATCCTTCCGCTCGCGCATGTTCGGCAGCACGGCCGCGATGGTGTTGAGCGAGCCCTGAAGGTTGGCCGAGATCACGGACTCGAAGCTGTCGGGCGTCAGGTTCTTCCAGAAGCGATGCGGCACGTTCATGCCGGCGCTATTCACGAGGATATCGACGCGGCCGTGCCGCTTGAGGATGTCGGCGCCGACCTTGGCGACGGCGCGCTTGTCGGTCACGTCCAGCGGCTGGACTTCCGCCGAACCGCCCTTCGCGGTGATCGCCTGCCGGACCTCCTCGAGCTCGGCGGCACGGCGGCCGCTCACGATCACCGTGGCGCCGGCGGAGGCCAATTCTTCCGCGCCGGCGCGACCGATACCGCTGCCGCCGCCCGTCACCCACGCAAACTTTCCTTTGAGCACCGCCGCCTCCCTCACTGATGGAGGGAGGCATCATGGCCGGTGCGTTGCTCCCGAGCAAATCCGCTCGGGAGCGTTTCGCACTACTCCGCTGCCTTAGCGACCTGCCCCGCGATCGCGAGACCGCCCTCGCCAGCGGTCACCTTGACGGTCTCGCCATCGACGATACGGCCTTCGAGGATGAGGCCCGCCAGCGGGTTCTGCAGCTCGCGCTGGATCACGCGCTTCAGGGGCCGCGCGCCATAGACGGGATCGTAACCCTGACCGGCGAGCCAGCGCTTGGCGGCATCGTCGAGCTTGAGCGTGATCTTGCGATCGCTCAGCAGTTTCTGCAGGCGCGCGAGTTGGATGTCGACGATCCCCGACATGTCCTTCCGGCTGAGGCGCCGGAACAGCAGGATCTCCTCGAGCCGGTTCAGGAACTCCGGCCGGAAGGCCGCGCGAACCAGCTCCATCACCTCGTTGCGCACAGAGGCTGTCTCCTTCCCCTCCGGCAGGCTCGCGAGGATCTCGCCGCCGAGGTTCGAGGTGAGCACGATCAGCGTATTGCGGAAATCGACCGTGCGGCCCTGGCCGTCGGTGAGCCGGCCGTCGTCGAGCACCTGCAGCAGCACGTTGAAAACGTCCGGATGCGCCTTCTCGACCTCATCGAAGAGGATCACCTGATATGGCCGCCGCCGGATCGCCTCGGTGAGCGCACCGCCTTCGTCGTAGCCGACATAGCCCGGCGGCGCACCGATCAACCGCGCGACCGAGTGCTTCTCCATGTACTCGGACATGTCGATACGCACGAGCGCGCTCTCGTCGTCGAACAGGAACTCCGCGAGCGCCTTCGTCAGCTCCGTCTTGCCAACGCCCGTCGGGCCCAAGAAGAGAAACGAACCGATTGGACGGTTCGGATCCTGCAAGCCGGCGCGGGCGCGGCGAATCGCGTTCGAGACCGCGATCACCGCCTCGTCCTGGCCGATCACCCGGCGCTTGAGGTTATCCTCCATCTTGAGGAGCTTCGCGCGTTCGCCCTGCAGCATCTTGTCGACGGGGATGCCGGTCCAGCGCGAGACCACCGCGGCGATGTGCGCGTCGGTGACGGCTTCCTCGATCATGCGGTGGCTCTCGGCGGCCTCGGCCTCCTTGAGCTTGCGCGTGAGGTCCGGAATGATCCCGTAAGTGAGCTCGCCGGCGCGCGTCCAGTCGCCCTTGCGCTGCACGCGGTCGAGCTCGGCGCGCGCCTGGTCAAGCTGCTCCTTGAGCTTTTGCGCGCCCGCCAGCTTGTCCTTCTCGGCGCGCCATTGCGCCGTCAACTCCGCCGATTTCTTCTCGAGGCCCTTGAGCTCCGTCTCGAGCTTCTTCAGGCGATCCTTCGAGGCGGTGTCGCCCTCTTTCTTGAGCGCCTCGCGCTCGATCTTGAGCTGGACGATCCGGCGGTCGAGCTCGTCGACCTCCTCCGGCTTCGACTCCACCTCCATGCGCAGCCGCGCGGCGGCCTCATCCATGAGGTCGATCGCCTTGTCCGGCAGGAAGCGGTCGGTGATGTAGCGGTTGGAAAGCGTCGCCGCGGCGACGATGGCGCCGTCGGTGATGCGCACGCCGTGGTGCAGCTCGTACTTCTCCTTGATGCCGCGCAGGATCGAGATGGTGTCCTCGACCGTGGGCTCGCTCACGAACACCGGCTGGAATCGCCGCGCGAGCGCCGCATCTTTCTCGATGTGCTTGCGGTACTCGTCGAGCGTGGTGGCGCCGACGCAATGGAGCTCGCCGCGCGCGAGCGCCGGCTTCAGCATGTTGGACGCGTCCATCGCGCCCTCGGCCTTGCCGGCTCCGACGAGCGTATGAAGCTCGTCGATGAAGACGATGATCTCGCCGGCGGCCGCGGTGATCTCCTGCAGGACCGCCTTCAGGCGCTCCTCGAACTCGCCGCGGAATTTGGCGCCGGCGACGAGCGCGCCCAGATCGAGCGAGAGCAAGCGCTTCTCCTTGAGGCTCTCGGGCACGTCGCCGTGCACGATCCGAAGCGCCAGGCCCTCGACGATCGCGGTCTTACCGACCCCGGGCTCGCCGATCAGCACGGGATTGTTCTTGGTCCGCCGCGACAGCACTTGGACCGTACGGCGGATCTCTTCGTCGCGGCCAATGACGGGATCGAGCTTGCCCTCGCGCGCGGCCGCGGTCAGATCGCGCGCGTATTTCTTGAGCGCGTCGTAGCCTTCCTCCGCGGTGGCGCTATCGGCCTTGCGGCCCTTGCGGATCTGCTCGATCGCGTGATTGAGGCTCTGCGGATTGACGCCCGCTTGCGCCAGCGCCTTCGCGGCGGCGCTCTCGCGCGCCATGGTCATCGCGAAGAGCAACCGCTCCACCGTGACGAAGCTGTCGCCGGCCTTCTCCGCGATCTTCTCGGCTTGCTCGAAGAGCCGCGCCATCTCCGGCGCGAGATAGGTCTGCCCGGCGCCGCTGCCCTCGACGCTCGGGATCTTCTGGAGCGCCGCATCGACCCCGCTCGAGGCCGCGGCGGGATCGCCGCCGGCCGCGCGGATCAGATTGGCGCAAAGGCCTTCCTTGTCCTCGAGGAGCGCCTTCA
This sequence comes from Allostellaceae bacterium, assembly GCA_035280245.1. Lineage (GTDB taxonomy): Bacteria > Pseudomonadota > Alphaproteobacteria > ATCC43930 > CGMCC-115725 > DASZHJ01. The sequence goes on from DATEGF010000262.1 coordinate 5,024, forward strand.
GCAGGTGCTCGGGCGTGATTTGCTGATGACCTCGGCGCTGCGCCAAGCCTTGCGCCGCTTGCACGAATCCCTTCGCGCGCTCGGTGTATTTCTCAAAATCCATGACGACCCCGCTCCGCGTGAACCGCTGGGCAACGCCCCGCTATGCGGCAGCGTCGTCCGCTTTCACTCCCGGATATGGGACGTCTTCAGAGAGGACTCAAGACCCTGGTATCTCCAGGGACATTCGTCCGCGAGCGTCTACGCTCAGTGCTCGACGAGATCGCTCGGACGATTCTGCGGCGGCTGTTCCGGCTGAGCTTGAGGCTGAGGTTGAGCCTGGGCCGCAGGCTGCTGGGCCCCGTCGGTCTCGGGCTCCGGCTGGGTCATCTCGGTGTCTGCCGGCGTCATCGGCCGCGGCGGCACCATCTGGTTGCCCTGCCCGTTACCGTCCGCATTCATGACGCGGAAGTAGTGCTCAGCATGCTGGTAGAGATTCTCGGCGGCGATGCGATCTCCCGCCGACGCCGCCTCGCGTGCGAGCGCGATATAGCGCTCGAAGACCTGGTAGGCGTTGCCGCGAATCTTAACGCTCGGTCCGCTGCTGTCGAATACTTGCACCCGATGCGGCGGGCGCGGCCGGTTACCTTGCTGCTGCTGCTGATGATGGCCGCCACCACCATTGTGGTGCCGGCCGCGGTTCCGCTTGCCCTGGCCTTGTCTCATCATGCCCTTGAAGTCTTGGTAGGACATCATCCCCCGCTTGGTTGAAATGCCACGCCTGGCACGTGGCCGCACTGGGCGCTCTTCCGCTGTCGCGCGAATTCACGCCGGTTCTTCGTCAAGAGGAAATCTGTCTGGCGCCCTCGGCGCTGGGAGCCCCCGGCTCCACCATCATGGGTCAAAGCTAGTCGGAACCGGTTAACATTCCAACAACTTTTTGCTCGGGGCGGGCCCAAAAGCCTTAATCACGCCCCAGCACGAGGCACCGGTCCACGCCACTAAGATCGTGCCGGATGGCGCGCAATGCAAGCCCCGCCCCGGCCATGAGCGCCGCGACCTTTTGCGCCTGGCCGGCGCCGATTTCGATCACCGCAACACCGCTCGACGCGAGGAGCCGCGAGATCGTGGGCGCCAATAGGCGATAGGCCGAAAGCCCGTCGCGACCGCCATCAAGCGCACGCCGCGGCTCGAATCGCGCGACCTCGGGCGAGAGCCGACCGATGTCGTCGGAGGCGATGTAGGGCGGATTGGCCAGAATGACGTCCCACGCGCCGGACACGGGATCGCCCCAGTTTCCACACAGGAATTGCGCGCGCCCGCCGAGGCCCAAAACCGCGGCATTCCGCCGCGCCATCTCGAGCGCGCCATCGGAGAGATCGACGCCAGTGCCGATCGCCCGCGGCAGCTCCGAGAGGAGCGCCAGCAAGAGGCACCCCGTGCCGGTGCCGAAATCGAGGACGCGATAGGCCCGGTCGCGATCCTCTAGCACGGCGAGCGCCGCCTCGATCAGGGTCTCGCTGTCGGGGCGCGGATCCAGCGTGTCCGGCGAGAGCTCGAACCGCAGGCTCCAGAATTCGCGATGGCCGAGGATCCGCGAGATCGGCTCGCGCGCGCTCCGCCGTGCGAGCAGGGTCGCGAGCCGCTCGCCCGCAGCGGTCGTCATCTCCGCCTCGGGGAAGCCCAGCACGCGCGCCGCGTCCCAGTCGAGCGCGGTCGCAACAAGGAGCCGCGCCTCGCGGCGGGCGTCCGAGATTCCGGCGCTGGACAACTGCGCCGCCGCCTCCGCGAGCGCGGTCCCGACAGTGATGGCGGTCGCAACCGTCATTGCATTTCCGCGAGCTTCGCCGCCTGGTCCTCGGCGAGGAGCGCGTCGATGATCTCGTCGAGCGCCTCGCCGTTCACGACCTTGTCGATCTTGTAGAGCGTCAGATTGATCCGGTGATCGGTGACGCGCCCTTGCGGGAAATTGTAGGTGCGGATGCGCTCGGAGCGGTCGCCAGTGCCGACCTGGCTCTTGCGCTCGGCGGCACGCGCAGCCTCGCGCGCCTGCCGCTCGCGCTCGTAGAGGCGCGCGCGCAGTACCTTGAGTGCCTTCGCCTTGTTCTTGTGCTGCGATTTCTCGTCCTGCTGGCTCACCACCATGCCGGTCGGGAGATGCGTGATCCGCACGGCGCTGTCAGTGGTATTGACGGACTGACCACCGGGACCGCTCGAGCGGAATACGTCGATCCGCAGGTCCTTCTCGTCGATATGGATATCGACCTCCTCGGCTTCCGGCAGTACGGCGACGGTCGCAGCGGAGGTGTGGATGCGGCCCGAGGCCTCGGTCTCGGGGACGCGCTGCACGCGGTGCACGCCCGACTCGAACTTGAGCCGCTCGAAGACGTTGCGACCGGTCACCTCGGCGCTCGCCTCCTTGATGCCGCCAAGCCCGGTCTCGGAAACGTCGAGCATCTCGAACCGCCAGCCTCGAATCCCGGCGTAGCGCTGGTACATACGGAGCAGCACGGCCGCGAACAGCGCGGCCTCCTCGCCGCCGGTGCCGGCGCGCACCTCGAGGATGGCGTTCCGCTCGTCGGCCTCGTCCTTCGGCAAGAGCATCACCTTGATGCGCTGCTCGATCTCGGGGATGCGCCGCTGCAGTATCGGAATCTCCGCCTGGGCCATTGCCTTGAGCTCGGAATCAGACTCGTTGGCATGAATCTGCTCGAGATCGGCGAGCTCGCGTTGGACATTACGCAGCTCGGCGATCGCCTCGACCATGGGCGTGAGGTCGCTATACTCCTTCGAGAGCTTGCCGAACTCGCTGGCGGCGGTGTCAGGGTGCGCGAGGGTGTCGGCCAGCTCCGCGTGGCGGCGCACCACTCGGTCGAGCTTGGCATCGAGTGAGGCGAGCGTCGTCACGGGTCTTCCTCTCCTTTGTCGCGGTCGAGCCGAAACAGCCGCCGCGCCAGCGCCTCGGCATCCGAAGCGTCGCCTACCGACGCCGCGAGACCACGCAGCACCTCCGACGGCGCGTGCAGCAGGCGGTTGACGAGAAGCCGCGTCGCCGCCTCCGCGTCAAGCCCGGGCTGATCGCGCAGCAGGGCGGCGCGGACGGCCTCGAAATGGCTCCTGAGCGCCGTGACCGCCGGTACCGCCGCCCGCTCGGCCCGTCGCCGCTGGAACGCCGCGAGCTCGTCATCCAGCACGGCCCGCGCCTCCGTCGCCGCGGTCTCGCGCGCACTTCGCCCTGCAATCGCCGCCCGCTCGAGATCATCGAGAGTATAGAGGAATGCGCCGTCGAGATCGTTGACGGCGGGCTCTACCGTCGGCGGGATCGCGGCATCGATGACGAAGACCGGTCGCCTTCGGCGCTGACGGAGTGCCGCGGCCATCGTGCCGGCCGACAGCATCCGGGGCCCACCAGTCGCGGCCGCGATCAGAATATCGCCCTCGGCCAGCAGGGTATCGGTGGGCGGAAGCGCAACCCACGGGCAGGATAGTCGAGCGGCGATCGCCTCGACCGCGGGCACCGCACCCGACACGACCATCTTGCCGAGGCCCGCGAGGCGGAGCTGATCCAGCATCAGCTCGCCCATCTCGCCGGTCCCGATCAATACGCCGACGGCTCGGTCGAGGTCGCCGTGAATCTCGCGGGCCACATCGAGCGCCGCTGCCGCGATAGAGCCCGGCCGCTCGCCGATCCGGGTCTCGCGGCGCACGCGCCGAGCCGCCGCGAAGGCGCCCTGCAGGGCGGCCTCGAGGTCACCGCCCACCAAGCCGGCATCGCTCGCCGCCCGGTGCGCGGCCCGCAGCTGGCCGAGGATGTGGGGCTCTCCGAGCACGAGACTCTCCAGCGAGCTCGCCACCGAGAAGAGATGGCGCAGCGCCGCCGCGCCTTCGTACGCATAGAGCGCCGCTGCGAGCTCCACCTGCGTGGCGCTCAGCCGTTCGGCGAGATAGGCGGTGAAGCCCTGGCGCAGTCGCGCGACATCGGCATCGGTCGTGATGAGCTCGATCCGATCACAGGTCGCGAGCAGCGTCAGGTCCCCGAGCCCTCGCGCCCGCAGCCTGTCGAGTTCTTCCGCGAGGTTTGCCTCGATGACGGCGAAGCGATCGCGCCAGGCTGGTGGCGCGGTCCGGTGGTCGGCGCCGATGACGAGCAGTCTCCCGCCCGTCCCGGCTGTGTCGCCGGGCATGGCGGAGGCACCCTAGCGGTAAGGCGCGAGGCGCTCGGCGAGCTCAGAGAGCGGCACCTCGGACTGGTTGCCGCCGTCGAGGTCGCGCACGGTCGCGACCGCGCGGGCAAGCTCGTCCTCGCCGATCAGGACCGCCACCCGCGCGTGGATCTTGTTGGCGCGCTTCATGCGCCGGCTGACGTTGCCGGCGTAGCCGAGGTCGACGTGGAATCCGGCACGACGCAAGTCGCGCGCGATCTTCGGCGCCGCAGCCTCGCCCTGCTCGCCGACCGGCACGACCGCCACCGGCCGATGCGGCGGCGACGGCTCTCCGGTCAGCATGGCCAGGCGCTCGATACCGGCGGCCCAGCCCACGCCCGGTGTCTCGGGTCCGCCCAGCAGCGCCATCAAGCCGTCATATCGGCCACCGCCGAGGACCGTGCCCTGAGAACCGAGATGCTCGGTCACGAACTCGAAGGCGGTGTGACAGTAATAGTCGAGGCCGCGTACTAGCCGCGGGCTCAGCCGATAGGCGATGCCGAGGTGATCGAGCCCGGCCCGGACCTCAGAGAAGAATTTCCGGCTCTCGTCGTTGAGGTATTGATCGAAGCTCGGGACGCCCGCGGAAATCCGCCGATCGTTCTCGTCCTTGGAATCGAGGATGCGCAGCGGATTGACCTCAAGGCGGCGCTGGCTGTCCTCGGAGAGCTCGCCCTGATATCGCCGGAAATAATCGATCAGCGCGTCGCGGTAGGCGCGCCGGCTCGCCGTATCGCCGAGCGTGTTGAGCTCGAGGACGGTGCGATCGAGGATGCCGAGCTCGCGCAGGACCTCGGCACCGATCTCGATCACTTCGACATCCGCCTGCGGCTGCGGCACGCCGATCAGCTCCACGTCGATCTGGTGGAACTGCCGGAAGCGACCCTTCTGCGGTCGCTCGTGGCGGAACATCGGACCGCTCGCGAAGAACTTGAGCGGCAGGCTTTGGGTGAGACCGTTCGAGATGATCGCGCGGCAGATGCTTGCGGTGTATTCGGGCCGCAGCGTGATCACGTCACCGCTGCGGTCGCGGAACGTGTACATCTCCTTGACCACGATGTCCGTGGTCTCACCGATCGGGCGCGAGAACACCTCGGTGAACTCGAAGATCGGCGTGGCGATCTCCTGATACCCGTAGCGCGCCGAGATCGACCGCGCGGTCTCGATCACGCGGCGGTGACGGCTTTGCTCGGCGGGCAGGAGATCCTGTGTGCCGCGGACGGGCTGCAGGGTGGGCATCGGAGCTGTCGAGCGGCGGCTACTGCGCGGCCTGAGGCGGTGCGGCGGCCTTGTCGGCCTCGATCTTGCGGACCTTCTCCTCGACGAGCTTCGCCAGGTGCTCGACGATGTCGACGTCCTTAAGGCGATGGTCCGGCACGCCCGCGACATAGACCTGATGCGTGCCGTTGCCGCCGCCGGTGAAGCCGACGTCGGTCTCGCGGGCCTCGCCGGGCCCGTTGACGACGCAGCCGATGACCGAGAGCGTGATCGGCGTCGTGATGTGGGCGAGCCGCTCCTCGAGCGCCGCCACGGTCTTGATCACGTTGAACTGCTGACGTGCGCAGGATGGGCAGGCGATGACCGTGACGCCGCGCCGGCGCAGCTGCAGCGACTTCAGGATCTCGTAGCCGACCTTGACTTCCTCGACGGGGTCCGCCGAGAGCGAGACGCGGATGGTGTCGCCGATGCCGCCCCAAAGCAGCATGCCGAGCCCGACCGATGACTTGACCGTGCCGCCGATCAGGCCGCCCGCCTCGGTGATGCCGAGGTGGAGCGGATAGTCGCAGGCCTCGGCGAGCTGCTGATAGGCCGCCACTGCGAGGAACACGTCGGAGGCCTTGCAGGAGATCTTGAACTCGAAAAAGTCGTTGTCCTCGAGAATCTTCGCATGATTGAGCGCGCTCTCGACCATGGCCTCGGGACAGGGCTCACCGTAGCGCTCCAGGAGGTCCTTCTCGAGCGAGCCGGCATTGACGCCGATCCGCATGGAGCAGCCGTGATCCTTCGCGGCTTTCACCACCTCACGCACGCGCTCGGAGGAGCCGATGTTGCCCGGGTTGATGCGCAGGCACGCGGCGCCGGCTTTGGCGGCCTCGATCGCCCGCTTGTAGTGGAAATGGATGTCCGCGACGATCGGCACCTCCGAGCGGCGCACGATCTCCTTGAGCGCAGCGGTCGAGCCTTCGTCGGGGCAGGAGACGCGAACGATGTCGGCACCGGCGCGGGTCAGCGCATCGACCTGCCGGATCGTCGCCTCGGCGTCGGTCGTGAGCGTATTCGTCATGGACTGGACGGTGATCGGCGCGTCGCCGCCGACGGGAACCTTGCCCACGCGAATCTGGCGGCTCTTCCGGCGTAGAATCTCTCGATAGGCTCGCACCGTCATGGGGAACTGCTCCTCACTGGAGGCTCGTCAGACAGCACCGGCTGCATGGGGACCGATATGGGGCCGCGTTATAGCGCGTTTCCAGGGTGCCGGCAAAACGCGACGGTTGGTCGCGAGGTGCTATTGGACGCCCTTCGCCCCGCCGCCCGCGGCCAGAATCTCGCGGGGATCGATGGCGACCGTCTTGCGAAGCAAATCAACGACCTGGGCGCTCGGCACAACCTTGCCGTCAACCGACACCTCGACGCCCTTGGCGTTTCCCACCCGCATCGCCAAGCCAGCCTTGTCAGGGAGCCGGTAGACATCCCCCGGCCGAAGCATGCGCTTGAAGAGCATCGTTTCGCCGTCGCGGACCTCCAGCCAGCAATCCGCGGTCGCACGCAAGGCAATCCGGTATGCACCCTTGGTTTCACCGAAGAGGTGGGCGGGGTCGACGGGCGCTAGCGCGGCCGGCGTGGCCGCCGCCGGCGTGGGTAGGCTCGCCATCTGGCTGTCGGGAGCGGGTGGCGGCAGGCCGCGGGGCTGAGGCGGCGAGGCGGGCGTGCGAGCCTGCGCCTGGGCCAGGAAGATCGTCTGGGAGACCGCGCTCTCGGACGCTGTCTGAGGCGGCGGTGGCGGCGTGGCTGGGACCAGGGCCGGGGCCGCGGCTGCGGCGCTCGCCGGGGTTACCATCGCCGTCGAGGGTGAGGCGGCGGCATCGGCCGGAGGCAGTGAAGTGCCATCGGACGGCGGGGCCAGGAGCGCCGACGGCACAGCCGCAACCTGTTCGGTCCGGCTGTGGTCGCCTGACGATGCGTAGTACCAGATGCCGTATCCGCAGAGGGCGATGATGACGCCGCCCAGCAGCATCGTGCTGCCGGGGATGCGCCTTTCGCCCACCGGCATCGGGAAGCTCAAGTCATTCTTGAACTCCTGGCCCTCGAGCTCCTGCTTGAAGCGGCGCACCATCTCGGGGCCGTCGAGGCCAAGATACTCCGCATAGGTCCGGATGAAGCCGATGGCATAGGTGCCCCCGGGGAGATCCTCGTACCGGCCGTCCTCGATCGCCTGCAGGTGGGACGAGCGGATGCGCAGCGCTGCGCCGATCTGACCGACCTCGCGACCGAAGCCCTGGCGGGCCTGGCGCAACAGGGCGCCCACGCTGTGCGACCGCTTCAGCGCCGCGTTGCTGAGATCGAACTCGTCCTCAAATTCGGTGTCGTCGAATTCGTCGCGACTGAACCGCGAAAGAAACCCCATTTCGCGCGAACCTCTCCGCTCTCCCCCGAGGCAGAATTTCCTGGATCCTCGTCGGCCGGGCACCCGCTCCCGCCGGAGCCACAATATCTATCAGTTACGGCGCTTTATCGCAACGCCTGCGGCGGGGTCCGGGCCGAAAATCTTAGCGCATTCATCCTTGCGAGGGGGTTAAACCGCGACACCGTGATCCCGGGCAAAGGCCCGGAGCTTGACGCGCAGGCTGTGGTCGTGGGCGCCGAGGTGATGGCCCAGGAACTCCTCCAGCGGAGCGAGTGTCAGGCTGCGGATCATCGCCTTCACCGGACCGATCCCGCCGGGGTTCATCGAGAGCGTGCGCAGGCCGAGCCCGACCAGCGCCATCGCATCGAGCGGCGAGCCCGCCATCTCGCCGCAGACGCTCAAGGGAACGCCATGCTCGCGCGCGGCGCGCGCAACCTCGCGGATGGCACGCAGGAAGGCGGGGGCCAGCGTGTCGTAGCGATCGGTGAGGCGCGGATTACCGCGATCACTCGCGAACAGGAACTGCGCGAGGTCGTTGGTGCCGATCGAGACGAAGTCGACCCGCGGCAGCAGCATCGGGAGTTGAAAGAGCAGCGCCGGCACCTCGAGCATCACGCCGACCTTGACCGCGCTCGGCACGGCGCTGCCGCGCTTGCGCTCACGCTCGAGCTCGCGCTCGAGGATCGCGCGCGCCGCATCGAACTCCGAGACCTCGGCCACCATCGGGAACATGACGCTGAGCGAATGCCCCGCGCACGCACGCAAGAGCGCGCGCACCTGCTGACGCAGCATCGCCGGACGGTCGAGCGAGATGCGGAGCGCGCGCCACCCTAGCGCGGGATTCTCCTCCTCGGTCTCGGGCAGATAGGGCAGCACCTTGTCGCCGCCGATATCGAGCGTGCGGAACACCACCGGCCGCTCGCGCGCCTGCTCGAAGACGCGCGCGTAGAGCTCGGCCTGCGCTTTGACGCCCGGAAACGCATTCCGGATCATGAACGGCAACTCAGTTCGGAACAGCCCAATGCCGCCGGCACCGGTCTCGTCGAGATGGGGCAGGTCGAGCGTCAAGCCCGCGTTGAGCTGCAGGTCGATAACGACACCGTCGCGCGTCGCCGCGGGCAGCGCGCGGAGCGCCGCATAGCGCGCCCGCTCGCCGAGCCGCGCCTTGAGCGCGAGATCGATGGCCTGGAGGATCTCCTCGCTCGGCCGCACCAGAACCTGCGCCTCGTCGCCGTTCACCACCAGCGTATCGCCGGCCTCGATCCGGTTGAGCGCGCCGCGGAGCCGCCCCACCATCGGGATATCGAGCGCGCGCGCGACGATTGCGACGTGAGCGGTGGCAGAGCCCTCCTCGAGCGCTACCGCGCGCAGCCGCCGCCGGTCGTAATCGAGCAGCTCCGCGGGGCCCAGCGACCGCGCCACCAGCACGAATTCCTCCGGGAGCTCTGAGAGCGAGGCGGAGATCGACTTCCCCGTGAGATGCTGCAGGAGGCGGTTGGTCAGATCCTCCAGATCCATCAGGCGCTCGCGGATATAGGGATCGCTCGCCTGGTTCATTCGATGTCGCGTGTCGTCCTGGACTTTCTGCACCGCGGCCTCGGCGGTGAGGCCGCCGCGTATGGCCTCGTGGATGCGCTGGATCCAGCCGCGGTCGGCCGCGAACATGCGGTAGGTCTCGAGGATGTCGCGGTGCTCACCGCCGCGGGCGATGTCGCTTTCGGCAAGCAGCGCGTCGATCGCGCTCTGCATCGAGGCAACCGCCGCGCGCAGCCGCTCGAGCTCGACCTGCGGGTCCTCCGCGACCACCTGCTTGATCTGCACGCGCGGCTCGTGGATCACGGCCGGCCCCAGCGCGAGGCCAGGATTGAGCCGCGCCCCGTCGAGCCGTACGGGCAGCATCCCGATGCCGTCGCCGGGCACCCGCTCGTTCGGGCTCACGAGGTCGCCGCTCGCTGCAAGCTCCGCCAGCACCATGGCGATGGTCTGGAGCGTCTCGACCTCGTCCTCGGCGTAGTTCCGCTGCGTGCGGTTCTGCACGACGAGGACGCCGAGCACCCGATCGCCGCGCACGATCGGCACGCCCATCATCGAGTGATAGATCTCCTCGCCGGTCTCCGGCCTATAAGCGAAATCCGGATGGGATTGCGCGTCGGCGAGCGCGAGGGAGCGCGCGGTGGCGGCGATCACGCCGACGATGCCTTCGCCGACGCGGAGCCGCGTGCGGTGCACGGCCTCGGGCCGCAAGCCCTCGGTCGCGAAGAGTTCGAGCACCTCGCCGGCGCGGAGGATGTAGCAGGAGCACACCTCCGCCACCATGTCGGCGGCGATCAGGCGCACGATCGTGTTGAGGCGCTCCTGCGCGGTTCCGGAGCCCGCCATCACGTCCCGGAGGCGGCGCAGGAGCCGTCGGGAGCCGGTGATGGCGGGACTGGGTTCCATTACCCGCCTGCCCTGACCCGCTCCTCGTCGGGGACTCGTCGTTTCGGGCCGGGATCGGCGCCATCGGTTTCGAGCTCGCGGGCCGCAAGCGCCACGACCGCCTGGTCCACGAGCTCTTCCAGGATCTCGCGGGTCGATTGCTCGCGGGTCACCATGCCGACGCTCTGGCCTGCCATGACGGAGCCCGCCTCAACGTCGCCGTCAATCACCGCGCGCCGCAGCGCACCCGCCCAGAAATGCTCGATCTCGAGCTGACCGTCCTTCTGCGAGACCTCGCCGCGGTTGAAGCGGTCGAGCACGGTCTTCTGCATATCGAGGAACCGCTGAGTCCCCGCGTTCGCGAGCGCGCGCACGGGAATCACGGGGAAGCGCGCGTCGAGCTGGATCGAGGGCACGGCATCGCGGGCGCCCGCGCGTATGAAGGCGAGCTTGAATTTGGCATGCGCGATCGATTCATGGGCGCAGACGAAGCGGGTGCCGAGTTGCGCCCCGGAGGCGCCCATCTCGAGATAGGAGACGATCGCCTCGCCGCGGCCGATGCCGCCCGCGACGAAGACCGGCACGTCGCGCACATGCGGCAGGATCTCCTGTGCGAGTACGCCAGTGGAGACCGGGCCGATGTGGCCGCCGGCCTCCATGCCCTCGATCACGATGGCGTCCGCACCCATGCGCACGAGCTTGCGTGCGATCGCCAGCGCGGGCGCGAAACAGAGCAGCTTGGCGCCGCCGTCCTTGATCCGCTGCACGGCGGCCGCATTAGGGAGCCCGCCCGCCAGCACCACGTGACCCACGCGCTGGCCCATGCAGACGTCGATGAGCTCGGAGAGCTGCGGATGGAGCGTGATCAGGTTCACGCCGAAAGGCTTCTGGGTCATCGCCAGCGTGCCCGCAATCTCGGCGTCGAGCTGCTCGGGATTCATCGCGCCGCAGGCGATCACGCCGAAGCCGCCGCCGTTCGAGATGGCCGCCACCAGGTTGCGCTCGGAGACCCAGGTCATGGCGCCGCCCATGATCGCGAGCTCGGTGCCCAGGAACTCGCGCCCACGGCGCCAGAGACGATCGAGGTGTCGGCGCGCGCGCAACCGAGCCTCCGCGTCGGGCCCGCCGTCGCCGTCCGCTTGGGGCTTGCTGCTGGCCGGGCGCGTCGCCATGCGGGCCATCGGCTTAATCGGCGTCGAGGCCGTAGGCCGTGTGAAGCGCGCGCACCGCGAGCTCGGTGTACTCCTCGGCGACGAGCACGCTCACCTTGATCTCGGACGTGGAGATCACCTGGATGTTGATGCCTTTGGCCGCGAGCGCGTGGAACATCTCCTTGGCGACGCCGGCGTGGCTCCTCATGCCGACTCCGATCACGGAGATCTTCACCACGTTGGGGTCGGGCTTGAGCGCGGCGAAACCCACATCGGCGCGCTTTGCCTCCAGCACCTTCACCGCGCGCTCGAGATCCGCCTTCCCCACAGTGAAGGTGAGATCGGTGAACTTCCCGTCCTCGGAGACGTTCTGGACGATCATGTCGACATTGATCGCATGATCGGCGAGCGGGCCGAAGATCGCGGCGGCGACGCCCGGCCGGTCGGCGACCTTTTGCACCGTGATCTTCGCCTCGTCGCGATTGTATGCAATCCCGCTTACGACGCGCTTTTCCACGATCTCGTCCTCGTCTACCACCAGAGTTCCCGGCACGTCCATGAAGCTCGACAGCACCTGCAAGCGCACACGATGGTTCATCGCCATCTCGACCGAGCGGGTCTGCAACACCTTGGCGCCCTGCGAGGCGAACTCCAGCATCTCCTCGTAGGTAATTCTATCGAGCTTGCGGGCCTTCGCAACGATGCGGGGATCGGTGGTGTAGACCCCGTCAACGTCGGTGAAGATGTCGCAGCGATCGGCGTGGAGCGCCGCGGCGAGCGCCACCGCGGAGGTGTCGGAGCCTCCGCGTCCTAGAGTCGTGATCCGGTTGTCGGGTCCGATACCTTGGAAGCCCGCCGCCACCGCCACCTGCCCCTCGCCCATGCGGCGGATCAGGTCGTCGGTCGGGATCTCTTGGATGCGCGCCTTGCCGTGGACGCCGTCGGTGCGGATCGGCACCTGCCAGCCGAGCCAGGAGCGGGCATTGACGCCGATCTCCTGCAGCGCGAGTGCCAGCAGTCCCGCCGTCACCTGCTCGCCGGAGGCCACCACCACGTCGTACTCGCGCGCGTCATGGAGTCGGCTGGTCTCGCTGGTCCAGTCCACGAGCTGGTTGGTCGCGCCGGCCATCGCCGAGACGATCACCGCGACTTCGTTCCCGGCGTCGACCTCGCGCTTCACGCGCTGCGCGACCGACTTGATGCGGTCGACATCGGCCACCGAGGTGCCGCCAAATTTCTGCACGATGCGCGCCATCAGCCGTCGAGTCCGCGGGGGTGAAAGGGTTCAGCAGAGGCCGGATTGCCCCCCAAAGGGCGCCCATACATACTCTCGCGGATGGCAGCGAGGCAAGCATAGGCAACATGCGGAAAAATCTAGGGTATTCCCGATGAGCGCGCCTTCGCCCAGCATCGATCCGGCAGAGGTCGCGCGGTTCTCCGCGCTCGCGGAGACGTGGTGGGATCCGCGGGGCTCCATGGCGCCGCTGCACCGGCTCAATCCCGCGCGCCTCGGTTTCCTGCGTCAGACGCTGACGGCGCACTTCGGACGCGACGCGAGGAGCCTCCGCCCCTTCGATGGCTTGCGCATTCTCGATGTCGGCTGCGGCGGCGGACTGATCACGGAGCCACTCGCGCGGCTCGGCGCGGGCGTGACCGGCATCGACGCCGCCGAAGCGAACATCGGCGTGGCGCGCGCCCACGCTCGCAGCGCCGATCTCGAGATCGACTATCGACAGGCGAGCGCCGAGGAATTGGCTGCCGCCGGCGAACGCTTCGACGCGGTGCTGGCGCTCGAGGTGATCGAGCATGTTGCGGACGTCGACGCCTTTCTGCAGGCAACCGCGACGCTGCTTCGGCCAGGCGGCTCGTTCATCGGCGCCACGCTCAACCGCACACCCAAAAGCTTCCTCTTCGGGATCGTAGGCGCCGAATACGTGCTCGGCTGGCTTCCGCGCGGCACGCATCGATGGGACCGGTTCGTTCGGCCCTCGGAATTCGCCGCGGGTTTGCGCCGCCAAGGCCTGCACGTACGGGAGATGCGCGGCCTCGCCTACGATCTCTTGGCCGGCGAATGGCGCCTCGGCGGCGATCTCGGCGTTAACTATATGATTTACGCGGCACGTCCCGCGGACTGATCGTACCGCCGACGGCGACGCACCGAGAACGTGCGTCCGCCCTTGCCCCAAGGGCATTTCACCCGTAAGAAAGACGGTGGCGCCGGCCGGCATTACGCCCCCCGGCGGGTGCCGGGCGAGGCGCCCAGGGGGAGGGCGGAGAGTCGCTGGTGAGTCCATGAGCAATTTCCGGCCGCCCGAGGGCGATCTGCCGCCTGGCGATAGCACGCGCCTGACCGGCACCATCAAGTGGTTCAACCGCAACAAGGGGTTCGGCTTCATCGTCGCATCGGACGGCGGCGGCGATGTGTTCCTGCCTCTGGCGGTGCTCGAGCGCTCGGGCTTCACGCAAGCACCCGAAGGCGCCACGGTGACCTTCGATTGCGCGCAAGGCGCCAAGGGCAGAGCCGCGGTCGCGGTCCTCAGCATCGACACCTCCACCGCCCAGCCTTCGCGGTCGCATCCGCGCGAGCGCGGGGGCGGCGAGAGCCGGGGTCCAGCGGAATCCCTCGATGGCGTCGTGAAGTGGTACGACCCCGCGCGCGGCTTCGGCTTCGTAGTCGCGAACGACGGCGGCAAGGACATCTTTGTCCATGTGACCGCTCTGCGCCGCTCCGGCATCGAGATGCTGGCGCCCGGCCAGCACGTCCGCATGATGGTCTCGGAAGCGCCGCGTGGCCGTGAGGCCTCGTCGGTCAAGCTGATCTAGAACTGCCGACGCTGGACGCGAGCAGGCCACCCATGAAGGCGGCCGCCGCGACGATGCAAAAGCCGAGTGTGTAGCTGCCGCTCAGGCTCACCACGGCGCTGAAGAGCGCCGGGCCGAGCACGATCCCGAGGAATGTCATCGAGAGCGCGCCGCCCGTCGCGGCGCCCGCCGCCCCCGGCGGCGCGATCACCGCGACTTCCGCGAGATAGACGCCGTTCCAGCTGAGTCCGGTCAGGCCCAGGATCGCCGTCACCACGAAGATCGCGGTCAGCGGCCAAGCCGACGAGATCAGGCCGGTGGCGACTGACGCGATCGCCATGCCGATGCCGAGGAGCGCCAGCACGCGCCCCGGGCGCAGCACGCGATCGGCAACCCAACCAAGCAGGATGCGGCCGACGACGCCGGCGCCCTGCGCCACCGCCATCACGATCCCCGCCCTGACCAGCGGAACCCCCGCGCGCTCGGTGAGGAAGGTCACCAGGAAGGTCGCCATCGAGAGCTGGGTGGCGGCGAAGGTCGTCGACGAGAGCGCGAGCCGACGGAGCGCGGGGGTGCGCAGCACCAGCCGAATCCCCGCGAGCGGACTCTGCGCCGTCGTCGGGCGCGTGCCATCGGCGGCGTCGAACCGGGCCCGCAGCGGCTCGACCGCAAGCGCCAAGAGCAGGCTCGCAACCGCGACGCAGAGCGCCGCACCCCGCCAGCCGATCGCCAGACCCACGGGTGCCGCAATCGAGCCCGCCAGCATGCCGCCGACCGGGACGCCGGTCTGCTTGAACGAGAACACCAGAGACCGCCGCTCGGGCGCGGTCTGGCGGATCAAGATGTGCGAGCTCGAGGGCGTTACCGGCCCGTAGCCGAGCCCCATCAGCACCGCGCCCAGCATGACCGCCGGGAGGAACGTGAGCGAGGCCACGCTCATCCCGAGGGCGCAGAAGCCGAGGCACCACTGGCTCAAGCGCAAGGGGCCCGTGCGCGCGAGGAGCGCACCGCTGCTCGCGGACGAGACGATGGCGCCGGCATAGACCAGCGCCGTGAAGAGCCCGATGCGCTCGCTGGCGACGCCGATATCGGGCGCGGCAAGTGCCGCCAGCACGGACGGCGTCAGCACGCTCATGGAGACGAGCGCCTGGATGGCGAGAGTTGCAATGAGGGCGAGCATCGGGCGGGAGGCGAGTCTGGGCCCGCCTGCTCTCCCGGGTCAATGATGACGCGACCCGTTTTGGTCAGCGGCGATCTGGCCTATTGCTATCCCGGCGCCCGAGGCTACGTTTTGTTGTCATGACGGTACCCCGCCTGCGGCGCGACATCACGACCGTGCTCGTGCTGAAGCTGGTGCTGTTGAGTGTGCTCTATCTCCTGTTCTTCCGCGGCGATCAACGGCCAGCGATCGATGCCGAGCGCACGGCCCGACACCTGCTCTCGTCGGAGACGCTGAGATGACCGACATGAGCGTCGTCGAGCTCTCGCGGCTGCAATTCGCGCTGACGGCGCTCTATCACTTCCTGTTCGTGCCGTTGACGCTCGGCCTCTCGCTGCTGCTCGCGGTGATGGAGAGCGTCTATGTCATGACGGGGCGGCGCATCTGGCGCGCGATGACGCGGTTCTGGGGCACTCTCTTCGGCATCAACTTCGCCATGGGCGTCGCCACCGGCATCACCATGGAATTCCAGTTCGGCACGAACTGGGCCTACTACTCTCACTATGTCGGCGACATCTTCGGCGCCCCGCTCGCGATCGAGGGCCTGATGGCCTTTTTCCTCGAGGCGACCTTCGTCGGGATTTTCTTCTTCGGTTGGGATCGGCTCTCGCGCGTCGGCCACCTCGTGGTCACGTGGCTCGTGGGTATCGGGGCGAATTTCTCTGCGCTCTGGATCCTGATCGCGAACGGCTGGATGCAGAACCCCGTGGGCGCCCATTTCGAGGCGCAGACCATGCGGATGGAGCTCACGTCTTTCTACGACCTCCTCTTCAATCCGGTGGCGCAGGCGAAGTTCGTGCACACAGTGAGCGCGGGCTACGTCACGGGCGCCATGTTCGTCCTCGCGATCAGCGCCCTCTATTTGCTGCGCGGCCGGCACGTCGCCTTCGCCAAGCGGTCCTTCACCGTCGCGGCGAGTTTCGGCCTCGCCTCCGCGCTTTCAGTCGTCGTGCTCGGCGACGAGAGCGGCTACACCGACACGCTCAATCAGAAAATGAAGATCGCCGCGATCGAGGCGATGTGGGAGACGGAGCCGGCGCCGGCGGGCTTCACCGCCTTCGGCATTCCCGACCTGGAGCAGCGCGTCACCCGCTACAAGATCGAGGTGCCCTGGCTCTTGGGCCTGATCGCGACACGCTCTCTCGACCAGCCGGTCTCGGGCATCAAGGACCTCGTCGAGCGGGGGCAACAGCGCATCCAGAGCGGCATCATCGCCTACAAAGCCCTGCAAGCTGTCCGGCAGAACCCGAACAACGTGGACGCGCGGACCGATCTCGAGTCTCATGCCGCCGACCTCGGCTATGCGCTTTTGCTCAAGCGCTACACGCCGACGGTGGTGGACGCCGATGCCGCGACCATCGAGCGGGCCGCGAACGATCTCGTTCCCGACGTGCCCGTGCTGTTCTGGGCATTCCGGTTCATGGCAGGGCTCGGCTTCTATCTCATCGCGCTCTTCGCGGGCGCCTTCTACCTCGCCTCGGTACGGCACCTGGAGAAGCGCTGGTTCCTGCGCCTCGCGCTCCTGAGCCTGCCGCTGCCGTGGGTCGCGATCGAGTTCGGCTGGATCGTGGCGGAATACGGCCGCCAGCCCTGGGCGGTGGAAGGCGTGCTGCCGACCTTCCTCGGCGTGTCCTCGGTGTCGCCGGGCGCGGTGATCGGCTCGATTACGGGCTTCGTGCTGTTCTACAGCGCGCTCGCGATCATGGACGTCGCCTTGATGCTGCGCGCGATCCGACAAGGACCGCCGGTCGAGGAGGCGCCGCCGGGCCGCCATCCCTTCGCGCCCCAGCGACCGCACGTCGCCTGAGATGCCGCTCGATTACGACATCCTCCGATTCATCTGGTGGGCGCTGCTGGGCGTGCTGCTGATCGGCTTCGCAATCCTCGACGGCTACGATCTCGGCACAGCCATGCTGCTCCCGTTCGTCGCCCGCACGGATGCGGAGCGACGACAAGCGCGCGAGACCATTGAGCCTCATTGGGAAGGCCATCAGGTCTGGTTCATCCTGGGAGGCGGCGCTGCCTTCGCGGCCTGGCCGCTCCTCTACGCCGTGAGCTTCTCCGGCTTCTACATCGCGATGTTCCTGGTCCTCATGACCCTGATCCTTCGGCCGGTCGGGTTCACCTTTCGCGACAAGCTCGAGGACCCGCGCTGGCGCGCGTTCTGGGACTGGGCGCTGGCGGTCGGCGGCTTCGTGCCGTCGCTGGTCTTCGGCGTGGCCTTCGGCAATCTGCTGCTCGGCGTGCCCTTCGGCTTCGACGGGGAGATGCACCTCAGCTACGGCGGAACGTTCTTCGGGCTGCTCAATCCGCTCGGCCTGCTTGCGGGCCTCGTGAGCGTCGCCATGCTGGCGATGCACGGCGGCGCCTGGCTCGCCGTCAAGGCCGACGGTCTGGTTGCGGAGCGCGCCGCGCAGGTCGTCCGCTTCGCCGGCTTCGCGGCATCCGTGCTCTTTGTGCTCGCGGGTATCTGGATCGCCTTCGGCATCGACGGCTACGTCATCGGCGGCGCGATGAGCCACACGGGTCCCTCCAATCCGCTCGCGAAATCGGTCGCGCGCGAGACCGGCGCGTGGATGCGGAATTACGGCGTGCATGCCGCGCTGATCGCGGCTCCCGTGCTCGGCATCGGCGGGCCGCTGCTCGCCGCGGTGTTGTCACGCCCGCGCGGCAGCGTCGGTGCACTGATCGCGAGCGGCGTCGGCGTCGCCGGCATCATCGCGACCGCGGGCGTCTCGCTGTTTCCATTCCTGCTTCCGTCGTCGACGCATCCCGAGGCGAGCCTCACGGTCTGGGATGCATCGAGCAGTCCGCTCACGCTCTTCATCATGCTGATCGCGGTGCTCGTGTTCCTGCCGGTGGTGCTGGTCTACACGAGCATCGTGATGCGCCTCATGCGCGGCCGCGTGCATCTTGTCGATGTCGAGCGGCGCCAGAGTCACTACTGAAGGAGAGACCGGGGCCATGTGGTACTTCAGCTGGATCCTCGGTGTCGGTCTCGCTTGCGCCTTCGCGATTCTCAACGCGATGTGGCTCGAGCTCACCGAGGACGACTTGGAGCCACCGACGGTCTGATTTGGTGCGCGGAAGTTGTCCACAGACCCGCAAGAGTATTGGCGAGTCTCGCCCCACCATGGTACTGTATCTAGTAGCTGGTGGCTGTGGAGCCACAGCATACGGTGGGGATCCCATGGAATCGATTTGGACTCCCGAGCGCATTACTCAACTGACCCAGCTCTGGAAAGACGGCCACTCGACCGCGGAAATCGGCCGGCGGATCGGCGTGACCAAGAACGCCGTGGTCGGCAAGGCGCATCGCCTGCTGCTCACGCCGCGCCCGTCGCCGCTCAAGCGCAAGCCCGGGCCGCGCATCCAAAAGATCGTGAAGCCCAAGGTCATCGCGCTGTCGGGCCCGAGTTGCTCCTGGCCGATCGGCCATCCCGGCGACAAGGGCTTCCGCTTCTGCGACGCCCCGCCCGTCCCTGGCAAGCCCTACTGCGCCGAGCACGCGCGCATGGCTTATATCCGCCCGAAGAGCTCGAGCGCGGCGTAATTGTTTTCCTCGGGCGACGAGCCGCCACACCAACCCTCGTCGCCCGAGTAATTTGAAGCTCAGCGCGTGAGCCTTCGCATCGCGCGGTCGAGGCCGTCGAGGGTCAAGGGGAACATCCGGCCTTCCATCAGCTCGCGGATCATGCCGATGGACTGCGTGCCCGGCCAATATTTCTCCGGCACCGGATTGAGCCACACCGCCTTCGGATAAGTACCAAGTAGCCGGCGCATCCAGTCCTCGCCGGGCTCCGCATTCCAGTGCTCGACGCTGCCGCCGGGCTGCACGATCTCGTAGGGGCTCATGATGGCGTCGCCGACGAAGATCAGCTTGTAGCTCTGGTCGTAGGTGTGCAGCACCTGAGAGGTCGGCGTGCGCTCGACGTGGCGTCGGCGCGCATCCTTCCACACCGCCTCGTAAGGGCAGTTGTGGAAGTAGTAATGCTCGAGGTGCTTGAACTCGCCGCGCGCCGCCGAGAACAGCTCCGCGCAGGTCTTGACGTGCTCGTCCATGGAGCCGCCGATGTCGAGGAACAGCAAAACCTTCGCAGCATTGTGCCGCTCCGGCCTTAGCTTCAGATCGAGCCAGCCGGCGTTCCGCGCGGTCGAGTGGATGGTCAAGTCGAGATCGAGCTCGGTGGGGGCGCCCTCGCGCGCGAACTGGCGCAATCGGCGCAGCGCCAGCTTGATGTTGCGCGTGCCGAGCTCGATCTGATCGTCGAGATTCCGGAACTCGCGCTTGTCCCAGACCTTGACCGCACGCTTGTTGCGGTTGCCGTCCTGCCCGATCCGCACGCCCTCGGGATTGTAGCCGTAGGCACCGAAGGGCGAGGTGCCGGCGGTGCCGATCCACTTGCTGCCGCCCTGGTGCCGGCCCTTCTGCTCGGCGAGACGCTTCTGCAGCGCCTCCATCACCTTCTCCCAACCGCCGAGCGACTTGATGAGCTCTTTCTCCTCCTCAGTCAGCACCTTCTCTGTGAGCTTGCGCAGCCATTCCTCGGGAATCTCGATCCCGGCATCGCCGATGGTCTCGATGCCCTTGAAGTGATGCCCGAAGACGCGGTCGAACTTGTCGAGATTGCGCTCGTCCTTCACCAGCGCCGCGCGCGACAGATAGTAGAAATCCTCGACGCTGTACTCGGCGAGGTTCCGCCTCATCGCCTCCATGAGCGTCAGGTACTCGCGCAACGACACCGGCACCTTGGCCTGGCGCAGCTCGAGGAAGAAGCCGGCGAACATCGCTCGCCCGCGGCGCTACGAGCCGCCGCGCTCGCGGCGGTGAATGAAAGCGAGCCGCTCGAACAGGTGCACGTCCTGCTCGTTCTTGAGGAGGGCGCCGTGGAGCGGTGGGATCAGCTTCGCGGGGTCGCGCGTGCGTAGCACCTCCGGCGAGATGTCCTCGACCACCAGGAGCTTGATCCAATCGAGGAGCTCCGAGGTCGAGGGCTTCTTCTTGAGGCCCGGGACCTCGCGGATCTCGTAGAAGGCCGTGAGCGCCTCGGCGAGCAGCTGCTTCTGCAGGCCCGGGAAGTGCACCTCGACGATCTCGGTCATGGTGTCGCGATCGGGGAAGCGGATGTAGTGGAAGAAGCAGCGGCGCAGGAACGCGTCGGGCAGCTCCTTCTCGTTGTTAGAGGTGATCACTACGATCGGGCGCTGCTTCGCGACCACGGTCTCGCGCGTCTCGTAGACGAAGAACTCCATCCGATCGAGCTCGAGCAGCAGGTCGTTCGGGAACTCGATGTCGGCCTTGTCGATCTCGTCGATCAGCAGCACCGGCGCCGCGCCCGCCACGAACGCGTCCCAGAGCTTGCCGCGCTGGATGTAGTTGCGGATGTCCCCGACCTTGGCGTCGCCGAGCTGGCTGTCGCGGAGCCGCGCGACCGCGTCGTACTCGTAGAGGCCCTGCTGCGCCTTGGTGGTCGACTTGATGTGCCAGGTGATGAGCCTCTTGCCGAGCGCCGCCGCGATCTCGTGCGCGAGGATGGTCTTGCCGGTGCCGGGCTCGCCCTTGACCAGGAGCGGCCGCTCCAGCGCGATCGCAGCGTTGACGGCGACGCGGAGATCCTCGGTCGCAACATAGGTCTTGGTGCCTTCGAAACGCTGCATCGCTCTGCCTCTGATCGGGTCGCCGACGCCGTGCTTAACCCAGCTCAACAGCACGCGCCACCGTCATTTCACGCGCGCGTCACGATGGCGCCATTCTTGTGTGCATTGGAGTGAGCCAACGGCCGCGAAACTTCGTGTTGTCAAGCGGCGGCGTCACTTTACCCGCGCAGTTCGCGCGCCTATCGTGGCACTCGGCGTCAGCGTCAACCCAGGCGTCGAGGTCTCCCATGCGTCGGACGGTTTTGGTCGCGGCTGCGGTCGCAGTGGCCGGGCTCAGCGTTATTGGCGTGCTCATCCTCCGGCCCGGGGAGGCGCCGCCGCCAGCACCCCCGAT